>JAHDVQ010000028.1:9006-12234 GCA_023384595.1 Vicinamibacteraceae bacterium | reverse complement strand
TGCAGTCACCGGCCGCCATCGACGCATCGGCATCGCCTGCGTCTGCACCTGCCGGGGCCGCGTCGACCGGCATGCTCGGCGAGCGCCAGGGCGCATACTGCAGCAGCGTGTGAGCGACGCCGGGCCCCGCCTGCTCCGTCGGGCTGGGTGGCACCACGATGGGCGGCGACGCGATGGGCGGCACCGCGATGGGCGGCACCGCGTCAAGTGGCACCGCATCAAGTGGGACCGCGTTGGGTGGCACCGCGATGGGCGGCACGGCGATGGGCGGCACCGCGATGGGCAACGATGGCTCGTCAACGCTGAGGTCGCTGGCGGGAGGCAAGGGATCGGGTGCCTGCTCCACGTCAGTGCCGGGCTCGGGCGCGGGCGGCGGGCTGTCGGACACCGCCAGGACAGGCGCCGCGTCGGGAACAAGGTCCGCGGGATCCGGGTCGGGCTCGATCAGCAGCTGCCCCTGTGAAGCGCGCCAGTCGGCGACTGCGTCGAGCACGTCGCTCTCGGCCAGCAGGATCTCGATGTCGGGTGGGAGGGGATCGCCCGGCTCGAGCCACAGACCTTGCTGGGGCTCGACTGGATTGTCCGGCTCGAGCCACAGACCTTCCGCGGGCGCGACCGGATCGGCCCACGCGACCGGATCGGCCGGCGCGACCGGATCGGCCGGCGCGATCGGATCGGCCAGTGCGACCGGATCGGCCAGCGCGACCGGATCGGTCAGCGCGACTGGATCGGTAACTGCCCCGGATGGCTCCGCCGCGGCGTTCTCGGCGATCGCGTCGGCCGGTGCCGGCGGGGCGATCGGCGAGCGGCCAGCGTCATCAGTCGCGACAGGCGAGCTGTCGGCCAACGCCCGCTCCACTGCCTCGTCGGCTGCCGCCGCCGCGGCCTCCTCCTCGGGGGCGATCCCGAAGTCGGCTGCGATGGGCACGGCCACGTAGCCGAGGTCGTCGCTCAACAGCTCCCCGAGCTGCTGGTCCATCGACCCCATCGTGGGAAACGGCCCCCTGTCGGCCAACCACAGCGCCCGTTCGAGCCACTTCCTGAGCGGCTGCCCGAGCGCGATGCGATCGCCGAGCAGGTTGGTCTCGGACGCCTCGGCGAGCAGCGTCTTCACCTTCGCGGGGTACTCGTCCTCGGCGAGACGTCGGCCGATCAGCATCGAGAGCGCGAGCACGCCAATCTGGAGCTGGTCGGTCTTCGGGCTGAACCGCGGCAGCGCGTTGTCGGGGGGCACCGGGGTCGCCCACTCGCGCCACCAGTCCGAGGCGGACGCGAAGGGCAGCGCGGCGAGGGCCGCGCCGAACACGTGGGCGCTCAGGCCGACCCGCAGGTCGTTCGTGATGTGGACGTGATCGGAGGTGATCTGGCCGTGCCACGTCCTCGAGCGATGCGCGTGCTGGGCGCGCACGGCCGCGATGATCTCGCGCAGCACGAACAGTACCGAACTGGTCGTCATCCGGCGCCGCCCCGCCTGGCACGCCTCGAGCACCTCGCTCAGCGTCCGGCCGGGCACGGCTGGCGCCACGACAACGAGGTGCCCGTCGCGCTGCTCGACTGCGGCGGGCGCACCACATCCCGGGTGGTGGAACGACGCGAGCGCGTCGATCGAACGCCGCAGCGCGCGGACGAAATCCTGATTCGCCGCCAGGGACGGAGCAAGGCGCAGCACCTCCCGGCGCGCGCCGGTGGCGTCGACTACGTGGCGATCTCCGAGCCGGGCGGATCGTGAGGGCGACGACGAGGCGGCGAGCGTGACGAGACGGTCCATCCCGTCTCAAACAATCGGCCGCCGCGGCCGTTTCTGGAGCCGGGCGGGGCTACTTGGTCTTGTGCACCAGGCCGATCAACGCGCTGTAGAAGAAGCCCCGATAATGCGGGCTCTTCTCGTTGTGGCACGCGACGCAGGTCGATTCGGGAACCTTCCGGACCATGACGGCAGAAGCCGGCGATCCCGCACGGGCGGCCTCGGCGTGCGCGCGTCCGGGACCGTGGCAGGCCTCGCACTGCACGCCGGCGTTCTTCACGTCGGCGCCCTCGGAGAGCAGACGCGCGGGTCCCGTCACGTGGCATCCGACACAGGCCGTGCCCGTTCGATCGTCACCGCGCAGGCGGTTGAGGGCCGTCGAGTGCTTGGTGTGGCTCCACGCCGCGTGCACCTCGGCATGACACTCTTTGCAGGCGCCGGCCCAGGCGTAGCCGGCCGTCTCATCGCCGACCGCATCAGGCTGGGGCGTGACGGGCTGCTGCACCGGCGGGCCGGGCGGAGCGGGCGTGGCGGGCGCGACAGGCGCGGCGGGGGGAGGGGCCGGGGGAGAGGCAGGCACCTGGGCAGCGGCCGACACCGCGGCGGACAGGGCCACGACGGAAACCAACCAGGTGAGCGGGCGCATGGTCCCCTCCCGGATAACTCGACGGGAGGATGATAACAGGGTCAGTGGACTCCGTGTCCCATCTGGAGCATGGCGGGGTCGGCCCCGAGGTGGCGGATGACGGCCTCCCACATGCCGGCCGCCTCTCCGTCGAAGATGAGGTCGACCGCGACGTCGGCCAGCAGCCAGGCCGAGGCCTCCAGTTCCGCGTCGAGCTGCCCCGGACCCCATCCGGCATACCCGGTGAGCACGCGTGCGCGGGCCGGCGCGGTCTCGATGAGGCGCCGCAGCACGTCGGGCGACGTCGACAGATACAGCCCGTCGGACACCTCCACGCTCTCGCCTTCGTCGGGTTCCTCGCCAAGCAGGATCCAGCCTCGCTGCGGTTCGACGGGTCCGCCCATCCACAGCATCACTCCGCCGTCGCGCGCGGGCGGCGGCGTCAGCTGCACGGCCTCGAACGCGGACGTCTCGCTCGGCCGGTTGAGCACCAGACCGAACGCCCCCTCGGGCGTGTGCTCGCAGAGGAGCACGACGGTGCGAGCGAAGTTGGGGTCGAGCAGCTGCGGCATCGACACGAGCAACGAGGGCGCCAGCGAACTCACCTGGCGGGCGGCGGACATGGATCCATCATACAGGCTACGGGCTACGGGCTCTGGGCTACGGGCCTTGCTGGAGGCTACGGGCTGCGGGCTCTGGGCTACAGGCTTTGTCCGGGGCCCAAGGGCCAAGGGCCAAGTGCCAAGGCCCAAGTGCCAAGGCCCAAGGGCCAAGGCCCAAGGCCCAAGGCCCAAGGCCCAAGGCCTAGTCCCGCTCGCGCTTCGCCACGACGATCGCGAGATTGCGGCGGAGGCCCTTG
>JAHDVQ010000028.1:5233-8906 GCA_023384595.1 Vicinamibacteraceae bacterium | reverse complement strand
ATGGCCGAGCGGCGAATCGTGGCCCGCAACTCGTCGTCGCTCATCGCGGCGAGGCCGGCGATCGCCGGGCGATCGAGCGCGGGGCGCGGGTGCCAATGCGGATCGTCCGACACGGGCGGCGCCTGGTTGTAGGGGCACACCTCCTGGCAGATGTCGCAGCCGAAGACGTGGCTCCCCATCGGCTCGTGGAACTCGCCGGGAATCTCGCCCTTCAGTTCGATGGTGAGATACGCGAGACACCGCCTGGCGTCCATCACGCCGGGCTCGACGAGCGCGCTGGTCGGGCAGGCCTCCAGACACAGCGTGCAGGTGCCGCACTGGTCGAGGCCCGGCTCGTCGGCCGGCAGATCGAGGCTGCACAGGATCTCCGAGAGGAACACCCACGAGCCGATCTCGGGGTTGATGAGGCAGGTGTTCTTCCCGACCCACCCGAGCCCGGCCGCCTGCGCGTAGGCGCGCTCCTGCACGTGGCCCGTGTCGACGTACGGCCTGGCGTCGAACGGCTCGGGGCTCGCCTCGCGCATCCACGCGACGAGGGCGTCGAGGCGCGCGCCAACGACCTCGTGGTAGTCGTCGCCCCACGCGTAGCGCGAGACGAGCGCCTCGCCCGGGTCGGTGACCTCGGTCGAATACGGCCGGTCGGTGTGATAGAGCGTCGCCAGCGAGATGACCGACCGCGCCGAGGGCAGCACGTGGCGCACGTCGCGCCGCCGCTCGGCCGATCGCGCGAGGTAGTGCATCTCGCCCGCGTAGCCGCGGGCGAGCCACTCATCGAAGAAGGCGAGGCTGTCGTAGCGTTCGGCGCGGGCGATGCCGCACAGGGCGAACCCGAGCTGGCGTGCCCGCGCCTTGATCCCGTCTGCGCTCAGCATCCCTCATGCACGGGGACGCGCCGCGAGCTGCCGCAGCACGTACGGCAGGATGCCGCCGTGGTGGAACGCCTGCAGCTCCTCGGGCGTGTCGATGCGCACGCGCGCCGTGAACTCGCGCCGCGTGCCGTCCGGAGCGGCCGCCTCGACGACGACGTTCGAGCGCGGCGCGAGCGACGCGACGCCGGCAATCCGGAACACCTCGTGCCCCGAGAGCCCGAGGCCCGACGCCGACTCGCCCGCGAGGAACTGCAGCGGCAGCACGCCCATGTTCACCAGGTTGCTGCGGTGGATGCGCTCGAAGCTCTCGGCGATGACCGCCTTCACGCCGAGCAGCGCCGTGCCCTTGGCCGCCCAGTCGCGCGACGAGCCCGAGCCGTACTCCTTCCCCGCCAGCACGATGAGCGGCACGCCGTCGGCCTTGTACTGCATCGCCGCGTCGTAGATACTTTTCTGCTCGCCGTCGGGCAGGTGCAGCGTGACGCCGCCCTCGGTGCCCGGCGCGAGCTGGTTGCGCAGGCGGATGTTGGCGAACGTCCCGCGCATCATCACCTCGTGATTGCCGCGGCGCGCGCCGAACGAGTTGAAGTCGCGCGGCTCGACGCCGTGCGCGATCAGATACCTGCCTGCGGGCCCGTCGGGCGGAATGGAGCCGGCCGGCGAGATGTGGTCGGTCGTCACGCTGTCGCCGAGGACCGCGAGGACGCGCGCGCCCACGATGTCGGCGAGCGGCGGCGGGGTGGCCGTCAGCCCGTCGAAGTACGGAGGGTTGCGGATGTAGGTCGAGTCGTCGGCCCAGGCGTAGCGATCGCCCTCGGGCACGGGCAGTTCCTGCCACCGCGTGTCGCCCTTGAACACGTCGGCGTACTTCGCCCGGTACATCTCGGCCTTCACCGACGCCAGCATCGTCTGCTGGATCTCGGCTTCGCTCGGCCAGATGTCGCGCAGGTAGACGGGCTGGCCGTCGCTCCCGGTGCCGAGCGGCTCGCGAGTGAGGTCCACGCTCATCGAACCTGCGAGCGCGTAGGCCACGACGAGCGGCGGCGACGCGAGGTAGTTGGCCCGCACCTGGGGCTGGATGCGGCCCTCGAAGTTGCGGTTGCCGCTGAGTACCGAGGCCACCACCAGGTTCTTCTCATAGACCGTCTGCGCGACCTCGTCGGGCAACGGTCCGCTGTTGCCGATGCAGGTCGTGCATCCGTAGCCCACGACGTTGAAGCCGAGACGATCGAGATAGGCCTGCAATCCCGAGTGGTGCAGGTACTCGGTGACGACCTTCGAGCCCGGCGCGAGACTGGTCTTCACCCAGGGCTTGGTCACGAGGCCCTTCTCGACCGCCTTCTTCGCCACGAGCCCGGCGCCGATCATCACGCTCGGGTTCGAGGTGTTCGTGCAGCTCGTGATGGCGGCCACGACCACCGCGCCGTGATCGAGCCCGGCCACCGCCGCCGCCGGCGCTTCGGCGACCGCGGCGCCGCCTCCGCCCGAGGCGAGCACGGGTTTGGAGGCCTTGCGCGGCTCGGTGAGCATCTGCCCGAGCGCCTGCGCAAACTTCGTCTTGGCCTCGTCGAGCGGCACGCGGTCCTGCGGGCGGCGCGGGCCGGCCAGGCTCGGCGTCACCGTCGACAGATCCAGCGTCATCGTGTCCGAGTAGATCGCGTCGGGCGTCGACGCGGTCCTGAACAGCCCCTGCGCGCGCGCGTACTCCTCGATGGTCTGGACCTTCCGCTCGTCGCGCCCGGTGAGACGCAGGTAGTCGAGCGTCATCGCGTCGATCGGGAAGATGGCCACCGTCGCGCCGTACTCGGGGCACATGTTGCCGATCGTCACGCGGTCGGCAATCGTCAGGTTGTCGAGGCCGCCGCCGAAGAACTCGACGAACTTCCCGACGACGCCCTTCTTGCGCAGCATCTCGGTGATGACGAGCACCAGGTCCGTGGCCGTGGCGCCCTCGGGGAGCTTCCCCGTCAGCCTGAAGCCCACGACCTCGGGCACGAGCATCGAGCACGGCTGGCCGAGCATCGCGGCCTCGGCTTCGATGCCGCCCACGCCCCAGCCCACGACGCCGAGCCCGTTCACCATCGTCGTGTGCGAGTCGGTCCCGACCAGCGTGTCCGGATAGCACCAGTGGTCGCCGTCGCGCTCCTCTTCGCACACCACGCGCGCGAGGTACTCGATGTTCACCTGGTGGACGATCCCGGTCTCGGGCGGCACCACGCGGAAGTTCTCGAACGCGTGCTGCCCCCACCGGAGGAACGTGTACCGCTCGCGATTGCGCTGATACTCGAGGGCGCTGTTCAGATCGAAGGCGTCCTCGCGTCCGAAGTAGTCGACCTGGACCGAGTGATCGATCACGAGTTCGACCGGCTGCAGCGGGTTGACGAGGCCGGGATCACCGCCGAGCGCCGTGATGCCGTCGCGCATCGCGGCGAGGTCCACCACGGCCGGGACGCCCGTGAAGTCCTGCAGCAGCACCCGGGCGGGCGTGAAGGCAATCTCGCGCTCGGTCGTGTCGGCCGGCGTCCACCGGGCGAGCGCCGCGACGTCGTCGGCCTTCACGTGGCGGCCGTCCTCGTTGCGCAGGAGGTTCTCGAGCAGGATCTTCAGCGAGAAAGGCAGCCGCGCCACGCCCGGAAACCCGGAGGCCTCGAGGCGCGGAAGGCTCGCGATCGTGACCTCGCGGCCGCCCGCCGTGATGCGGGTCCGCGTGCCGAAGGAATCGAGAAGAGACGACATGATGGGATCCTCGCAGGGGGAGAGAAAAAACGGGACTGACGGGGGATCGTAGCAGATCGGGGGATCGG
>JAHDVQ010000028.1:1634-5133 GCA_023384595.1 Vicinamibacteraceae bacterium | reverse complement strand
CCCGTCAGGATGACGTCGCCCGGCTCGAGCGTGCACGACTGCGACAGCCACGAGAGCAACATCGTCGCCGGGAAGATCATGTCGCTCGTGCGCGCGTCCTGACAGAGCTGTCCGTTCAGCCAGAGCCTGATCGCGAGATCGTCGGGTGACGGGAGCTCGTCGGGCGTGACGACCGACGGCCCGAGCGGACCGAAGGTGTCGCACGACTTGGCCCGCACCCACTGCCCGTCGGTCTTCTGCATGGCCCGCTCGCTCACGTCGTTGGCGATCGTGTAGCCGAAGACGGCCGCACGGGCCGCGGCCTCGTCGGCCCGGCGCAGGCGCCGGCCGACGACCACGGCGAGTTCGGCCTCGAAGTCGACGCGCTCGGAGCCGGCCGGGCGCGCGATCGGCGTGTCGTGGCCCACCAGGCACGAGGCGAACTTGGCGAAGACGACCGGTGAGTCGGGCACCTGCCAGCCCGCCTCAGCGGCGTGATCCCGGTAGTTGAGGCCGACGGCCACCACCTTGCCGGGACGACCCACCGGCGGCGCCCACCGGAGGTCGCCGGCATCGACAGCCACCCCGGAGCGGCGCCAGGGGGCCAGATGCGCCGGATCGGACGCGAGGCTGCTGGCCAGCGTGCGGGCCGCCGCGACCCAGGGCCCGTCGAGGTCGAACCAGGCCGGGTCGTTCGCCGGCGGGGCGCCCGAGGCGACACGGGCCGACTCGAGGGCGGCCGCGAGATCGACGAAGAGACCCGCCTCCGGCAGCCACAGCCCCATCCGGGGCTCGGCATCGGGACGGTCGCGGCGCGTCGAGCAGCGGGCCAGTCGCATGGTGCCGCCAGAGTACACTGGACGGGCGTGACCGATCGAGCCTTGCCATACGAGCCACCGCGCGGCCTGCGGAACCGCCACCTGATGACGCTCGCGGCGTGGGCGCGCCCGCGACGTTTTCCGAGACTGCCGCGGCCGACCCGACGGACGTTCCAGGTGGACCCGGAGTCGAGCGTCGCCGCCGACTGCTACTGGCAGCCGGACCGGCCTACGCGCCCCACGCTCGTCGCGCTGCACGGGCTCGAGGGATCGAGCCGCGCCCACTACATCCTCGGCCTGGCCGAGCGGGCGTACGCCCGGGGCTGGAACGCGATTGCGCTCAACCAGCGCAACTGCGGCGACACCGAACACCTGTCGCCGAAGTTCTACCACTCCGGGCTGACGGCCGATCCCCTCGCGGTCCTGCGCGAGCTTCGTCTCGTGGATGGCCTGGCGCCGGTGGGGCTCGTCGGCTACTCGCTGGGCGGAAACCTCGCCGTGAAGCTCGCCGGCGAGCTGGGGCGGGACGCCGCGGACCTCGTGGCGGCCGTCGTGGCCGTCTCACCGACCATCGACCTCCCGCGTTGCATGGCCGCGCTCGAGCGGCGCGAGAACCGCATCTACGAGTGGAACTTCATGCGGAATCTGCGGAGCCGGGTGCGCCGGAAGAGCCGCTGCTGGCCGGGGCAGTTCGACACGTCGCCGCTCGGCGGTCTGAAGACCATCCGCGCGTTCGACGCCTGCTACACGGCGCCCCACCACGGGTTCGCGAGCGCCGAGGACTACTACTTCCGCGCGAGCGCGATGCGGGTCGTCGATCGCGTCACGGTGGCGACCCTCGTCATCAGCGCCGCCGACGACCCGTTCGTGCCCCCCGAGCAGTTCCGGGTCCCGGCGGTGACGGGCAACCCGGCCATCACGTGCGAGATCGTGCCCCACGGCGGACACTGCGCCTTTCTGGCGGCGGACGCGCCAGGCAACGAGGCGTACTGGGCCGAGCGGCGGGCGATCGCGTTCGTGGCGGCGAGGCTCGGCGAGCCCGCCCCGGCGCGCGAGGTCACCGCCCCGCCGGCCACGCATCGCGAAACGTCGCGGCAAACGCCGGCCCAAGCCCCTGGGCTTCGTGCTTGAAGTAGACGAACACGTCGCGCCAACCCGGCACCGCCGCCGCGTCGGCGGCCCAGCGCGCCAGGTCGTCGGGGCCGTAGCCCTCGTCGCGCAGCCGGAGGTAGCCGTAGTCGGCCGTGGCGACCAGCGGCGTGTGGCGGGTGTCGCTGTCGGCGACGCACAACGCCACGCCGTGCGCGCGCAGCACGCCGTAGACCTCCTCGTCCCACCACGACGGGTGCCGGAATTCGAAGGCGGCGCGCACGCCGCGCGGGTGCCGCGCGAGAAACACGCCCAGCCGGTCCACGTCCTTCTTGAACGAGGGCGGCAACTGGAAGAGCAGCACGCCCAGCCGGGGCCCCAACCTCAGCGCCACCTCGTAGAACCGCGCGGCCACATCGTCGACCTCGGCGAGACGCTTGTCGTGGGTGATGCGGCGCGGGGCCTTCAGCGTGAAGGTGAAGGCGTCGGCCACCTGCGCGGCCCAGCCGTCGACCACCTTCTCGGTCGGCAGGCGGTAGAACGAGTAGTTGATCTCGACGGTCGAGAACCGTTCGGCGTAGAACGGCAGCATCCTGGCGGCGGCGAGCTTCTCGGGGTAGAAGGTGCCTCGCCACTCCGGGTAGTTGAACCCGGAGGTTCCGACGTGCAGCATGGGGGCCTCCCGGGGGATTCTCTCACGGGGTCGCGCACTGGGCGGTTTCGTACCACCGACCGCCCTCGAGCGTCAGTCCATACCGCCCACCGCCGGCAGAAGCGGGAACCGGGGGGATCAGCGGATCGGCGGGAACCTCGGCCGTCCGCGTTCGTCTGAGAAGAGGAACCGGGCCGCGCCGCGGCCACAGTGAGGGTGTCCATGCTGTTCTCGAAGACGCGTCCCAGCGAGGCCGAACCCGTCCGTGTCGCCGGAGGTCCGCTCATCCAGCTGCGCCAGCTCGAGAAGTCGTTCCAGCACGGGGCGAGCCGCACCTACGTGCTCCGCCGCGTCTCGCTCGACATCCGCGACGGCGAGTTCGTGTCCATCATGGGGCCGTCGGGCGCGGGCAAGTCGACCATCCTGCACATCATCGGCATGCACGACTCGGCGTGGACCGGCGAGTACCGCTTCCTCGAGCACGACGTGCACACGCTCGGACGCAAGGAGCGGGCCGACCTTCACAAGCGCTACTTCGGCTTCGTCTTCCAGAGCTACCACCTGCTCGACCACCTCACGGTCTACGAGAACCTCGAGGTGCCGCTCTCCTACCGCGACATCAAACGGAGCGAGCGCGAGAGCATCGTGTGCGACGTCCTCGATCGCTTCCAGATCGTCGGCAAGAAGGACCTCTACCCGAACCAGCTCTCGGGCGGGCAGCAGCAGCTCGTCGCCGTCGCACGGGCCATCGTGGCCAGTCCGAAAGTCATCCTCGCCGACGAGCCCACGGGCAACCTGCACTCCGAGCAGGGCCGCGAGATCATGGAGTTGTTCCGCAAGCTGAACGAGGACGGGACGACGATCGTGCAGGTGACGCACTCGGAGGTCAACGCCGAGTATTCGGACCGCATCGTCCGCCTGCGCGACGGCTGGGTGGTGGACGAATAGTCAGTTATCAGTT
>JAHDVQ010000028.1:0-1534 GCA_023384595.1 Vicinamibacteraceae bacterium | reverse complement strand
TTGCGCTCACTGGACTCGTCATCGGCCTGATCGCCGCCTCCGCCTGCTCGCGGGAGACGCCCGCGGAACCCGTCACCCGCTACACCATGACCGGACAGATCCTCGATGTCAGGGCCGACATCAGGGAAGTCCGCATCAAGCACGACCCGATTCCCGGCTTCATGGACGCCATGACCATGTCGTTCCGCGTGAACGACGCGCGGCTGCTCGAGGGCCTCGGACGCGGCGACCTCATCACCTCGACGCTCGCCGTGACCCCGAGCGACTCGTGGCTCGAGACGCTCGAGAAGACCGGCACGCGCCCCGTCGTCGAAGAGATGGAGGGACCTGGCGGCCCCCCGCCTGTGGTCGATCTCCTCGAGCCCGGCGACGCGGTGCCGACCATCGCCCTCATCGACCAGACGGGCGCGGCGTGGACCCCGGAGACCCTCGCGCGGCAGGCGGCGGCCATCACCTTCTTCTCGACGCGCTGCGCGCTCGCCGACCACTGCCCGAAGATGACGGAGCGGTTCAAGGCGGTGCAGGCGCTGCTGGCCTCGCGGCGCGCGCTCGCCGGACGGGTGCGCCTCGTGATGGTGTCCTTCGACCCGGAGCACGACACGGCGCCGGTGCTCGAACGGCACGCGGCGGGCGTGGGCGCCGACCCCGCGGTGTGGACGTTCCTCACGGGCGATCGCGCCGCCATCGAGGCCTTCGCCGCACGCTTCGGCGTCACGGTGCTCCGCGACCCGGCCGATCCGTCGAACATCGCCCACAACCTGCGGACGGCGGTGGTGGCGCCCGACGGCACGATCCGGACCATCCACAGCGGGTCCGAGTGGACACCCGAGGCGCTCGTCGCCGACCTCGAGGCCGCGCTCGCCCGATGACAGCGCCGCCGCCCGAACGGTTCACGCCGCGCGAGCGGCGCCTCATCACACGGCTGCGCTCGCCCGCCGCGGTGCAGGCGTGGCTGAACGATCTGCCCTACAACCACGAGATCGGCGGAGAGACGCTCCGGAGTTTCCGAGGTGTGGTCGCGCACCAGACGGCGCATTGCCTCGAAGCCGCGCTGGCGGCCGCCGTCGTGCTCGAGCAGCACGGCTACCCGGCGCGCGTGCTGTCGTTCGAGTCGGTCGACAAGCTCGATCACGTGATTTTCGTCTATCAGGACGGCGGCGGACGCTGGGGCTCGGTCGCCCGTTCGCGCGACCCCGGCCTGCACGGGCGCAAGCCCGTCTTCCGGCGCGCACGCGACCTGGCCCTCAGCTACGTCGAGCCCTACGTCGACCTCACCGGCCGCATCGAGGCCTACGGCGTGGTCGACCTGCCCTCGCTCCTCGGCGACTACGACTGGCGGCTCTCGACGCGCAACGTCTGGAAGGCCGAGCGCGTGCTCATCGACTACCCGCACCGGCCGATCCGCACTTCGGATGCGCGCATCGACCGCCTGCGGCTGCGCTACATCCGTTTCCGCATTGCGCACCCGGGCCGGAAGCCGGTCTTCTACCGCGGTCGCGAGACCTGGACCCCGTTGCCCGCCAACCTGCCGATC
>JAHDVQ010000264.1 GCA_023384595.1 Vicinamibacteraceae bacterium | reverse complement strand
GGGCCTTGGGCCTTGGGCCTTGGGCCTTGGACCTTGGGCCTTGGGCCTTGGGCCTCAGCGTGTCACAGCGACAACCAAAGGAGCATGCAGATGGGCAGCAGCGCCGACATCGTCAAGGGTCTCTACGACGCGTTCGCTCGGGGCGACGTGCCCGCCGTCCTGGGCGCGATGGACGCGCACATCCAGTGGCGCGAGGCCGAGGGCTTCACGTACGAGGCGGGCAATCCGTACGTCGGGCCCCAGGCGGTCGCCGAGGGCGTGTTCATGCGGCTCGTGTCCGAGGTCGACAACTTCACGGTCGTGCCCGAGCGGTTCGTCGACGGCGGGGATGCGGTGGTGGCCGAGGGGCGGTATCGCGGCACCATGAAGGCCACCGGCCGGCCCATCGACGCGCAGTTCGCGCACGTGTGGGAACTGCGCGACGGCAAGGTCGTGCGGTTTCAGCAGTACACCGACACGAAGCAGTGGAGCGACGCGGCGGGGGCGTAGGGAAATAGGGGTCGGGAGTATTTTCAGTTTTTGCGAAGTTGATTGGCAAAAACTGAAAATACTCCCGACCCCGTGTCGGCGTCCCGTCAGTGGCCTCACATCGTGATGATGACCTTCCCCAGGGACTCCTTGTGTCCGACGCGCCGGAGCGCCTCGCCGGCCTCGGTGAGCGGGTAGCACCTGTCGATGACGGGCACGACCGCGCCCGCCTCGACGAGTTCGATCATGGTCAGGAGGTCTTCGCGCCGCAGGGCGGCGAGTAACATCCGGACTCGGCCGTTCCCGCTCCACGAGACGAGTGGGCCGAGCGCCGACTGCCACAACGCCGTGCCCGACCCTCCGGCCATGAGGTAGACGCCGTTCCTGGTCAGCGACCGCCTCACCTCGAAGACCGACCGGTGGGCGGCCATGTCGAGGATGACGTCGTACCGCTGTCCGTTCCGGGTGAAGTCCTCGCGGGTGTAATCGATGACGTGGTGCGCGCCGATCGAGCGCAGCATCTCGAGTTTGGTGGGACCGTCCACCCCGGTCACTTCGGCGCCGTACATCCTGGCCAACTGCACCGCAAACGTGCCCGCCCCGCCGCCCGCGCCGTTGACGAGGACCTTCTGCCCGGGTCGAACCCGGCCCTTGTCGCGGATGCCCTGGAGGGCGATGAAGGACGCCTGCGGAATCGCGGCCGCCTGCTCGAACGAGAGGCTCGCCGGCTTGGGTGCCAGCGCGGCAATCTCGGGCACGCACACATACTCGGCAAACGCCCCGAACCCCGCGATGCCGCAGTCGCCGAACACCTCCTCGCCGGGCCGGAAGCGCGTGACCTTGCGGCCGATGGCCTCGACACGGCCCGCGAGGTCGCCGCCGAGGATCTTGTACTTCGGAGTGGAGAACCAGCCCCGCTTTCGCGGCGACGCGGCGGGCGCGCTCGACGACACGACCGGGTGCCGCGGCCGCGGCGCGAACAACGTGCCGAGCACGTTGATGTAAGGGGGTTCCCCGGTCAGGATCTCCCAGTCGCCCAGGTTCACCGACGCCGCGTGCACCCGCACCAGCACCTCATCGTCGGCAGGGACGGGCGTATCGACGTGCTCGACGTGCAGGACTTCGGGCGGGCCGAACTCGTGACGCACGGCGGCTCTCATGACTGATCTCCGCAAAGCCGCGTCCGCCGCGCGGCGGGCGCGCGCATGGCGGCGTGACCGCGCTCACAGGCGCGTTGTGTGTGAGACGACGATACGCCACTTTGGCCGTCGCCGTTCGAACACTGGAGTCGACTAGGACGTCTCGGTCTCCGCGAAGTCCGCCCGAATCTGTTGCAGCACGCGGGAGTCGGGGCGCAGCAAAATCACCCGGTGCGGCCGTCCCGGCTCGCGCGCGTCGTAGACCTCGATGCGGAACTCGGTGCCGGTCATGAACACCTCGGGCGCGTACACGTACATCCCGCTGTAGGCTTCGTCGATGAACGTGATGTCCTGGCCCTGGAACGCCGCCTCGGTCACCGACCGGCCGGGATGGACGGGGGCGATCAACTCACCGTCCCTGTACAGGCGCAGTTCCTGAAACTCCGCCTTGAACTCCACCTGCTGGTGCGGCATCGCCATCGGTGTCCCGGCCGCGCCCGCGACGAAGGCCGACGCGAAGAGCTTCCACTTGCTCCCGGACGTCGTGCCGAAGTCGGGCTTCACCTCCAACGTCACGGCGTAATCGAGCTGGCCTGCCGCGGAGCGCGCCCAGTCGTAGAACGGCGTGTCGACCTCGCGCCAGGCGGGGTCGGCCATCTTCTTGCCGCGGCGCTGCATGCGGTTCTGCAGCTGCATCATGTCGTCGCGCACGCTGGCCTTGCCGACCAGCACAGGCGTGATCACCGTGATGGTGAACTTGCCGGCATCGATCTGATACGCCTTCGGATCGAGCGCCTCGCGGACGATGCGGGACTTGAGCAGCTCGGTCGGATATCGCTCGCGGCGCAGCGTCGGCAGCAGTTCCGCGGGAGGCGGCGGCGCGTCGTGATGGACGACCACGTCATCCTCGAGCAGCTCGCGGAGCCGGCCGACGGGCACGGCGCCGGCGATGCCGCCCTGTCCGAAGGTGTTGATGCCAACCACTTCACCCGCGAGGTTCACGAGCGGACCGCCCGAGTTGCCCGGTTCGATGACGAAGTCACCGAGCAGCGCTTCGGGTTCGACCTTCGCGACGATGCCCTGCGTCATCAGGAACGTCTGGCTCAACGGTGATCCGAAGGCCAATACCGCGAGACCCGGCTGCACCCGATCGTCGTCACCCGCCGGCAGGAGGCGCAGCGGCGTCACGCCAGCCACGACGTCTGGATGCACGCGCAGGATGGCGACGTCGAACCGGGGGTCGAGCACGACGGGGTGGACGAGCACCTTGCGCCCGTCGGCGAACTGCGCCGCGAGGTAGCGCGAATTGCGCACCACGTGATGGTTGGTCGCGACGAAGCCCTCGGCCGAGATGAGAAAGCCGGATCCCGTCGCGCCATCCGCGTGAATCTTGACGATCGCCGGGTTGATGGCCTCGTAGAGCGCCGTGTAGTCGTAGGCGATGCGTTCGACGCCGGGAGTGGGCGCCTCAACGGGCGGCGATGAGGGCGACCCGGCCGGAAGCGCGGGTTCCGGCGCGGCCTGGGTAGCCGGCGTGGCAGGCGAGGTGGGCGGCTGCTGCGTGGCCAGGGGTGGGTCCTGCGCGGACTGGGGCGGCCGTGCAGGGGGAGCGGTGGGCGGGGCGGCTGGCGCCTGGGCCAGAACCGGCGCCACGACCGTGGTGAGGGCAAACAGGAGCGCGAAGCACAGGCGAGCGACGACGCGGCTCATGGCACATCCCTCCAGCGGGGTTCCAATGGGGGCGGTTGCACTATACAACCGCAACGGCTCGGAGGTGTGACGCCGAGGCCGTGAACCGCCCGCGGGTGATACGCGGGCCGACGAGGCTGCCAGTGAGGAGCCGGCGGGCGTCAGCGGTGCCGCTGGGCGCGGGGCCTGGCGCGACAGGGAATAGGGGTCGGGCGCCTGCGAATCGAGTGAGCGGACCGACGGGGAGGCCGACTCACACCACGTGCAACGGGCTCGCACGTGGCGCACCGCGGCCCGATCAGGACGCCGGCGGCGCAGGCGGCTTGAACTCGTACTCGCGCGGCGGCGCGGCGCCGAGCAGGTGGCGCACGAAATAGTCCCAGCGGCGCCGCATCATGTACGGCTCGCTGCTGATCCCGTGTCCCCGGT
>JAHDVQ010000027.1:25729-34940 GCA_023384595.1 Vicinamibacteraceae bacterium | reverse complement strand
CGATCCCTTTGGCGGAGCTCCCGAGGGCTTCGTCTCGCTGCGCGACCTGAGTTTCGAGGTCAGTCCGGCGCCGGAGCTCGGGCTCACCGAACTCCGCGAGGCCATCACGTCGTTGCAGGAGCAGCTCGGCAGCCTGTCCACCGAGCTCGACGCACTCCGCGCGAGCCTTCTCGATGGCCGGGGTCAACCCGGATCGGGCAGCTGTGAGACGGCCCCACCAGGGCCGGACTGGTCCTGCGTAAATGGGGGGTGGGTGCCGCCAGACCACCCGAGCGCCGTGCCGGGTCCGCCCTCGGCCCCGCCGTCTACGCCGGCGTGCACCGGAAGCTCGCCGGCACCGGGCTGGATCTGTGTGCGTGGGGGGTGGGTGCCACCCGACCATCCGGCTGCGCGCGAAGGCGGCTAGAAACCCGGACAGAGTGAGCGCCGCGGCTAACGACGGCCCGAACGCCCGCGCGGCCGTTCCTCTTCGATCTGCGGCCCCTTCCCCCCGCGCCACGTGAAGCGCCACGTCGCGCCCCTGCGGAGGTTGGTGACCAGCGCCGGCCGGAAGCACGCGAGACAGGTGCCGCCTTCGTGGCGCACGCTGGGATACACGAGGCCGAGCGAGCCCGCTTCGAGCAGGTCCGCTGCGAGCGCCTGCGAGGCGACGTAGCTGGCCGGATCGAGGCAGGCCTTGAAGCCGCGCGCCCCGCGCAGATCGTGGAAGTCGGCCCGGAAGTCGGCGAGGTAGTCGTCGTAGGTGACCGACTCGTCGGGCCAGCCGATCTCGGCCAGTTCCACCGACTTGTGGAAGGCGACCTCGGCCTGCGAGGTTTCGAGCGCGAAGCCCGCATACCAGGCACCGCGATCGGGTCCGTTGAACCGCGAGCCGAGCGGGTGCGCGTGCGTGAAGGCCGCGTTGACGACCCGCGCGTGCGGCACGCGCGACAGCAGTTCGTCGGGACCGATGCCGGGCAGCAACCCTCGCTCCCCCGCCAGCCGCTCGTTGGTGGCATCGTCCAGCTCGAAAATCGCGGCCAGGTGCTCATCGTCATCCGCAATGAGCGTGAGCACGCTGTCGCCGCGCGGCAGGTACTTGGAGGGGACGAGGCGATGCGTGTCCGGCTGATCGATGTGCCGGACCGGCGGCGTCGCCATCAGCCCGCGCGCCGCGCGTCGAGCAGGCGCCGGACCGTCTGCATGGCGGGCAGCCCCCCACGCACCATGAACTCGAGCGGCGTGGAGCCCGCGAAGAGGCGGTGGGTGTTCGGCAGCAGCACCCAGCGGTCGGCAAGGCCTTCAGAGTAGAGGACGTGCAGCGCCTTGAAGATGCCGACCAGCAGCGACACGCGGGTGAGCCTGTCGACGTCGAGCACCCGGTCCGGCTGACGCTTCATCTCGTAGTACGGACCGTTGGTGACGCCGCCGAGCAGCGCACGGGCGTCGCCGTCGCGCACGCCCCAGCGGGTCATGATGTTGAAGAACGCCCTCAAGCCGGGCCCGCTCAGCCGCTCGCGGGTGGCCTTGTCGGTGAGGTCGACCGGCGCGGGAGGTATGTAGCGGGAACCCGGATAGGCGAGAACGGGACGGGACATCGCGGTCCTCCTGATCAGGAGTATACCAGAGTCTCCCGATCAGGAGCGCACGTGGACATGGACCGAGCGCCGCGGCCGGACCGGCTAGTCGCGCAGCACGCTCAGCCGGCGCTCCTTGATGTGGAGTCCGATGGACCGGCCGCCGAGCATGGCGACCTCGTCGACTTCGCCGGTCACCCGCACGCGCGCGCCGCGGCCGGGGATGCGGCTGCGCTGCGACAACACCGTCAATTCGCCAGTGCCGTCCGTGATGCGAAAGACCTGGAGCCCCATCAGCGGCACACCCCAGGAACTGGTGACCGTCCCCTCGACCGTGACGGTCTTGTCGTAGTAGCGGCCGGGGTTGGTGCTGAGATCCGCGATCGATCGGGCCCGGGTGGCGCACCCGGCGCCCAGTGCCAGCGCGAGGGCGAGGGCCGACACGAAGATGACGCGCGTCGCGCCGCGAGAGGCACCCAGACGTGAGTGAGCGTAAAGGGTCATGCCGCGCTTTCTGCAGGGCGCGAATGGGGCCACGCCCGGACCACCTGACGAACGTGCTGCACGGAACGCGTTGATGCCAGCGCCTGCCTGTAAGTTGCGCGCTCCGTGGGCCCGTTTGCGGCCCCGCAGACGATGTAATCAAGCGCCGTGCCGTCGCCACCCGACGGCGACGCCGACCGGTTCCTGTGCCGTGAACCTTCATCTTGCCTCACTTTCGCAGGCTCGTGCACCTCCGGACCCGTCCGGTCCGCACAGCCTGGCTCGGCGCCCGCCGCGCCGATCGTCCACGACGATGGACGCGCCGACCTCCGCAGTGGACTCCCGGTCCGCTGGCACCGCAGTCGGGGCCGGGGTACGCTCACCTGGTGCCCACGCCCGAGAGCCGCATCACCCCGCTCACCCGGCACGAGGCGAATGCCGCCGGCCGCTACGTGCTCTACTGGATGGTGTCCGCGCGGCGGCCCGGCTGGAACTTCGGGCTCGATCGCGCCGTCGAGCTGGCGGCGCGTCACGAAGCGCCGCTGCTGGTCTTCGAGGCGCTGCGCTGCGACTACCCGTGGGCGAGCGACCGGCTCCATGCCTTCATCCTCCAGGGCATGGACGACAACCGGAGGGCGTTCGCGCGCGCGAAGGTGGGCTACTACCCGTACGTCGAGCCGGCTCGCGGCGCGGCGCGCGGGCTGCTCGCCGCGCTGGCTGCCGACGCGGTCGTCGTCGTCACCGACGATTTCCCGGCCTTCTTCCTGCGCCGGATGACGATGGCGGCCGCGACGAGGCTGGGCGTGCCGATGGAGCGGATCGATTCGAACGGTCTCGCGCCCATGGCCGCTGCCGACCGAGCCTTCCCGACGGCCTTGGCGTTCCGGGCGTATCTGCAGCGGAGCCTGCGGGGGCACCTCGAGTCGTTCCCTTCGGCGGATCCCCTGGCAGGCGCGGCGCGATTCGGGACGGCCGAGCCGCCACCGGGCGTGCTCGAGCGATGGCCTGCCGCTTCCGACGCCGTGCTGTCGGCCGCTCCTTCAGCACTCGCCGAGCTGCCCATCGACCACGCCGTCGCCCCGGTGCCCGCGACGCGAGGAGGATACGGGGCGGCCCACGCGCGGTGGACGGGGTTTCTCGCGTCAGGGCTTGCCCGCTATGTAGACGAGCGCAACCAGCCAGGACTCGAGGCCACCTCGGGCCTCTCCCCCTATCTCCACTTCGGCCACATCTCGGCGCACCAGGTGTTCGCCGAGCTGATGTCGGCCGAGCGTTGGACGACAAGGCGGGTCGCGTCGCGCGCATCCGGCGCCCGCGAGGGATGGTGGGGCGCATCGGCGGCGGCCGAGGCGTTCCTCGATCAGCTCGTGACGTGGCGCGAGCTGGGGTTCAACCTGTGTCACCGCCGCGAGGACTACGCCGAGTTCGACGCCCTGCCGGAATGGTCGCGCACGACGCTCGAACGGCACGCGTCGGACGCCCGGTCGCACGTCTACACGATCGACGAGCTGGCGGCTGCGGCCACGCACGATCCGCTGTGGAACGCGGCGCAGCGGCAACTCGTGCGCGAGGGCCGCATTCACACCTATCTCCGCATGCTGTGGGGCAAGAAGATCCTGGAGTGGACGCCGCACCCTCGCGTCGCCCTCGACGCGATGATCGCCCTCAACGATCGCTACGCCCTCGACGGGCGCGATCCGAACTCCTACAGCGGGATTGGCTGGGTGCTCGGCCGCTTCGACCGGCCGTGGGGGCCGGAGCGCCCCATCTTCGGCACGGTGCGCTACATGTCGTCGGAGAACACGGCGCGCAAGTTCCGTCTCGCGGACTACCTCGCGCGCTATGCCGCGTGACGCGGCGTTCACCCGCGCTCGAGGAGCGCGCGCACCTGCCCGCCGAGCGCGAGCGGATCGAACGGCTTGGCGATGACACCGACGGCGCCGAGCGCACGCCCCCGCTCGGCATCGACCGAATCGGTCTTCCCCGTGAGGAAGATGACGGGAATCGCCGCCGTCGTCGGGTCGGCCTTGAGACGGGCGCACACCTCCGGGCCTTCGAGGCCCGGCATCATCCAGTCGAGCACGATGGCATCGGGCGGATCGGCGGCCGCGTGGCGCAGCGCCGCCTCTCCGTCGCCGACGGCCTCGACCGAGAAGCCGGCCCTTCGCAGCGCCAGTCGCGCCACCAGCTGCATGTCACGGTCGTCGTCTGCGAGCAGGATGCGAAGGCCCACGGCACTCCACCCGGAACCGATCAGTACATCTTCAGGTATCGGCCGACTTCCCATGGACCGACCTGCCGGCCGTAGTCGTACCACTCTTCGCGCTTGGCTTCGAGGAAGTGCTCGAAGATGTGATCGCCGAGCGTCTCGCGCATCAAGTCGTCCTTCTCCATCGCGTCGAGCGCCTCGCTCAGGTTGCCGGGCAGCTCGTCGATGCGCAGATGACGACGTTCTCGCCGGCTCATGGTCACGATGTTCTTGTTGACGGGCGGCCCCGGATCGGTCCGGGTGTCGATGCCGTCGAGGCCCGCGGCGAGCATGACGGCAATGGCGAGATAGGGATTGCACGAGGGATCGGGCAGGCGCAGTTCGACGCGCGTCGCGCGGCCCCGCGCCGCCGGCACGCGCACGAGCGGACTCCGGTTCTTCTCGGACCACGCGATGTCGGTCGGCGCCTCGTAGCCCGGCACGAGCCGCTTGTAGGAGTTCACGAGCGGGTTGGTGACCGCGCACATGCCCTTGGCATGCCGCAGCAGGCCGCCGATGTAGAACAGGCAGGTCTCGCTGAGCTGCCAGCGTCCCTCTTCCTCGAAGAAGACGTTGCGCTCACCTTGGACGAGCGCCTGGTGCGTGTGCATGCCCGAGCCCGCGGCCCCGACGAGCGGCTTCGGCATGAAGGTGGCGTGCAGCCCGTGCTGCGAGGCGATGTTCTTCACGACGAAGCGGAACGTCGAGACGTTGTCGGCCGTCGCCAGGGCATCGTCGTAGCGGAAATCGATCTCGTGCTGCCCGGCGGCCACCTCGTGGTGCGCCGACTCCACCTCGAAGCCCATCTGCTCGAGCGCGAGCACGATGTGGCGGCGCACGTCCTCGCCCTGATCGATGGGCGTCAGGTCGAAGTAGCCGCCGGCGTCGTGCGTGCTCGTGACCGGTTCGCCCTCGCGCGTGTGGAAGAGGAAGAACTCCACCTCGGGTCCCGCCGTCATCCGGTAGCCCCGTTCGGCAGCCTTGGCGACCACGCGCTTGAGCGCCTGGCGCGGGCACCCGGGGAACGGCGTGCCGTCGGGGTTGTGGATATCGCAGATGACGCGCGCCACCTTCTCGCCCGTCCGGGCCCACGGGATGATGCGGAAGGTCGACAGGTCGGGCCTCAGGTAGGTGTCCGATTCCTCGATGCGGACGAAGCCCTCGATGGACGAGCCGTCGAACATGATCCGCCCGTCGAGGGCCGCCTCGAACCGCTTGTCCGGGATCTCGACGTTCTTGATGGCGCCGAGGATGTCGGTGAACTGCAGGCGCATGAACTTCACCCCGAGACGGTCGGCCATCTCGAGGATTCGCTGGCGCTGGTCGGGAACGGGCGTGGAATCGGTCACGGAGACTCCCCGGCGAGGCCGGCGCCGCCGCGCCGGTGACGACAAGGGCCGAGTGTAGAAAGGGGGGACCCGACTGTCAAACGACGGTGCCCAACCATCGGCCGCCCTCTGTCGTCTCATTGGACGGACCCGGCGGACGAGGCGTCCGGGCCGTCTTTTCTGGAGGGTTTCGTCATGAAGCGAGTGCGTTTGCTCGGCGCCGCAGCGGCCCTGATGCTCGCCGCCGGGGTGGGCCTGTGGGCCGCCGTGCCGGTGGAACCTGTCTCGACGTCCACGAGCGCGCAGGCCGCCCAGGCCCGTCAGCCCGCTCAGCCCGCTCAGCCTGCTCACCCCGGTCAGCCGGCCCACCCAGGTCAGGCCCCGCCGGCCCCGCCGGCGCCCCCGCCTCCGCCAGGGGAGGAGGAACGGGAGCTGGCTTTCTTCACCCAGTTCGAGGGCCTGGGCATGGGGGGAAGCCGCATTGGCGCCCGCGTGCGCGACGTGACCAGTGACGACCTCGGCTCGATGAAGCTCGACGCCCTCGCCGGCGCGGTGGTCGAGGAGGTCACAACCGACTCCGCGGCGTCGAAGGCGGGCGTGAAGCAGGGCGACGTGATTGTGGGATTCGACGGCGAGCGCGTGCGGAGCGCCCGTCAACTGACGCGGCTCGTCACCGAGACGCCTGCCGGCCGCACCGTCAAGATGGACGTCGTGCGCGGCGGAAGCCGGATGACGCTCGACGTCACGCCGGAGACGGCGGAGCGGCGCCTCGGCATCAGACGGCCCTTCCTGTGGCAGGGGCGTGCGCCGGGCGCGCCGGCCCCCGGGATGCGGCTGCACGTGATGCCCGAGGTGGAGGTCCCGGAGATCGAGGTGCCCGACCTGGAGTTCCCCGAGCGGTTCGAGTTCATGGTGAGCCCGTCGCGGACGAGACTCGGCGTGGGCGTCAACGACCTCACCCCGGAGCTCGCCTCGTACTTCGGCGCGTCGGGTGGCGTGCTCGTGAACTCGGTGAGCGACGACTCGCCTGCCGCCAAGGCGGGACTGAAGGCGGGCGATGTCATCACGCGGGTCGGTGAGGCCAAGGTCGAGAGTGCCTCGGAGCTGAGGCGCGAGCTCGCCCGGGCCGCCAGGGGCGACGACAAGGCCGCCGACGTCACCATCGGCATCGTCCGCGACAAGAAGTCGATGGACGTGAAGGTGACGCTCGAACGCCCCGAGGCGCCGGCCAAGCGGAAGGTCATCCGCGAGCGCGTTCGGGTCTGAGCGGGCGCGGGTGTCAGCCGGTCGCCTCGTGCGAGGACGAGGCGATCTGCTCGCCCGCCGGCCGCACCTGCACCAGCGTGGCGAGCTGAGCGGCCACGATGCGCGAGATCGCGCGGGCCGACTCGCTCGCCTCGCGTCCGTGGCGCACCTCGGCGGCCATCACGCCGACACATCCCGACGCGGTGATGAGCGGCACCGCGATGGCGCCCGGCTCCATCCCGTTGGTCTTCACCACCTGCAGTTCACCTACGCGGAACGCGGCCGCCGTGGCGTTGTCGTCGTCGCGCCCGATGGCCGGCAGCCTGGCGATGGCCTGGGGAGGGTAGCCGTGCGAGAGCGTGGGCGTCAGCAGGTGGCCGGTGTCGTCGGCAATCCACACGATGAGGCCCTGCGCGTCGAGCAGGCGCGCGGCGCGTTCGAGCAGGCCCGGAAGTTCCTGGGGTTCGAGCAGCCGGGCGAAGTCGGTGCAGAGGTCGGCGGCGGCGCGCAGTTCGGGTGCCTTTCGGCGGTCGCGGATCGGCGGCGCCGGCGACGCGGCGGCCGGAGACACCTCGGCCGGCGTTGCCGTTGCGGCGGGCGCGGCGATGGCGGACGCCGTGGAGGGCGTGACCTCGTCGGCGGTCGCCCCTGACGCCTGGACCCGGGCCGTGCGAACCGTCTCGTCGGCGCCGTGGGCGGCGGCGCGTGCCTCGGGTCGCAACGTGAGGTCGAGGAGCGACCCGTTGGCCGGGGCCTCGGCGCGTGCGAGCGACGGCGAGCGGCCGCGGGCGACGAGCAGCAGACAGGCGAGCAGCGCGAGGCCGGCCGCGGCGCCTGCCACGGCGGCATTCCGCTGCACGCTGAGCGTGTGGCGCTGCGCGCGGGCCGACGCCTCCGCCTCGCGCGCCGATGCGAGCCGATCGAGAATCGTGCGCGACTGCTCGAAGCCCTCGCCGTAGACGATGGTGGCGGCGCCGGCGCGATCGTGATCGCGCACCGCGTTCAGGACGCGGATCTGCGTCGAGCGCAGGGCCTCGAGGGCGGCCGTCGCCGCGTCGAGATCGTTCAGGGCCTCGGGCTCGACGGCCAGTTGCTTGAGTTGCTGCAGCACGGCGTCGAGGTCGGCGGCCGCGGTGCGTCCGCGCTCCTCCCACCAGTCGATGCCCTGTTGAGGGATGAGGAGCGCCTGCTGCGAGGTACGAAGGTCGAAAGCCGCCCGCAGTGCCCGCGCGTAGAGGTCGTCGAACTGTGCGTCCGACACGCGGGCCGTCGCGGCGGCGCGCTCGGAACGCAGGAGCTCGTAGCCGCCGGCGGCCACCGCGGCCACCGCCAGCAGGAAGACCAGGAGACGAACCGCACGTTTCGACATACACGGGCTCCGCGACCCGCCGGGTCCAGGAGATCGCTTCGGCGATCGAAAGGCCGGGGCTTACTATAGCATGCGGTTTTCGCGCGGAATCGGCGGTTTCCGTGCGGATCCTGAATACGAGCGCATGGCAGCCACGACGTCGATCGTTCTCATCGTCAATCCCGTTTCGGGTCCGCGCCGGCGCGATGCCGCATGGCGCGCGCGTCACCTCGCCGCGGCAGGCGAGGCGCTCGCCGCTCGTGGCGTCTCGCTGGTCGTGTCGCTCACCGAAGCGGCGGGCCACGCGGAGCACCTGGCCCGCGCGGCGGCCGCGCGCGGCGTCGAGCGCGTCGTGGCGTGGGGGGGCGACGGGACCGTGAACGAGGTGGCGCGCGGCCTGGTCGGAACGCCCTCGGCGCTCGGCATCGTGCCCGTGGGCTCGGGCAACGGGCTCGCCAGGGCGGTGGGCATTCCGCTCGATCCGGTTGACGCCGTCGTGCTCGCCGCGTGCGGCGAGGCGCGTCCCCTCGATGCGGGCCGTGTCGACGACCGGTGGTTCTTCAACATGGCCGGCATCGGGTTCGACGCCCGCGTCGCGCGCGTGTTCAACGCGGCCGGGCCCGGGCCGAGAGGGTTCCTGTCGTACGTGCGCGTCACGCTCGGCGAGCTGTGGCACGATCGCGGCACCGCCTTCCGCCTCGCGGTCGACGGCCGCTCGCACACCTTCGACGGACTGATGATTGCGATTGCCAACTCGCGCGAGTACGGCAATGGCGCCCGCATCGCGCCCGGCGCCCTGGTCGACGATGGCTGGCTCGACGTCGTGGCGGTGGCCTCGCGCGGTCCACTGGCCAACGTGTGGCGCGCACGGCGCCTGTTCGACGGGTCGGTGGCGCGCGATCCCTACGTGTGGACGGCCCGGGGGCGGCGGATCGAGGTCTGGCACGACGGCGCGATGCTGTATCACGTCGACGGCGATGCCTATGAGGGCCGGGACCGGCTC
>JAHDVQ010000027.1:6198-25629 GCA_023384595.1 Vicinamibacteraceae bacterium | reverse complement strand
CGGCACCACCGCCTACCCGGGCGAGCTGATCTTCGTCGCGCGCAAGCTGTAGGGGCGGGGTCGGACCTGACCCCTCCTCAGAACGTCGGCAGGTACGGGGTGAGGTACTGGGCGATCAGGGTGAGGCGGTTGGTGACCATGAGCACGCCGATGCCGACGAGCAGCACACCCGAGGTGATCTCGATCAGGTGATAGTGCTTCCGGATTCGCGCGAACGCCGCGAAGAACCGGTCGACGGCCAGCGACGTGAGGAGAAACGGCACGCCGAGCCCCGCCGAGTAGACGCCGAGCAGTTGCACGCCCTCGGCCACGGTCTCGCGGCTTGCCGCCACGGCGAGGATGGCCGCGAGAATCGGCCCGATGCACGGCGTCCACCCGAAGGCGAACGCAATGCCGACGAGCATCGCGCCGAGCGGTCCCGCGGGCTTGCGGTTGGTCTCGACACGCGCCTGCGAGTAGAGCCACGTGATGCGCAGCACGCCCATCATGTGGAGACCGAACAGGATGATGACGACGCCGGCGATCTTGCCGAGCAGCGAGAGCCGCTCCATCAGGAACTGCCCGATGGCGCTCGCCGACGCCCCGAGCGCGACGAACACCATCGAGAAGCCGACCACGAAGGCGAGCGAGGCGATGAAGACGCGCGAGCGGCTGCGCGACGCGTCGCCCCCGCTGGCCCGCATCTGGTCGAGCGAGACCCCGGAGACGAACGAGAGGTAGCCCGGAACGAGCGGCAGCACGCACGGCGAGATGAACGACAGGACGCCGGCGACGAACGCCGCCAGCAGCGACACGTGCTCCATCGAGGTTCCTCGCGAGGCCGCGGCCGAGGCGGCCCCGGCGGCGGCCTCGCACGGCCTACTTGACTTCCTTCAGCGGGATGACCTGCTCGCGCCGCTTGCCGGGCTCGTGCGTGTCGGCGAACTTGAAGGGCGGCAGGTCCTGGAACATCACGTCCCACTTCCACCGCTCCATGGGGTTGCTGGCCTGCAGCCAGTGCCGCGCGGGCGCCGGACGCCGGAACTCGATGGTGGCGATGCCGGCCAGCCGCTCGTCGCCGGCCAGGATGCCGCCAATCGCCTCGCGCACGGCGGCGGCCGACTCGAGCTGCAGGTCGGCGCCGGCCGCACGGGCGAGATCGACGAGGATGTGCCAGTCTTCGCGCGCCGACCCCGGCGGGAGCACGGCCTTCGAGGCGGCCTGGAGGTGTCCCTTCTCGTTCGTGAAGGTGCCGTCCTTCTCCACCCAGGCGCAGCCGGCCAGCACCACATCGGCCGCGCGCGTCAGCTCCGACTCGACCGGCGCCACCACGACGAGCGCCGACAGTTTGCCGCTCCGCCGCGCCTCGGCGATGGCGGCCACTTCGCCGAGCGCGCCGTCCGGCCCCGGCGCCACCACGAGCAGCGCGCCGAGGCGTCCACCCTCGAGGGCGGCGTCGAGCGCGGTCCGATCGGGGCGCGCCGCGTTCTCGCCGACCAGCCCCAGCGCCCGGGCGCCCGACACGTTGGGCGCATCGACCTCGGGGACGCGGAACTTCGTCGTCTCGGGCTGCGGCTTCGCGCTCGACGTCCAGACGACGTCGATCGCGTCCCGGGCGGCCTCGCCGAGCAGCTCCTGCGCGAGACGCGCCGTGACGAACATCTCCTCGTTCGACGCGTGCGCCGAGAGCAGGACCCGCAGGCCGCTCCCGGCCTGCTTCAGCAGGGTCGCCGCCTCGCTGATGGCCGTGTCCCACACGGCCGGCTGTCCGCCGACGAGCGGCGCACCGAGCCGGGCCGATCCCTCGACCCAGTGGTAGCCGAAGCGGCCGATGTCGCACATCCAGTAGCTGTTGACGTCGGCATTGAAGCGGGGCGTGATGCGTGCGAGCTGTGAACCCTTGGCCCACTCGGGCTTGGCCTTGATCCACACCGTGGTGTTGCAGCCCTTCTCACACAGCGTGCAGATCGTGTCGACCGCGTTGGGGTTGTCCCATGGCCGCGACTTGAAGCGGTAGTCGCGCGTCGTGATGGCGCCTACCGGGCACACGTCCATCAGGTTGCCCGAGAGCAGCGAGTGCACGCCCTCCTCGCGATAGGTCGCCACCTCGCTCCCGTACCCGCGATCGACGATGCCAATCTGCGCATCGCCGTCGATGTCGCGCATGAACCTCACGCACCGCGTGCAGAGGATGCACCGGTTGCGGTTCAGCATCAGCGTCGGACCGAAATCGACGTCGGCGCGCACGCCCTCGCCGTCGAAGGTCCGCCGCGGAAACTCCATGCGGCTGTCCTGACGCCCGAAGCTGTACGAGTAGTCCTGCAGCGGGCACTCGCCGCCCTTGTCGCAGACGGGACAGTCGAGCGGGTGGTTGATGAGCAGGAACTCGAACACGCCGGCCCGCGCCTGCTCGACCTCCGGGGTGTTGGTGTAGACCACCATGCCGTCGGTGGCCACCACCGAGCAGGACACCTGCAGCTTCGGCATCTTCTCGATCTTCACCAGGCACACCCGGCACGAGCCGTCGACGCCGAGGCCCGGGTGGTAGCAGTAGAAGGGAATCTTGATGCCGTGCTCGATGGCAGCCTGCAGCACGGTCTTGCCTTTCGGCACCGTGAGTTCGCGGCCATCGATGGTAAACGTGACGGTGTCCATAGCCTGTCGATTCTACCTTAGGCGGGCCTTGGGCCTTGGGCCTTCGGCCTCGGGCCTTGGCCTACTTCGTGGTCACGTCGCCGAGGGTGCCGTGGTCGTCGTTCGCGCTGATGCCCGAGAGCGGTTCGCGCAGGGCGACGACGTGCTCGACGCGGGCCGCCGTGACGGGCACGACGACCGACTCCCGCGCCCCGGAGCGGAAGCGCAGCGTCACCTGGACCGGCACGTCGAAGACCGCCTCCTGCTGTTGTTCCACGGTGATGACGGCTTCCTCGCCGCCGCCCGCCGCGGGCCGCACCGTGTGACGCACCACCAGGCGGGGCAGGGCGGCCTCGAGGACCCAGCGCTCGAAGAACCGGCCGAGATCGCGCCCGCTCACCTCCTGCATGACCCGCTGCAGATCGTCGGTGCCGGCCTTGCGGAACCGGGACTCCATGTAGAACCGGCGCAGCCCCTCGAAGAACACGTCGTCGCCGAGCAGGCGCCGGAGCATGTGCAGCACCAGGGCGCCCTTGTTGTAGACGACAGACCGGAAGACGCGGCTGTCGGCCTTGATGTGCCCGAGACGGTAGCCGAGATGAATCGGACCCTCGTCGGCCTCCCGCATTGCCGACCGGCGCATCTGCTTGAAGATGTCGACGAGGGCGCCGGCGTCGAGCCGGCGCTCGGCGTAGAGCGCGGCGAAGTACTGCGCGAAGCCCTCGCTGATCCACTGCTCGTGGTAGCTCTTCCAGCCGACGGCCTGTCCCCAGAACTGGTGCGCGAGCTCGTGCGCCAGGAAGAACTGCGGGAACGAGTCGAAGTACACCGGGTCGTTGCGCCAGACGTAGGGACTGCCGGGCAGCGGCTGGTTGAGCAGGACGAAGTAGCCCGGGCTGTGCCCGCCGGGCAACTGCGCGTCGACGAGCGCGAGCGTGAAGGTCGGATAGGGCACATCGCGCAGGATGTCGAGGTAGACCGAGAAGACGTCGGCCGACCGCTCGAGCCACTGCCGCCCGCGGCCGATCTGCCGCGGATTGCCGACCACCGACATCTCGAGGCTGTCGTAGAAGACACCGCTCGCCGCCGGGGCGCCCTCCCGCCGCCCGTCATCCGAACTGCCCGCGGCCGCCGTTGGCCTCTCCACGGGCCGTTGCAGGGTGGCCGTCGGACCGGCCTCCAGCCTGGACAGAAGCACCGTGAGATAGCGGATGGGCTGACCCGCACGGAAGACCCACAGCGACCGATTCCGATCGCCTGACGGTCCGGGAGGAAGCGCCGCGGGATTGTCCGGGGCCGGGGCCCCGCTGGCGACCGCCGAAAAACCCGGCGGCAGCGTGAGCCTCAGCGTCGCCGTGGCGTAGTCGCTCACGGGCGCCTGCGGATACCAGTACGAACGGTTCGAGTACATCACCCGCGGTTCCGGCTCGAGCTCCGGCACGTCGGGACCGAGGAACGCGGTCTGCTCGAGGTCGACGACCTCCCGATCGGCAGTCTGCGATGGCAGGATCCCGCCGTAGGTGAAGGTCAACTCGAGGACCTCGCCGCGCTGGACGGTCTGCGGCAGGCTCACGAGCACGCTGTTCTGATTGCGCACGCGCAGGGCCAGGACCCGGCCGAACCGCTCCGAGTGCACCGACCGGAGGGCGAGCGGCTCGGCCAGCCTGAAGGTCAGGTTGGCTGCGGCAAACGACTTCATGCGCAGCCTCACGCGCGTCCGTGCGCTCAGCGTTTCGCGGGCCGGGTCGAAGACGGCATCGACGTCGTAGTCGAGCACGTCGTAGTCGGCGAAGTCGTCCTCGTTGTAGAACCGGCCCCGCGCCTTGAGCGCCCGCTCCGACGAATACACGGAGATGTTCCGCCGCTTGCGCCGGTCGAACAGCGAGATGTCCTCGGCGTCGTTGCCCGAGTGCGCGTAGGTGAGCGTCGAGTAGCGGCGCGTGCGGATCTCGGCGAGGAAATCGCCGTAGGGCGGCAGGATCGACCAGACGGCGTCGCTCACGTCGGCGAGGCCGAGCGTGAAGGACTTGCCCACCTCGACCGCGAAGACCTGGCGCGCGCGCTGGAACTGCCGCTGGTCGACCTCGACGGGCGTCAGGGCCCCCGCCGGGATGCGTGAGGCGAAGTCGGACGGGCTGAAGCGCACGAAGGCGGCGTCGATGGGCGTCTCGAGCACTTCCCGGCCCGAGAAGATGCGCACCTGTGCGCGCTCCGCGCCGCTCGGCGGCGAGAACCGCAGCCGTCCCGACCCGATGAGCACCACGGCGGTCGTGCCGGCGTCGGTGTTGACCATGAAGGCATCGCCGCTCTCCATCGACAGGGTCAGGTCGTTGTCGCGCACCTCGAGATCGCGAACGCGGTACTGCACCGAGGGGTCGAGCTCCAGCCGGTAGAGGCCGTCGATGGTCGTCAGCACCTCCTGCGACGCGAGGAGCCAGGCCCCGGCCTCGGGTCCCGGCACGACGTCGGCGCGGAGCGTGACGATGCGGCCGCGCCGTCCAATCTCGTAGAAGACTTCCAGAAGCAGGCGTGCGCCGGCGGCCGTGGCGGTCCGATCGCGAAGCAGCACCACGACGCGCGTCGCGCGCGCGACGAGCATCGACGACACCGCGGCGTCGACCGTCGCGCGATCCGCCGTCGGCACGAACAGCGCGCGGTAGGCTTCGGCGTCTTCCCGCTGCAGCGCATCGGTCAGCCGCGCCACGAACGCGTCGACATCGGGAATCTCCGGCGCCGGTGCGGTCTGGGACGGCACCTGGCGCGGTGGTGCCTGCGGCCCGGCGTTCGCATTCGCCGCAGGGCGCACGAAATCCCGGGCGTCCCCCTGCACCGCAGGGACCGCCAGAAGGCACGCGAGTACGAGGATCGGCCAGAAGCGCATCGGGTCGAGCCGCCGGGGGACGAAGGCCTCAGAGCGTCGGCAGGGCAGGCAGCCGCCGCAGGACGACGACGGTGAGGTCGTCGGCAAACCGCGTGTCCTGCGCGTGGGCGGCTACCTCGCGCAGGATGCCGCTGCCGAGATCCGGGGCCGTGGCGTCGGCCATCGCCGTCACGACGCGTGCGAGTCCCTCCTCGTCGAACGGCGTGCCGTCGGGCCCCTCGGCCTCGGTAATGCCATCACTGTACAGCACCAGCACGTCGCCCGGCACGAGTTCCGTCGTCACGGCCTGGAAGCCGCCGCGAGAGGCGAGCCCGAGCGCGACGTCACCCGTCGCGAGGCGCTCCGTCTCGCCGTCGCGACGCCGCAGCATGGGAGGCAGGTGTCCAGCGTTCACCCAGGTGAGGTGGCCGGTGCCCGGATCGTAAATGGCCAGGAACAACGTGATGAACCGCGACCGCGGCGCGTGGCGCCAGATCTGCTGGTTCAGACGGTGCATCAGCGTGGCGGGGTCGAGACCCTCGTCGAGCAGCGTGCGCAGGATGGCGAGCAGCAGCGCCATGAGGAGCGCCGCGGGACTGCCTTTGCCCGCGACGTCGCCCAGCGCGACCACCACGCGCCCGTCGTCCTGAGGCTGGATGTCGTAGAAGTCGCCGCCCACGGTGTTCGCGGGCCGTGTCTGCCCGTGCACCTCGATGCCGCTGCCGCGGTAGGTGTCGTGCGGGAGCATCGCATGCTGGATCTCGCGCGCGATCTCGAGGTCGTTCTTGAGCGAGAGCCTGTCGGCGACCTCCATCAGGATGAGGCCGTTGACCAGCAGGAAGGCCAGCAGCAGCGGCACCGTGCCCGGCAGCCACGTGGGCACGACAGCCGGCAGTTGGACGATGCCGGCCGGAACCCACAGCACCTCGAGCCCGTTGAACATCTGGAGCAGGCCCACGATGGCCAGCAGGATGCTCAGCGCATAGACGAGGCGCCGCGCGGGCGAGAGCCTCAGCGAGAAGGCGACGAGCAGGCGCCGCGCCAGCGAGGGCACGCGACGGTGCCACGGCAGCGCCTCGAGGGCGACGGGATCGATGTCGCGCGCGTAGAACTGCCAGGCGTCACGCGCATCGTGCGTGAAGAGCCGCTGCACGTCGCCCGACGTGAGGTCTCGCGTGTAGACATCGAGCAGCGCCGCCATGCGGCCGCCTGGACGGGTGCCGGGTCGCTCGGCCATGCCGTCTGTTGTGACGTCTCGGGGCGGCGTGGTGTTCCGCGCGCCGGCCTCAGGAGCCCCAGGCGAGCAGGATGTAGCACCACGGGCCGACGGCGAGGGCGAAGTACATCGCCGTCAGGACCGCGACGATGCGGTGGACCTCGACCAGGTGAAGGAGTGCGCCGCACGCAATGGCGGTGCCCTTGGCGCACGCGAGGGCGGCGCCCTCGCCGATGGCCAGCATGAGCCAGTGGAGCAGCGGGTTGCCCTCCATGCCTATGCCGAAACGGAGGGTCCCAACGTAGGTGAGAGCGCCGTCGAGCACTTGCGCGAGCAGGAAACAGACGAGGACGAAGTCGCCCAGCCACGTCGCCCGGAATTCGCGAAGTTCTCGGATGCGAAACATAAAGGCTTCCAGACAGCTGACAACCTGGCGCGTTTCGGGCGCCTAAGCCTGTCTGGAGCAACGAGATACAACGAGGGTGCCAAGCGGAGGGTGGTCGTGTCCGTGGTACCGACCCCCAAGCCAGCCGGCCGACGTGTCCTACCGTCGGGGGAGGCTGAAGATCTGGACGTTGGCGAGGTTCGCAATCCGGCGTGCGCCGTGTTCGAGGAGCCACCGCTCCACGTCGTGCCAGGCTTCGCGCCGGTAAGCACTCCGATGGACCACCGCGTGCGTGGCGCCGCTCTGGGCGAGGGCCTGCCATGCCCGATCCGGCTCGTCGAGCGGGAACATCAAGACGTCCGACAGTCGGGCGTAGGTCGGGGGGAACCACCCGCTGTACCCGTTCAGCATGGGGGTGAAGTGCGCGGTCGAGTCGTAGACGTAGTGGATTTCCCAGGCCATCTCGCCGAAGGGAAACTGCGCGAGCACGAGGCGGTCGTCCTGCAGGGCGAGCCAGCGTGACAGCGGCGTGGGGTTCCAGCCGGTCCTGAGCCGCTTTGGCGGCGGCACGAGGTGCGTCCGCACGGCCAGCCGCTCGTTGAGGGGGAGCGGCCACGCCGCGGATTCGGCCATGACGATGAGGGCGACGGCCATCGCCATGCCGATCGCGTGGCGGGGACGATGCAGGGGCAGCCGGCGGAAGCCGAGCCCGGCGAGGGCCGCAAGGAAGATCATGGCCACCATGGCGAACCGCGCAGGCACGCGCAGGCCGCTGGCCCCGGGCACGTACTCGAAGAGCAGGCGATAGGGGCCGGGGATGCCGATGCTGTGGCCCCACGCGTGGGGATCCGGACCGAGCGACAGCCACCACGCGCCCACGAGGCAGGCGGTGAAGAACCCGGAGGGCCGTGCAAGCCACGCCGCGACGCTCCGTCGCCAGCCCGCCACGACCAGGGTCGCCGCCACGCCGGCGGCTGTCTTCATCAGAAGGACGTTGGCCGGATCGAGACTCACCTTCTGTCCGGCGACCCAGAAGATCCGGTTCGATCCGAAGAGGAGGAGGAGGAAGGCCACGCCGTGCACCAGGGCCACCCCGGCGCCCGCGACCGCCACGACCCCCCGGACGTAGGGCGCGGCGCCGCGCGCCGGGGGACTGGCCGGGCGCGACCGCGCGATCGCGACGAGTCCGCCGAGCGCACCGGCGGCGGCCAGCAGCAGCGCCAGGGCGCCCGGGAACAGGTGGCCCTCGCCGACCGAATACAACGCCAGCCGCGGTCCCCAGAAGTTCAGGTACGACGGCGCGGTGAACCACGCGAGCACGTCGGCCGAGAACGAGACGCTCTCGCCGAGGCCCCGCTCGAAGTGGTGGATGTCGCGCAGCGCCAGATACGGCCACATGGCCGGGAGCGTGAACGCCGCGATGCCGAGGCCCGCCAGCACCAGCGCGCGCCACGACCGCCACTCGAGCAGGCGCCCGCGCGTCGCGAGCTCCCACAGCACGTAGGCCGGCACGAACGGCGCGAAGAAGATCATGTAGTAGCCGCACGTGAGGTGCTGGACGACGAGCGCGGCCGCCGCGCCGGCGAGCGCGCGCGTGCGTCCCGTGTCGAACCAGCGCCTGAAGCCGTAGAGCGCGAGCGGCATCCACTGCGACGACAGCACCTGCAGGTGCGGTCCCTGTTCCACCCGGTAGGGCATGAACCCGTACACGGCGCCGGCGACCAGCCCCGCGCGCCAGTCGCCGGTCACCGCGCGCACGAACAGGTACATCGCGAGCCCCGAGAGCGCGTAGCTCGCCAGGAACTGCAGGTTGTAGGCGAGCACCAGGTTGTCGGCGAGCGCGTAGACCGGCAGCGCCTGCAGCCCGGGCGCGATCATCGTCTCCGAGTACGCGAGCGTGTAGCGTTCGGGGTAGAAGATGTTGGCGTGCCAGAGCGACAGCAGCGCCGTGGGCTCGCCGGTGAGCGTGCGGAGGAAGACGTGGGCGTTCCAGCCGAGGATCCAGCAGATGAGCAGCGCGTCGCCGTGATCCCACGGCGTGTCGCGGACGAGCCCCCGCGCAAGCGGCCAGGTGACGACGAGACTGGCCGCCGCGAAGAAGACGAACGCGCCCCAGCCCCGGTCGAGGCCGAGGGTGCGCAGCCACGGGGGGTGCGCGCCGGGCGGCGTCGTGTCCGCGGAGCCCGTCGATCGGGGTTCAGGCACGCAGGAACTGCGCCGTGAAGTCCGCCATCGCGTCGTAGATGGCCCCGAGTTCGTCGAGCGAGGCGAGGAACACGACGCGGAAGAACCCTGCCGCCGGATCGGTGCCGAAGCCCGACCCGTACACACACAACACGCCGGTCGCCCGCAGCAGGCCGAGCACGAACTCCTCGTCGGTGCGTCCCGGTGGCAGCATCACCCGCGGCATCGCGTAGAAGGCCGCCCGGGGGGCGACGCACGACATTCCGGGGACGGCGTTCAACCTGGCGGTCGTCAGGTCCGCGCGTGCCTTGAGCTCCGCGCGGAACGCCACCTGGTGATCACGGGGTCCGGAGAGCGCCGCCGCGATGGCGTACTGCATCGGACCGGGCGAACAGAGGCGCCCGTCGGCGAGCTTCTTGATGCCGGCCAGGACGCCGTCGAGGCGGGGCGTGCGGCCCACGGCGAGCCACCCGGCGCGCCACCCCGGTGCCAGGTACGCCTTCGAGAGCGACGAGAACGAGATGATGGCCGCATCGGGCGCCAGCGAGGCCATCGGCGCCACGGGTCCGCCGTAGTGCAGATCGCCGTAGACCTCGTCGGCCAGAATCGGAAACCCGTGGGTCTCGGCCAGGTCGATGAGGGCCCGCCGTGTGTCGTCGGGATAGACGGCCCCCGTCGGGTTGTTCGGGTCGATGACGACCAGCGCGCGCGTCCGCGGACCCACCAGCCGGCGCAGATCGTCGAGATCCGGCTGCCAGCCGTGTTCCGGATCGGTGCGGTAGTACACGGTCTTCGCGCGCAGCTTGGCCAGAACCGCCGTGTAGAGAGGGTAGGTCGGCGTCGGCACCAGCACCTCGTCGCCCTCGTCCGCCAGCGCACCGAGCGCCAGCTCGATGCCCTCGGAGGTCCCCGACGTCAGGAGCACGCGGTCGGCGTCGACCGGTACGCCGCGGGCCGCGAAGTCGGCGGCGACGATCTCGCGCGCCTCGGCGATGCCAGGCGACGCGGTGTAGCCGTTGTGCCCGTCGCGCATGGCGCGCGCGACGGCCTCCACCAGGTGCGCCGGCGTGCTGAAGCCGAACGGAATCGGGTCGCCGATGTTCAGATAGCGCACTCTGGTGCCCGTGGCTTCCACCTTCCGCGCCTCGGCCACGATGTTGCGGATGGCGTAGCTGAACCCCTGAATGCGCGACGCGACGGGAATGGCAGTGAGAGACGGCGCGGACATGGGCAGATTCTAGCGCGATCCGCGACGCGACACCCCGGCCCTGCAGGGCGCGCCGCTCGCAGCCGAGAAATACTGTCGGGCTCGACGTCGCCAGCGCTGCGCGAGGCTGTAAAAAGTGCTCAACGGCCGAGCCATATTCTGCACCCCGGGAGGCCGTCGAAGGTTGCTTCTCACGACTCAAATCATTTTAAATCAATAGGTTGTGCTGCCTTGGCAAGATCCTTGTGTGCAAAAGACGCGTGACCCGTCGCGCCCGTCTCCTCATCGTCGTCGCCCTGGCACTGCTCGTTCTCGGCTCCAGCCGAGCCACGACGCACGCCCAGGGGCACGACCGCGGCACGAACGGACAGCCGGCGACCGACACCCCCACGTTCCGCACCGCGGTGGATCTCGTGTCGGTGGCGCTCGTCGTCCGGGACCGTCGCGGACGAGTGGTGCGCGATCTCTCGGCGTCGGATTTCGAGGTCTACGACGGCGGTCAGATGCGAAAGATCGTCGAGTTCGCGCCCGCCGAGGATGGTCCGATCAGCATCGCGGTGCTGGTGGACGTCAGCGGATCGATGCAGGTCGGGTCGGGGCTCGACGCCGCGCGACGGACGATGGCGCATCTCGTGTCCTGGATGCGGCCCGCGCACGACGAGATTGCGCTGTTTGCCTTCGACACGCGCCTCGAGGAGGTGCTGCCGTTCACCAACGATCCGCAGCAGCTGCTCGACGCCACCGAGTCGCTCGAAGCGTGGGGGCAGACCTCGCTCTACGACGCCATCGAGGCGACGGCGCGCCGCATCACGCAGCGCGCGACGCGGCGCCGCGCCATCGTCGTGCTCACCGACGGGGTGGACACGAGCAGCCGGTTCAGCCCGGCGCAGGTGTCGCAGGTCGCGAGCGCGACCGACGTGCCCGTTTACGTCGTGGCGGTGGTCCCGGCCGCCGACCACGAGAGCGTGCAGGCCGTCGTGGATGGGCGGGCCGGGGACCCGAACGAGGCCGAGCTGGCCAATCTCTCGTGGTGGACGGGGGGCTCCATGTTCGTCGTGAGCACCGCGTCCCAGGCGAGCAGCGCCGTGCGCACGCTGCTGGCCGAACTCCGGCATCAGTACGTGCTGGCGTTCCACGCCGACGGGGCGAGCGGATGGCGTCCGCTCGACATCCGGTTGCGCCGACGTGATTTCACCGTGAAGGCCCGGAGCGGCTACTTCGCCGCCAATCGGGTTGGCTAGGGAGTGCAGGAGGACGCTATGCGGAAGTTGTTACTGGCAGCGGCGGTGGTGGCGCTCGGCGCGGGCTCGACGGCCTGCGCGAGCAAGGGGTACGTTCGCGACCGCGTGGGCGAGGTGAACGACAAGGTCACCACGCTCTCGGGCACGGTCGAGGAGACCCAGGAGCGGACGCGCAAGAACGAGGCGAAGCTCGGCGAGCACGATCAGAAGATCGGCGAGGTCGGCCAGAAGGCCGATGGCGCCACGCGACGCGCCGAAGAGGCACGGTCGGCCGCGACGATGGCGGCCGAGAAGGCCGACGCGCTCGACGCCGCGTCGAAGCGGCTCGTCTACGAGGTGGTGCTCACCGACGACAAGAGCAAGTTCCGTTTCGGCCGCGCGGTCCTGAGCGACGAGGCCAAGGCGGAAATCGATCGGCTCGTCGAGCAGCTCGCGGCCGACCCGAAGAACATGTTCCTCGAGATCGAGGGGCACACCGACGGGGTCGGCAACCCGAAGTACAACGAGCAGCTCGGGCTGCAGCGCGCGGAGAGCGTGAAGCGGTACCTCTACGAGCAGCACAACATCCCGCTGCACAAGATGAACGTCATCAGCTTCGGCGAGGCCAAGCCGATCGCGCCGAACAACACCCGCGCCGGCCGCTCGCAGAACCGTCGCGTCGTCATCAAGGTCCTGACCTAGTTTCGGCTCGGGTCGGAATCGCGGCACTGGCGGGCGTGCGCAGCACGCCCGCACGCTCGGCTCGTGCGCTCGCGGCGCCGGCGGAGGGCAGGGTGGAACGAGGCCGGGGAGGTCCCGGCACACGGCAGCATTCATCTTCGCAGGGCGGGCTGCCGGACATCCTGCTTTCCGCTGGCGCCGCGAGACGCCCTCCTCGTTCTGCTTCTCCGATTCTTCCCGATCCGCCGCTCCCCGTTTGCGCTACAGTGTCGGCATGCCTCTGAGGACCGAGCTGTCGCTGAGACTCCCCAATTCCCCTGGCGAGCTCGAGCGCGTGTGCGTGCTGCTCGACGGGGCGAGGGTCAGCGTGCTCGCCTTGCACCTCGAAAGCAGCGGAAGGCTGCGGTTTGTCCCCGACAATCCGCTGGAGGCCGCCGAGACCCTGCGCGAGGCGGGTCACCAGGTCGAGGAGCGCGAGGTCCTCTTCACGAGCCTCACCAACCGGCCGGGCGCGCTGGCTGGCCTCACGAGGCACCTGGCGTCGCAGGGCATCAACATCGACTACGCGTATGCGACGACCATCGAGGGCGGCCCGAGGGCGGGCGTGGTCCTCGGCGTCGAGGACGCCCGCCGGGCCGCGTCGCTCGCGGGGATCTAGCCTCAGAACATCACGCGCATGCCCAGCTCGAAGCGGCGGGCGGCCTGCGCCCACGTGGCCTGCCCGAAGAACGGCGACGTCATCACGCCGCTGTAGCCCACCTCGTTCACGCGGTTCAGCACGTTGAACGCCTGCACGTAGAGTTCGGCGTTCACCCGCTTGCCGGCGCCCATCGGCCCCATCGGGCCCCCACCGCCAGGACCGTCGCCGCCCATCCGGATTCGGACCACCTGCGGACCGCCGCCCATCGGCACCTCGCCATCGCCCCGCTTGCCGAACCCGAACTGCCACGCCAGGCGGACGCCGAGGTCCACCGTGGCCGAGCCCCGGCCGGCGTTCCGCCCGACGCTGTCGGGCCTGTCGTTGAACAGCGTGTCGCCGTTGTCGTCGCGTCCGGTCGTGATGTTGTAGGGCGCGCCCGACTCGGCGCGCAGGTTGCCGCCGACGCGGAAGTTCCACGGAAGACGGGTGTTGAAGAACACGAACAGCCGGTGGCGGATGTCGTTGGCGGACGGGCCCCACTCGGTGAAGAGCAGTCCCGTCGGTGACACCGTGAGCGCGCCGTTGCCGTCGTCGCGCGCGCGCGACCACGTGTAGTGCACGGCGCTGAAGAGCCCCCGGGCCGGAGCGCCGCCGTTGATGCCCACGTTGATGACGTGCCCGCGGGAGTGCCCGATCGACTGGATCTCGGTGACGTTACCCGACCCCGGGTCGGGCCTCGTGCCGTCCGGACCGGGGGCGTTCACGTTCACCCCGCGCAGCAGGTTGATGCCCTCGCGGTAGGCGTAGGACACGTTCATCCGGAGGTTGAGCGGCAGCGCGCGCTCGACGCCGATGGAGGCCTGCCTGATCTGCGGCAGCTCGAGGCGATCCTGCACGACGCGCCCCCGCGGCAGCACCACGTAGCCCGTGCCGGCGAACGGGTCGGGGTAGCCCGGGTTGCGGATGGTGATGTCCTGCACGGTCGTGCCGTCGACCTGCTGCGTCTGCTCGAAGGTCGCGGCCTCGTACCAGTCGTAGAAGATGCCCGCGCCGCCCCGGAAGGTGGTCTTCGCGTCCTCGAAGGGCGACCACGCGAACCCGACACGCGGTGCGAGGTTCCACGTCGAGGCGACGTGCGACTGCCACTCGTGCCTGAGACCCGCGCTGAGGAGGAGCGCCTTGCTCACCCGGATGTCGTCCTGCACGTACCACGCCCCCTGGAACACCGAGTACTCGACGCGCGGGTCGCCGAGGCGCTGCGAATAGGTGGACGGCCGTCCGGCGTTCCAGTCGTCGAGACTCGAGAAGGTGAACGTGCCGTTGGCGTTGCTGATGTCGGTGGAGTCGTAGCGGCCGCGCTCGAACAGCACCCCGGTACGGATGGCGTGCCGGCCGATGTTGAGGTCGAGGTTGTCGGCGAACTCCCACTCGGTGGCCTCGCGGCGCCCGCGCGACGAGGCGCCCCCGAAGGTGAACGCGTCGAGTACGCGCACGGCGGCTTCGTCGAGCGCGGGCAGACTCTCCTGTTCATTGAAGCGCACCTGGAACCGCGCCTCGTTGAACGTGCGCCGGCCGAGTCCCCCGCTGGCCGCCGCGCGAAACACGCGAGTCGAGGTGGAGCGCGTGAAGGCGCGCTCGGGCAGGTCGAACTCGCCGACGCCGAGGTTATCGATCTCGTTCGACATCTGCTGCCACTCGGCGCGCAGCGTCTGCGTCTTCGAGAGCGCGTGCTCGAGCCTGAGGTTGACGCCCACGCGGTCGGTGGGGCGGCGCACGACCCCGGTGGTCGTGCCGCTCGTGGGCAGGGCCGCCAGGATGGTGCGCGAGTCGAAGGCCGAGAGCCCGTCGACGTTGAGCGAGACGGAGGTCCGGTTCTTCACGAGCGGTCCATCGAGCGAGAGCTGGCCGCGACGGGTCTGCTCCGGCGTGCGCTCCTCGGCGAAGGCGTTGCGCGCGTTCATCGACTCGTCGCGGTAGGCCGCGCTCACCGAGCCACGCCACCGATCGGCCCCCGGCTGCGAGATGATGTCGATCGACATGTGGCTCGACTCGTGCGTGTCGGCCGCGAACATGTTCCGGCGGAACCGGATTTCGCGAATCTGCGACTTCGGCGGGAGCGATCCTCCGCGGAATCCGTTCACGCGCATGACGGCCCCCGGCCCGGCCATCTGCTGCAGCGTCTGCTCGAGCTCGTCGGGATCGTCGGGGAGGGCGTCGATCTCCTCCTTCGAGAGGACCGTGTTGAAGGCGTCGCCCCGCGGGTCGGTGGCGCGCTCGCGCGGATCGCGCTCGACGGTGACGTCCTCGAGCACCGCGGCGATGGCGAGCGTCACCTCGCGCCGGTTGTTTCCGGACTTCAGGCGCTGGTTCTGGAGCCGCGCCCGCTCGAAGCCCTCGGACTCGACGACGATGTCGTAGCCCCGCGGCTCGAGCGCGGCCAACTCCGCCGTGCCCCGCTCGTCGGTGACCGCCGCGGCCACCACCCGATCCCCGTCGTGCACCTCGACCCGGGCGCCCACGATGACGGCGCCGCTCGGGTCGAGCACGGTGACACGCACCGTGGCGGGCCGTCGCGCCTGCGCAAGCGCCGGCGCCACGCCCGGGGCCACGCCCGCGACCAGCACACCAACGAGCGCCGCGAGCCGCGACGCCCTGAAGAATCTGTCCCTGACCATGACGCGAGCCTTCCTGTGTGGCGGCTTACTTCTTCGAGAACGTGCCGGCCTTGAAGCGTGGATTGACCTCGATGCCGGTGAGCTCCCACTCCTCGTTCACCTCACCGTTGACCGCCCGGCGCACGCGCGTCGGCAGCATGACGCCGTCGACCTCGCGGTGGTCCGAGACAAACAGCTGGATGTCGGAGAGCGGCGGCGGCCCTGCCGCCTGCATTTCCTTCACGCGGCGCTCCATCTCCTCGCGGCTCGGCCGCTGTCCGCCGGGTCCGGGCCCCATCGCCCGCATGACGGGCGCCACGTCCTTGAAGGCGAGCATGAGCGGGAGGTGCGTCGCCTGGTCGGTGAAGAGCTGCGCCGAGAACCCGTCGGGCCCCGTCACTTCGAACACGTGCGCCTTGCCGTCGTCGGAGACCGCTTCGCCGATGTAGCGGTATTCGAGAGGGAAGGACTGCGAGGAGCCGGCGATCAGCACGGCCAGCAGCCGCGCGTACTCGCGCTGCGCGCGGCGGAGCTGCATCGCCTTCATCCGCTCCGGGTCCTGCTCGGCTCCGGGAGGCCCCGCCATCCGCACGAACATGCCGCCGCCGCCGCCGCTCATGCCGTCGAGCGGCTCCGTCCCGTTGACACCGGTGTAGCGGCGCATGCGCGCGCCGGGATCGGCGCCGCCCATCTCGTCGACCCGCAGGAAGCGATCGGGCAGCTCGATGGCAATCTCGAGCCCGCCCGACATCTCGCGGTCGCCGATGACGCGACGGGTGGTGCCCTCGAGCGAGAGCGAACCAAGGCTCGGACCGGCGCCAATGGCCTTGTGCACGGCGGCAAGCGCCTCGGGTGCGGCCGGCGGCTCCGCGGCGGCGGCCGCCGGCAGCAGGACGGACAGCGCCGCGCACGCGGCGATCAGACTACGGAACAGGGCATTCGTCATCGTCGGTCACTCCGCTTCCGACAATGACGCAAGTGGCAGGAGAAAGTGTTTAAGCGGCCGCTAAATAATTGTTAAGAAGGTAAAACCTCACGAAGGTCGGCCAGCGCATCGTGCAGCCGCGCCAGCGCCTCGGGGAACTCCAGCGGATCGCCGCACACGCCGATGCGCACGCGATCCGGCACGCCGAAGAACCGGCCGGGGACGACGGCGGTCTCGTAGCGATCGCGGAGCAGCCGCTCGAGGCGGTCGCCGTCGCCGTGGACGACGCGAGGGAAGCTCGTGGTTCCGAAGGGCAGGGCCTCGACCTCGAGATCGTCCTGGTGGGTGTCGAGGAAGGCGTGCCACGCCGCGCGATTGATGTCGAGGATGCGGCGGGCTCTCGCCGCGAGGGCATCGAGGCGTTCGAACGCGACGACCGACAACCGCTCGGCGGGGTGCCCGTCGTTCACGCCGAACAGGTCCTTGAGCCGCCACATGCGGCGGGCGAGCGGCGGAGAGGTGACGATCCAGCCGGCGCGGAGTCCCGAGAGGCCGTACACCTTCGTGAGGCTCGACGTCACGAGGAACGTATCGCCGTCGTGGCGCGGGCCTCCGGCGAGCGAGGCCGCCGACGGCGGGGCGCGCTCGAAGGCCGCATCCAGGTAGACCTCGTCGACGAGGACCTTCGCGCCCACCGCGGACGCGCGTGCGCCGATGGCCTCGAGGGTGGCGCCGTCGATGGGCGCCGATGAAGGGTTGTGGAGGTTGGTGAGGAGCACGAGCCGGGTATCCGGACCGATGGCGTCGACGGCCTCGCGGGCATCGAGGCGGAAACCGTGCTCGGGACGGCGCGGCAAGAGGCGGAGCCGCGCGCCGAGGTGCCGCGCCAGGCTGGCCATGGGTTCATAGACAGGGCTCTCGCACAACACCTCGTCGCCCGGCTCGATGAGCGCCGCCATGGCGAGGTGATTGGCCCCCGAGGTGCCTGCCGCGGTGACGATGCACTCGGCAGCCACGCCGTAGCGCGCGGCGATGGCCCCGGCCAGCGGCGCGTAGCCGTATCCACCCGGGGGCTCGAGCGCGAGGTCGCCCCACGTGGCTCCCAGGTCGTCGATCGCGAGCGCCGCGAGCCCGCTGAGCGACAGCGTGAAGCGCGCGCGCTGCCGCGTCTTCGCCCAGTGCATGTAATCGGAGTGCATCGGGCGCGGCTCGGGCGCGCCCGCATCCCGCGGGGACCGTGAGGAATCGATCACGCCGATCTCCTTCGTCGCCAGTAGGCGTAGATGGGCAGTCCCGCGGCGACGAGCGTCCAGCCGAGGAGCGATCGGACAGGGTGCTCCACGAACGTGCTCGCGACGACACCGAGCGAGACGAGAATGAAGAAGGCCGTGGTGTAGGGATGCCCGCCGCCGCGGCCCCTGAACACGAAGAGCGTAGCCGCGGTGGCCGCGAGGAACGCCACGTCGACGGTGACGACCCAGCTCAGAATCTCGGCGTAGCTTCCCGACACGGCGGTGAGGATGGCGACCGCGCCCTGCAGCAGGATCGCGACGTGCGGCACGCCACGACGCGGGTGCATGGCGCCCACGCGCTCGAAGAACAACCCGTCGCGCGCCATCGCGTAGTAGGCGCGCGGCGCGGCGAGCATGCCCTGGGCCAGGAACCCGAAGGTCGAGACGGCGATGGCGGCGGCAATCAGCCGCTCGCCCGTCGGGCCGAGCGCGCGTCGCATGACTTCCGAGGCCGGGGCGTCGTAGGTCGCCAGTCCCGTGACCCCGAGGGCCGCCAGGCAGGCCACCGTCACCGCGACGTACAACGTGACGACGCCCGCCATGCCGAGCACGAGTCCGCGCGGCAGCGTCCTGTCCGGATCGCGGATGTCGCCCGAGGCGAGCGTGGCCGTCGCCCAGCCGCCGTAGGCGAACTGCACGGCGATCATCGCCGAGAAGAACGCGCGCAGACCCGGGTCGGCAGCCCCCGCCTGCTCGGCCGCCGACGGCTCGGGCGCCAGGAACAGACCGCACGCCACGAGACCGGCAATGGCGCCGATCTTCAGCACCATGAGCACGCTCTGCGTCGTCGCCCCCGCGCGCGTGCCCGCCAGGTTCACCGCCGTGAGCGTGGCAAGGGCGGCCGCCGCCGTGACGGCCTCGCCCCAGGGTGGCGCCGCGAGCACGTGCGCGTAACGCGCGAAGGTGATGGCGACGGCCGCGATGCCGCCCGTCTGGACGACCAGGAGGTTCGACCAGCCGTACATGAACCCCGCGGCCGGGTGGATGCCGTCGCGCAGGTAGGCGTACTGACCGCCCACGCCCGGGCGAAGCGTCGCGAGCTCGGCCCAGATGAATCCCGCCGCGAGCGCCACCGCCCCCCCGAGGAGCCAGGCTCCGAGCACCGCGAGGGCCGACGGCGCCTCGCGGGCCACCACGTGCGGGTTCATGAAGATCCCGGAGCCGACGATGCCGCCCATGACGAGCATGGTCGTGTCGAAGAGCCCCAGTTGGCGGTGTGTTGGCGAGTGGCTGGCCACGGAGGTACCGCAGGGAGTGTAGGCGAAACGCGAGCGCTGGGTTAAGGGCGGGCAAAAAGAATGTTAAGAAGGTAAAACCTCGCCGCCAGACTGGTTCTCACTGAGAGATTCGATGTTAGCCTCGCCTTCGTAGCCTCCGGAGCCTTGTAGGCTTGGCAGCCTTTGTAGGCTTTGTGGGCTTTGTAGGCTTTGTAGCCCTTGTAGGCTTTGTAGCCCTAGTAGCCTTTTGTAGGCTTGGCAGCCTCTGTAACCCTCGTGCCCAACAGTCTTCTGGCCCGCTTCTCGTGGACGCTCGTGGCGACCGTCGGGCTCGCCG
>JAHDVQ010000027.1:0-6098 GCA_023384595.1 Vicinamibacteraceae bacterium | reverse complement strand
AACAGTCTTCTGGCCCGCTTCTCGTGGACGCTCGTGGCGACCGTCGGGCTCGCCGTGCTGCTCGTCGTGCTGGCCGTGCTCCAGTACCGGTGGGTGGCGCAATTCACGGCCGCCGATCGGGAGCGCCAGCAGACGCTGCTCGCCTCGCGCGCCGAGCAGGTCGCCCTCGACATCGACCGCGAGGTGACGCGCGCCTTCGTCTGGCTGCAGGCCGATCCGCCGTTCGTACTCGACCGGGACGAGCTCGACCGGCTGCGGGAGCGGGCCGCGCGCTGGTTCCACGCGGCGCCCTATCCCCAGCTCGTCTCCGAGATCTACCGGGTTCAGCTCGGCCCCGACGGCGGCTCCGTGCTGGAACGGTTCGACCGCGAGGCGTCGGCGTTCGCGCCGGCGTCGTGGACGCCGCCGCTCGAGGCCTGGCGCGACGAGGTTCGCCGACAGACCGCCAAGGTCCGCGGCCAAGACGCCGATCACGGCCCGCACTTCGGTGCGGTGGTCGACGCCAGACTCGGCGCCATCGTCATCCCCAGACGGGTGCTTCGTCGCATGGGCGGAACGAGCTTCGCGGTGAGTCCGGAGATGCGCTTCACGATCGTCCTGCTCGACACGGCGTTCCTGAAGGACGACTTCATCCCCTCGCTCTGGACGAAGTACTTCCCGCCGTCGGAACAGGTGCTCTACAGCATGGCGGTGGTGCGTGCCGCCGACGGGCACACGCTGCTCGCCTCGGAGGAGACCGATCCGGGCGAAACGCGCCGCCACGCCGACGTGACGATGCCGCTCATGCGCCTCCGGCCGAACGAGTTCAACCGGTTCTTCGTCGAGGCGCGGCAGATGGATGGCCCGAGGCCGCTGCCAGACGGGTCGGGCGCCGCCAGGGAGTCGCCGCCTCCGGGCGAGCCAGGCGGCCGGTCCGAGTCGCGCATTACGGTCAGCGTCCTCACGGGAGACGGACAGCGGCGCGCGGCCGAGCGGGTGTTCACCATGCGGCGGAGCAGCGACCCCGCCTGGACGCTGTTCATCCGGCACCGGGCCGGCTCGCTCGAGGCCGCCGCGGGACGAACGAGACGGTGGAACCTCGGCATGAGCTTCGGCATGCTCGTGCTGCTGGCCGCCAGCTTCGGTCTCGTGGTCGCGTCGGCGCGGCGATCGGAGCGCCTGGCGCGCCAGCAGATGGAGTTCGTCGCCGGCGTCTCGCACGAACTGCGGACGCCGCTGGCCGTCATCAGGTCGGCCGCCGAGAACCTGGCCGACGGCGTGGTGAACGACCCGCCGCAGGTGAAGCGCTACGGCGCCGTCATCGCCGGCGAGGGACGCCGCCTCACCGACATGGTCGAGCAGGTGATGGAGTACGCGCGGTTCGATGCGGGCCGCCGCGCGCCGGCCGTCGAACCCGTCGTCCCCTCCGCCATCGTGCAGGGCGCCGTCGACGCGCTCGCCCCCTGGCTGCGCGAGCACGGCGTCGTCGTCGAGTGCCGGATCGAGGACGGCCTGCCGGCGGTCGACGGCGACGCGGGGGCGCTCACGCGCGCGGTGCAGAACCTGGTGAGCAACGCGGCGAAGTACGGCGACGGCCAGTGGGTGGGCGTGATGGCGCGGGCCGCGCGGGGCCGCCGGGGCCGCGAGGTGCACGTGGCGGTGTCGGACCGCGGCGATGGCCTCTCCGAAGGCGAGCACGAGCGTATCTTCGAGCCCTTCGAGCGGGGCCGCCGCGCCATCGAGTCGCAAATCCCGGGCGCCGGCCTCGGGCTCAGCCTCGTGCGGCGGACCGCCGAGGAGCACGGCGGGCGCGTCACGGTGGCGCGCACCGGCGACACCACGGTCTTCACCCTCGTGCTGCCCGCCTCGGCGCGCCCGGCCGGCGAGCCTGCTCCGGCCCTCGCGCCGCATGCCCCGCGGACCTGAACGCCGCGCCATGAAGAAGCGCATCCTGCTCGTCGAGGACGAACCGGGCCTCGTGCTCACGCTGAGCGATCGCCTGGCGCGCGAGGGCTACGACGTCGAGTCGGCCACCGACGGCCCCGGCGGCTACGAGCGGGCGCGATCGACGCCCTTCGATCTCATCCTGCTCGACATCGGCCTTCCCGGGCGCAACGGCCTCGACGTGTGCCGCGACCTGCGGCAGGCCGGCGTCGAGACGCCCGTCATCATGCTCACCGCGCGCGGACAGACCGTCGACAAGGTCGTCGGGCTGAAACTCGGCGCCGACGACTACGTCACCAAGCCATTCGAGATGATGGAGCTGCTGGCGCGCATCGAGGCGCGGCTGCGCCGCGATCGCGAGGCGCACCACGAGGGTCAGACCGTCGAGGTGTTCCGCAGCGGCGCCCTGCAGGTCGACTTCCGCCGCGCCGAGGTCACGCGCGACGGACGCCCCGTCGAGGTGTCGGCGAAGGAGTTCCAGCTGCTGCGCTACCTCATCGAGCACCGGGGCGCGGCGCTCTCGCGCGACGAGCTGCTCAACGAGGTGTGGGGCTACCAGTCGGCGACGAGCACGCGCACCGTCGACGTGCACGTCGCCTGGCTGCGGCAGAAGATCGAGGAGAACCCGCGTCACCCGCAGCGGCTCCTGACCGTCCACGGGATCGGCTACAAGTTCGTGGGCTGAGGCGAGGATGGCGGTCAGGCCGTCGCGGTCTTCCCGATTCCGGCCCCGATGGCTTCCTTCATCGCCCCGACGAAGATGTCCAGGTCCTGGAGCGTCGTGTAGACGTGCGGCGTGACGCGCACGCCCTGATACTCCTCGTGCTTGATGGGCGTCGCCAGGATGCGATAGCGCTCCCAGAGGTGCGCGGTGAGCTTCCCGGGGTCGGTGCCCTCGATGCTCACGTTGCCGAGGCCGCACGCCATTTCCGGGTCGTCGCTCGTCAGCATGCGCACCCCGGGCAGCTCGCGCATTGGCGCCGACCACCGCTCGCGCAGGTAGCGCAAACGCGCGGCCTTGCGCTCGACGCCGATGGTCTCGTGGAAGACGAGCGCCTCGGCAATGGCATTGTGCCCCGCGGCCGGATGCGTCCCGATCTCCTCGAACTTGCGGATGTTGTCGTCGCGATCGGGTGTCGCGGGCGTGAGCGGCCAGATCCGCGGAATCATCTCGCGGCGCACGTACAGGAAGCCGGTGCCGATCGGCGCCGACAGCCACTTGTGCAGGCTCGTCCCGTAGACGTCGCATCCGAGGTCGCGCAGCGCGAAGGGGAAGTGCGCGAAGGCGTGCGCGCCGTCGACGATGGTGACGATCCCGCGCGCGCGGGCGACATCGGCGATGGCGCGAACGGGGAAGATCTGCCCGGTGAGGTTCGTGATGTGGCAGAAGTGGATGACGCGCGTCCGCGGCGTGATCGCCTGTTCGATGCGGGCGGTGAGGTCGTCGAGGCTCGGCGGCGGCACGGGGAAGGAGACCTTCCTGAGCACCACCTTGTCGCGCCGCACGCGCTGCTCCCAGGTGTTGAGCATGCGGCCGTAGTCCTGGTTGGTCGTGACAATCTCGTCGCCGGGGGCGAGGTCGAGCCCCAGCTGCGCAATCTGGAGCGACTCGCTGGTGTTGCGCGTGATGGCCAGTTCCTCGGGATCGCAGCCCGCGTGGAGGGCCAGCCGCCGCCGGACGGCTTCGATGTTGGGCTCGAGCACCTGCCACATGTGGTAGACGGGCGACTGGTTCGAGATGTCGAGGTAGCGCTTGTAGGCCTCGTGCACGACGCGCGGGCTCGGGCTGCATCCCCCGTTGTTCAGGTTGATGATCGTGCGGTCGAGCGTGAAGGCCTGTTGCACCTCGCGCCAGAACGACTCGTCGCGGGCGAGATCGGCGGCAGACCGGCTGCCGGCGGCCTGTGCGGCCGCCGCTACGCGGGCCAGGCCTCCGGAGGCGAGTGCGGCCGCGGCCGCCGTGCCCAGGGTACCGGACGTCTGCAGGAAGGCGCGTCGTGTGAGCATGGCGGACTCCTGGATTTTTGCGCCGGAGTATAGCAGGCCGAGCGGGTGTTTGATGGCACAATGGGCCGACTTCCGGCATCCCGGGAGCGCGGGAGGAGCGATGCAGGCGTTTGGACCCCTCGTGCTGCGGCTGGTCGTCGGCGCAGTATTCATCGCACACGGGCTGTCGAAACTCGTGCCCGTCTTCGGGCAGTCCGGGCTCGCCGGCGCCACCGCGTGGTTCGAGTCGCTCGGGCTGCAGCCGGCGTACCTGCTCGCCGCCGCCACGGGCCTGGTCGAGACCGTGGGAGGGCTGCTGCTCGTCCTCGGCGCCTTCACGCCGCTGGCCGCCGCCGCGCTGTCGGTCGTGATGATTGTCGCCATCTGGACCGTGCACGCCCCGCACGGCTTCTTCATCAACTGGACGCTCGCGCCGGACGCAGGGCACGGGGTCGAGTTCAACGCGGTGCTGCTCGCCGCCCTGGCGAGCCTGCTGCTCACGGGACCAGGGTCGCTCTCGTTCGACGAGTGGCGGCGCCGCGATCGTGAAGCCGCGCGCTACGGACGCCAGCGCCTGCGCGGCGTCTGACGTCTCGCCCCCTCACCGCTTCAGGAGCCGATCGAGCTGCGCCAGGCGATCGTTGTCGCCGAGCAGCGCGAGCGTGTCGCCCACCGCGATGAGGTCGTCGGCGGTCGGCGCGACGTTGGTGATCTCGCCATCCCCTGTGGGCGACTTCCGCTTGATGGCGATGAGCGTCAGCCCGTACTTGGGCCGCAGCGCGAGGTCCTTGAGCGACCGGCCCACCCAGTCGGCGGGCGCGGGCAGTTCGACGATCGAGAAGTCGCGCGAGAGCTCGATGTAGTCGGTCACGTTGGGGACGACCAGGCTGTGCGCCATCCGGATGGCCATCTCCCGATCCGGGTAGATGACCCGTGTGACGCCGAGCTTCTTGAGGATGCGCCCGTGCAGGGGCGTCACGGCCTTGGCGATGATCTCGCCGACCCCCAGCTCCTTGACCTGCATCACGACGAGCAGACTCGACTCGATGTTCTCGCCGATGGAGACCACCGCGACGTCGACGTCCTGGATGCCCGCCGCGCGCAGCGCCCGCTCGTCGACGGCATCGAGCTGGACGGCCTGGAGCACGTGGTCGGCCATTTCCTGCACGCGCTCCTCGTTCGAGTCGATCCCGATCACGTCCTGGCCGAGCTCCGTCAGCGTGGCGGCCATGGCCGCGCCAAACCGGCCGAGCCCAATCACGGCAAATGTGCGTCTCTTCATTGGTCGACCGCCCTAGCTGGCAGCACTTTTCAGGCTGTCGGAATCCCTCTCACCCGATGAGCACCCGCCCGGGCGCGGGCTTGACCCGTGCGACTGGCCGGCGCCCCGCCAGCGCGATGGCCAGAGTCAGGGGGCCGACGCGCCCGGTGAACATCATCACCGCGACGAGCAACTTGCCAATTCGGTCAAACGACCCGGAGTAACTCACCGTCTCGCCTGGCATGCCGATCGACAGCCCAACCGTCCCGAACGCGGAGGTGGTCTCGAACAACGTGGCGAGCAGCCCGCCGCGCTCGAGCACCAGGAGCGTGCCCGCCACCACGTTGATTGCAAGAAACCCGATCAGGCAGATGAAAAAGGCGCGGGTGACGATGTCGGCCGGGATACGGCGCGAGAAGGCCACCGGCTCCTCGCGGCCACGCACGGTTGCCAGGAGCGCCAGCACCGTGACCCCGAAGGTGGTGACCTTCACGCCGCCGCCCGTGCCTCCCGGGGCGGCGCCGACGAACATGAGCACCATCATGAGAAACAGCGTGGGGACGGTCATCGACGGCACGTCGAGCGTGTTGAAACCCGCGGTCCGCGTGGAAACGGACTGGAAAAACGCTGCGACGAACTGTTGCGGGTAGGGCAGTAGCCCTATTGTTGCGGCGTTCCCACGTTCGAGCAGCCACACCAGGAGGGTTCCGCCCACGAGCAGCGCGCCCGTGAGCGACAGGGCCAACTTCGCATGCAGCGACAGAGGGCGCCACCGCCGCACCCTGGCCAGCTCCGACAGCACGAGAAAACCGAGGCCTCCCACGACGATGAGGGCGGCAATGGTCAGGCTGACGACGACATCGGAACGGAAGCGGACGAGGTTATCGGGGAATAGAGAGAAGCCGGCGTTGTTGAATGCCGACACGGC
>JAHDVQ010000026.1:29299-35349 GCA_023384595.1 Vicinamibacteraceae bacterium | reverse complement strand
GCTCGAGGGCAGACAAATGTAGCGCCCAGAACGGGCCTGTATGCACAAGAGGCAGGCAATCCGCGGGTTGCGCTGGCGCGGGTCCATGGCACACCTGTTGTAGCTCGTCACGGCGAGCCGCAGTGCGGCACGATCCCGGCCGGCCGCCGGGTGTGCGCACGCGACGCGGAGACACGCCGATGACTCGACAGGACCGCTCGACTGCCCCCCTCGTCTGCTCCTTCTGCTCGAAGTCCCAGCACGAGGTGGAGAAGCTCATCGCCGGCCCCGGCGTCTTCATCTGCGACCGCTGCGTGACCGCCTGCCAGGGCCTGCTCTCGGTCCCCGCCGCGCCCGCACCCGGCCGCGCCGCGGCGCCGCTCCTCAAGCCGGTCGAGATGAAGACGTTCCTCGACCAGTACGTCATCGGCCAGGACCACGTGAAGAAGCAGCTCGCCGTGGCCGTCTACAACCACTACAAGCGCATCGAGATGGTCCGGCGCGGGGCGGGCGAGGTGGAGCTCGGGAAGTCGAACGTGCTGCTCATCGGGCCGACCGGCACCGGGAAGACGCTCCTCGCGCAGACGCTCGCCCGCATGCTCGACGTGCCCTTCGCGATTGCCGACGCGACCACGCTGACGCAGGCCGGCTACGTCGGCGAGGACGTCGAGAACATCCTGCGCCGCCTGCTCCAGGCGGCCGGCAACGACGTCGCGCGGTGCCAGCAGGGCATCGTCTACATCGACGAGATCGACAAGATCGGCCGCAAGGACGACTCGCCCTCCATCACGCGCGACGTGTCGGGCGAGGGCGTGCAGCAGGCGCTGCTCAAGATGCTCGAGGGCACCGTGTCGCAGGTGCCGCCGCAGGGCGGGCGCAAGCACCCGCAGCAGGACACGATTGCCATCGACACGACCAACATCCTCTTCATCTGCGGCGGGGCGTTCGTGGGCCTCGAGCAGATCATCGAGCGCCGGCAGGGGAAGAAGACCCTGGGCTTCGTCACCGACGGCCCGGCGCGCAGCGGGCGCCGCCCGGTCACGCTGTCGTCGGTCGAGCCCGAAGACCTCGTCCGCTACGGCCTCATCCCCGAGTTCGTCGGGCGGCTGCCGGTCGTCGCCACGCTCGAGGCGCTCGACCGCGACGCGCTCGTGCGCATCCTCACCGAGCCGCGCAACTCGCTCGTGCGCCAGTACGAAACGCTGTTCAAGTACGAAGGCGTGACGCTCCGCTTCGCGCCCGACGCGCTCACGACCATTGCCGACCTCGCGCTCGCGCGCCGGATCGGGGCACGCGGGCTGCGCATGATCCTCGAGGACCTGATGCTCGACCTCATGTTCGATGCCCCGGGCGGCAGCGCCGGCGGCGCGCGCGAGGTCACGCTCACCCGCGCCGACGTCGAGGGGCTCCACCTCGACGATCTGATGGGGAAGGCCGGCTAGCCCCGCGCCGCGTTCACATTCCCGCCACCTCTGCCGATTGATGCAGTGCAGGGAGGCACTCGTGTACCTCCCTCCGGATACATCATGCCGATGCGGTCGTGGGAAGACGAACTCCAGGAGCTCACCGCCGAGTTCCTCGCCGGGGGACCGGCACGCGTGAGCGCCCTGCAGGCGGCTACCGACCGGCTCGCCGCCCTGCCTCACGACCTGCCCGCGCTCGCCGAGTTGCGCCGTCTCTTTCACAGCCTGGCCGGGGCGGGCGCCACTTACGGCGTCGAACGGCTCTCGACGCTCGCCCGCGAGGGCGAGGCGTTGTGCCTCGAGGTCGCCGAGGGCGAGACGCGCCCGCCGCAGGCCATCGACGAGTGGCGACGCCTGGTCCGCGAGATCGCCGCGGCCTTTGTCGAGGCCGCCTCCAGGACGGGCGGCGCGCCCGCGCCTGGCTTTGCGACCCCCGGCGGCCCTGTGACAGCGCTGGTTTCCCCGGCCGACGGCCGGAAGGCGCACGGCAGCCGGCCGTTCTTCGACATCGTCGTGGTCGATCCCGACGAGACCGTCGGACGACGGGTGGCGCGCCTGATGGCACACGACGGCGTCCGCATCAGGAACGCCGCGTCGGCCGCCGAGGCGCGTCGCGCCTTCGACGAGGCCATCCCCGACGGCGTCCTCGTCGATCTCCAGCTGCCCGACGGTCCCGGCTACGGCGTCATCGAAGATCTGCGGAGCCGGCCGGGCGGCGACGAACCGGCGGTGGTCATCGTCAGCCTGACGGGCGACTTCCTCGATCAGGCCGAGGCCATCCACGCCGGCGCCGACGCCTGTTTCGACACGCCGGTCGACTGGGACGAGGTCGCGCACAAGCTGTCGCACCTGCTCGAGCGCAGCGTCGCCGACGTGCCGCGCGTGCTCATCGTCGAGGACGACCCGGCCAACGCCGTCTACGCGCGCACCATCCTCGAGGCGGTGGGCTACGAGGTCCGCGTCTGCGATCGCCCGCGGCACTTCAACGAGACGCTCGCGACGTTCCGTCCCGATCTCATCCTGATGGACATCGTCCTACCCGAGTTCAACGGGTTCGACCTGACGCGCTTCGTCCGGCAGGACAACCAGTACGCCACGCTGCCCATCATCTTCCTGACGAGCGAGACGGAGGTGCAGGCGCGCATCCAGACGGTGAAGGCCGGGGGCGACGACTTCCTGCTCAAGCCCGTGAATCCGTCGCTGCTCATCGCCAACGTCGCGGCGCGGCTCGAGCGGGCGCGGTTCCTGAAGACACTCCTCAACCGCGACGGGCTGACGCGCCTGCTGACGCACACCTCGTTCATGGAGCAGGCGCAGGCGCTGATGGCCCAGAAGCGGCGCCACGACACGGGACCGGCCTCGCTCGTGATGCTCGACATCGATCACTTCAAGACCGTCAACGACACCTACGGCCACCAGGCCGGCGATCGGGTGCTGCAGACGCTCTCGACGACGCTCCGCCGGCATCTTCGCCGCTCGGACGTGCTCGGGCGCTACGGCGGCGAGGAGTTCGGCATCCTCCTCGACACCCTCAGCGAGAACGAGGCCGCGCGGCTGATGCTCCGGCTGCTCGACGAGTTCGGGCGGACCGATCACCGCGCGCCGGACGGCACGACGTTCCGCGCGACGTTCAGCGCGGGCGTCGCCGAGCTGCTGCCTTCCTACACCGATCTGGAGCGGTGGATCCAGGCGGCGGACGCCGCGCTCTACGGCGCCAAGCGGACGGGGCGGAACCGCGTGCTCACCTCGCAGGACTGGGTGTGCTCGCTGAGGCCGGCCACGCCGGCGTGAGCCATGGCCCGGCCGGCATCGTCGCGCGAGTGGGGTCAGGCCGCGGCCATCATCGCCGCCATCGAACGGCTGCAGGAGCGCGTCGCCGGCGCCGCCGTTTCGGACGGCATTCTCGACGAGGCGCTGGCCCTCCTCCGCGACCTCACCGGGAGTCAGTACGGGTTCATCGGCGAGGTGCTCGCCAACCAACAGGGAGAGCGCTTCGTCGAACTGCGGGCGCTCGCCAACGTGGCGTGGGGCGATGGCGGCCTCGCGCCGGGAGGACAGCTGCCCGCGCCGCGCCACGACGAAATCGCGGCGCTCGCCGACCGCCTCCTCGAGGCGCCGGGGCACGTCGTCCTGCACGGGAGCGACGCCCCCGGCGGCATGGCGGGCGCGAGCTTCCTCGGCATCCCCCTCGTGAAGGGTGGCGAGACGCTCGGCCTCGTCGGCCTCGGGAATCGTCCGGGCGGGTATGCGCCCGATCTCGTCGATTACCTCAGGCCGGTGCTCACGGCGACGCTCAACATCGTCGCGGTCCTGCGTGCCGAAGCGGTCCGCGCCGGCGTCGAGTTGGCGCTCACCGAGAGCGAGGCGCGCTACCGCGACCTGTTCGACAACACGGGCGATCTGATCCACTCGGTGCGTCCCGACGGCAGCTTCGCGTTCGTCAATCGCGCGTGGCGCGAGACGCTCGGCTACGACGAGGACGAGGTCGAGCGGCTCGCCATCTGGGACGTGGTGGCGCCCGCGTATCACGATCGCTATCGCACGATGTTCGGCGCCGGGCCGGCGGAGAACCGCGTGGTCGTCACCGAGCTCGTGCTCGTGACGCGCGACGGCCGGCACATCGAGGTCGAGGGCTCCGAGAGCTGCCGCTACGTCGATGGCGTGCCCGCCGTGACGCGCGCCATCTATCGCGACGTCACCGCGCGGCGCCGCACCGAGGAGGCGCTCCGGCGCGCGAAGGACGAAGCCGAGGCCGCCGCGCTCGCCAAGAGCCAGTTCCTCGCCAACATGAGCCACGAGATTCGCACGCCCATGAACGCCGTCATCGGCATGACGGGGCTGCTGCTCGACACCGAGCTCGACCCGGAGCAACGCGATTTCGTCGAGACGATCCGCCAGGCCGGCGACAGCCTGCTCGGCATCATCAACGACATCCTCGACTACTCGAAGATCGAGGCGGGCCATCTCGAGCTCGAATGCCAGCCGTTCGACCTGCGCGCCGTCGTCGAGCAGGCCATCGACCTCGTGGCGCCGCTGGCGACAGCCAAGCGCCTCGAGCTGCTGTGCACCTTCTCGGGCGGCACGCCCGAGACCATCGTCGGCGACAGCGCGCGCCTGCGGCAGGTGCTCGTGAACCTGCTCAGCAACGCTGTGAAGTTCACCGAGCGCGGCGAGATCGAGATCACGGTGTCGGCCGAGCACCGCCACGATCGCCGGCTGCGGCTGGCCGTCTCGGTGCGCGACACGGGGATGGGGATCCCGGCCGACCGCCTGCACCGGCTGTTCAAGTCGTTCAGCCAGGTCGACAGCTCCACCACGCGGCAGCACGGGGGGACGGGACTGGGGCTGGCGATCAGCCGCCGGCTGGCCGAGCTGATGGGCGGATCGATGTGGGTCGAGAGCGAGGTGGGCGCCGGCTCGACCTTCCGCTTCACCATCGAGGTCGAGGCCGCCGCGACGCAGCCCGCCGGGGTGCCCGGGGCCGAACCGGACGCGCTCGCGGGCCGGCGCGTGCTGATTGTCGACGACAACGCGACCAACCGCCGCATCCTGTCGCGGCAGGTGCAGGCGTGGCAGATGGAGGGGACAGCTGTCGCCAGCGGCCCCGAGGCGCTCGAGGCCGTGGCGAGCCGCGAATTCGACGTGGCGCTGGTCGACGTCGCCATGCCCGGGATGGACGGCTTCACGCTGGCGGCCGAACTGCGCCGGCTGCCGGCGGGCCGGGATCTGCCGCTGATCGTGATGACCTCGCTCGGCCGGCGCGAGCAGGCCAGGCACGACGACCCGGTGGTGGCGGGCTTCCTGACCAAACCCGTCAAGGCGAGCCAGCTGCGCGAGACGCTCGCCGCGGCGCTGGGCGGCGCGCGCGCCGGGGGAAGCGCGCCCGCCGGAAAGTGGCAGCTCGACGCGCGGCTCGCTGAACGCTGCCCGCTGCGCCTGCTGCTCGCCGAAGACAACCTGGTGAACCAGCGCGTCGCCGTGAAGATGCTCGAGCGCATGGGGTACCGGCCCGATGTCGTCGCCAATGGCCTCGAGGTGCTCGACGCGCTGCGGCGTCAGCCGTACGACGTCGTGCTGCTCGACGTGCACATGCCCGAGATGGACGGCTTCGAGGCGGCACGGGCCATCCGCGAGGGCCGTGCGGGCGCGAGCCCCGTGCGCCTGGTGGGAATGACCGCCCTCGCCATGGAGGGCGACCGCGACCGTTGCCTGACGGCCGGCATGGACGACTACGTCGCCAAGCCCGTCGAGCCGGAACACCTGCAGGCGGCCCTCGTACGGGCGGCGGCGGCAGTCGCGGATCGGAAGGACAGCGCCATGACGGCTTTCATCGGGGAACGCTTCGACCCGAAGTGCCTGGCCAACCTGCGCGCACTGCAGGAGGACGGCGAGGACGACTTCGTGGCCGAACTCATCGACCACTTCATCAGCGACTTCCCGGCGCGGGTCGACGAGATGAGGCGTGCCCTCGACCACGCCGATGCGAGGAAGGTCGAACGCGTCGCGCACAGCCTCAAGTCGAGCTGCGGCAACCTCGGTCTCGTCGGCCTCGCCGGCGTCTGCCGCGTGCTCGAACAGCGCGCCGCCGCGGGTGAACTCGACGGCACG
>JAHDVQ010000026.1:22483-29199 GCA_023384595.1 Vicinamibacteraceae bacterium | reverse complement strand
CGGCGTCTGCCGCGTGCTCGAACAGCGCGCCGCCGCGGGTGAACTCGACGGCACGCCAGATCTTCTCGCGCAGCTCGCGCGCGAGTTCGCCCTCGTCCGCCCCTGGCTCGAGGACGAGCGCAGCCGCACGGCGGCGTGAAGCAGGGGATCAGCAGACCAGCGGATCGGCGGAGCGGCGGATCAGGGCGGGAGTCCCCTCTCGCGGCGCTCGGTGCTGATGGCCTGCCGAAGGCCCAAGGTCCAAGGCCCGAGGCCCAAGGCCCAACTCACCGCTGGATCGCCTTGACCTGCAGGAACTCCTCGAGGCCGAAGGCCCCGAACTCGCGGCCGATGCCCGACTGCTTGTATCCGCCGAAGGGCGCTTCGGGGTTGTAGCGGGCGCCGTTCACGTCGACCTGGCCCGTCCGCATCCGCCTGGCGACGGCGAGCGCCCGTTCGCCATCGGCCGACCACACCGCGCCGGCCAGGCCGTAGACGGTCCCGTTGGCGATGGCGACCGCCTCGTCTTCGTTCTCGTACGCGAGGACGGCGATGACGGGGCCGAAGATCTCCTCCTGCGCAATGGTCATGGCGGGGGCGACCTCGGCGAAGAGCGCCGGCTCCACGTAGTGGCCTCGCGTCGGTCCCGACGGCCGTCCGCCCCCGTACACGAGCCGCGCGCCCTCGGCCTGGCCCTTCGCGATGTAACCCTCGACGCGCGCACGCTGCGGCTCGGAGATGAGCGGCCCGAGCCGCGTGGCCTGGTCGAACGGATCGCCGACGGGAAGCGACGCCATCGCGCGCGTCGCGGCCTCGAGCACCTCGTCGAGGCGGCCGCGCGGCACCACCATGCGCGTCCACGCCGAGCAGGTCTGCCCCGAGTTGAGCAGCGCCTGCTTCACGCCGTGCGTCACCGCCTTCTCGATCGGCGCATCGTCCAGCAGCACCGACGCCGATTTTCCGCCCAGTTCGAGCGTGACCTTGGCAAGGTGCGCCCCCGCGAGCGACGCCACGCGGCGTCCCGCGCGAACCGACCCCGTGAAGCTCACGAGATCGACGCCATCGTGCGAGGCGATGGCCTCGCCCACCTCGGGGCCGTTGCCGTGCACGATGTTGACGACGCCCGGCGGCAGGCCGATCTCGAGACACGCCTCGGCCAGGTATTGCGCGTTCAGCGGCGCCAACTCGCTCGGCTTGAGCACCACCGTGCAGCCGGCGGCGAGCGCCCCCGCCACCTTCGCCATGATCTGGTGCAGCGGATAGTTCCAGGGGGTGATGGCCCCCACCACCCCGTACGGTTCCCGCACGACGAGCGAGGGGCCGGCCTCGCTGGTCCACGCAAACGCACGCGCCACCCGCGCAAAGGCCGTCGCGATGGCGACCGGCGATCGCGCCTGGATGCTCGTGGCCATGGAGATGGGGGAGCCCACCTCGCCGGCAATCGTGTGCGCGACGTCGGCGATGCGCGCCTCGAGCGCTCCCGCGAGCCGCTCGAGCCACGCCGCGCGCTCCTCGGCGCTCGACGCGGCCCACCCGCGATCGAAGGCGGTCCGCGCCGCGGCCACCGCGCGGTCGACGTCGGCCGGCGTCCCGCGCGGCACGGCGCCCAGCGGCTCCTCGGTCGACGCCGAGTAGACCGGAATGCGCTCGTCGGACGCCGGACGAGACCAGGCGCCGCCGATGAAATGGGACTCGGTTGGAGGCATGCGGGAATGATACAGGGTGGCGCCCCTGCCGGTCCGCGATTCAAGGAAACGGCCGAACCAGCCGAAAACCCTTACGATGGACCAGGACGCCGACACGCTCGTCTGGCCGCCCTCCGACGAGGAGCTCGACGCGCTCGTGGCGCTCCCGTTGCACCCGGCCGGGTCCGATCCGGTCACCCCGTCCGGGCCCCTCGCCGCGCCCCTCGGGGCGGCCGCGCCGTCCGCCGCCGCACCGCCGCTGCAGCGCACGGGGGTCGGCCCCCATCCGCCGGCCAGCCTGCCCCTGCGGGTGGCGCACCCGCCCGCCGATCTCCTGCACGGACTGGCCGAGTTCGCCGACCGGCCCATCGCGGGCGACGTGGTCCTCCATCGTCCGCCCGACGGCGCCCCGCGCGCCGGCGCGTGGGCGCTCGCGGCCGCCGGCCTCGCACTCGCGAGCTACGCCGCCTACCTGCTCGCCGCGCAGCTCTGGTAGCGCGCGCGACTACTTCTTCTCGAGCAGCTTCATCGACATCGCGATCATCGACCCGATGTCGGTGAGGTTGGCCGGCAGCACGATCGTCGAGTCGCTCGCGGCCGTGATCTGTCCGAACTGGGTGATGTACTGCTCCGCGACGCGCAGCTGCACGGCCTCGCTGCCGCCTTCGAGCTTGATGGCCTCGGCCACGCGCCTGATGCCCTCGGCCGTCGCGTTGGCCACCTCGCGAATGGCCGCGGCCTGGCCCTCGGCCTCGTTGATCTGCTGCTGCTTGCGCGCCTCCGACGCCTTGATGACCTGCTGCTTCTCGCCCTCGGCCGTATTGATGGCCGCGTCGCGATTGCCCTCCGACGTCAGAATCACCGCGCGCTTCTCGCGCTCGGCGCGCATCTGCTTCTCCATCGCGGCCAGCACGTCGGCCGGCGGCGTGATGTTCTTGATCTCGTAGCGGAGCACCTTCACGCCCCACGGCTCCGACGCCTTGTCGAGCTCGCTCACCACCGACTGGTTGATGTTGGTGCGCTCCTCGAACGTCTTGTCGAGATCGATCTTGCCCACCTCGCTGCGCAGCGTCGTCTGCGCGAGCTGCGAGATGCCGAACATGTAGTCGGCAATGCCGTACGACGCCCGCTCGGGGTTGAGCACCTTCAGGTACAGCACGCCGTCGACGCCCACCTGCACGTTGTCGCGCGTGATGCAGACCTGCGCCGGGATGTCGACCGCCTGCTCCTTGAGCGAGTGCTTGTAGCGGATGACGTCCACGAACGGCAGCAGGATGTGGAAGCCGGCCTGCAGCGTGCCCGAATAGCGGCCGAGCCGCTCGACGACGAAGGCGCTCTGCTGCGGCACGACGATGGCCGTGCGGCTGATGACGAACAGGACGAGGATCGCGAGGACGACAACGGTGATGAGCGTCGCTTCCATACGGTCAGTGACCTCCCTCCGGAACCAGGTGCAGCAGCAGGCCGTCGACGTGGCGCACGACGCACCGGGTGCCGCGCGCGATGGGGGTCGGAGCGACGTTGAGGGCCGTCCAGCCCGTGCCGCGCAGCTCGGCCCGGCCGTGCGCCCCCGGCGCCATGTCGTCGATCGCCACGGCGACCTCGCCCACGAAGTTGTCGTCGATGCCGGGCGTGGCGTCGATCATCGCCTGCTGGCGCCGCAGGAGCCGGCCGCGGAAGAGCGCCAGCGAGACGAGCGACAGCACCGAGAAGAGCAGCCACTGGACCCAGGCCGGTCCGCCGAGGCCCACGAGCGTGAGCAGCCCGACCAGGCCGGCCCCCACGCCGAAGAAAATGAAGAAAAAGGCCCCGGGGCCCGCCATTTCGATGGCGGCTAACACCATCCCGAGAATCATCCACTGCCACCAGAGCATCGCGGTGCGGCCTCCCCCGCGCGCATTCTACAGGCATCCGGGCTCATCCGTTGGGGGCGCGGCTGGGGCGCGGCTGAGGGCGCGGCCGGGGGGGCGGCGGCATCCGGCTTGCTTCTTCTTCCAGTGCCAGGCCTCCGTTGACGTGATTCCGGCAGCAGGGCCGCGATCGCCCGTCCACCTGGCGAGGTCCCCCGTGTACCCAGTCCTCTCGAACGAGCAGCTTGCGCCGGACGTCCACCGGCTCTGGATCGAGGCGCCGCACGTCATCCGGAAGCGCCGTCCCGGGCAGTTCGCCATTCTCCGCATCAGCGCCGACGGTGAGCGAATCCCGTTGACGATTGCCGACGTGGACCACGCTCGCGGCGCGCTCGCGGTCATCGTGCAGGGCGTGGGCAAGACGACGCGGCAGCTCAACCGGATGGCCCCCGGCACCGCCGTGCTCGACGTGGCGGGGCCGCTCGGGCGTCCGACCGACATCCATCCCGGCTCGCGCACCTGCTGCATTGGCGGCGGCATCGGCGCGGCCGTCGTCTACCCGATCGCCACCGGCGTCAAGGCGCAGGGCGGCTACGTCGTCACGATTCTCGGCGCCCGCAGCCGCGACCTCGTCATCCTCGAGGACGACCTCTCGCGCGTCTCGGACCACCTCGTCGTCACGACCGACGACGGGTCGTACGGCCGGCACGGGCTGGTGACCGACGCGCTGAAGGCGCTGCTCGACGAGGGCGCCGTCTTCGACGAGGTGGTGGCCGTGGGGCCGCTGCCCATGATGCGCGCCGTCTGCGAGGTCACGCGGCCGATCGGCCTGCGCACGGTCGTCAGCCTGAACCCCGTGATGGTCGACGGCACCGGCATGTGCGGCGGCTGCCGCGTGCAGATTGGCGGCGAGCAGAAGTTCGTGTGCGTCGACGGCCCCGAGTTCGACGGGCACCAGGTGGACTTCGACGAGCTCGCCTCGCGCCTGCGGGCGTATCGCGAACAGGAACAGGAAGCCGCGGCGCGCTACGACGAGGAGTGCGCCTCCGCCGACATGTGGGCGGTGTGAGCCGGCGTCCGACGGAGCCCTCGAGATGGCGAAGAAGATCACGCAGAAGACCAAGACCCCCATGCCCTGCCGCGACGCGGAGGAGCGGTCGCACAGTTTCGAGGAAGTGAGTCTCGGCTACACGCTCGAGGACGCGCGCCGCGAAGCCGAGCGGTGCATCGAGTGCAAGAACCAGCCGTGCATCGCGGGCTGCCCCGTCGAGATCGACATCCCGGCCTTCGTCAAGGCGGTGGCCGACGGCGACCTGACGCGCGCCTTCGTGGTGCTCTCCGAGAAGAACCTGCTGCCCGCCATCTGCGGCCGCGTGTGCCCGCAGGAAGAGCAGTGCGAGAAGGTGTGCACCATCGGGCGGAAGTTCGAGCCGGTGGCCATCGGACGCCTCGAGCGCTTCGTCGCCGACTGGGCGGCCGCGCAGGGGCTCGAGGCCGAGGGCGTCCGCGTCGCGCCGACCGACAAGAAGGTGGCCATCATCGGATCGGGGCCCGCGGGCCTGACGGCGGCGGCCGACCTCGCGCGCCGCGGCCACCAGGTCACCGTCTTCGAGGCGCTGCACGAACCGGGCGGCGTGCTCATCTACGGCATCCCCGAGTTCCGCCTGCCGAAGTCGATCGTCGCCCGCGAGGTGCATGCGCTCGAGCGCCTCGGCGTCGAGATCAAGACCAACCACGTCATCGGGCGCACCTTCACCATCGACGAGCTGTTCACCGAGCTCGGCTACGAGGCGGTGTTCGTCGCGACGGGCGCCGGCCTGCCGTACTTCCCGAACATCCCCGGCGTGAACCTGGTGGGCGTCTACTCGGCGAACGAGTACCTGACGCGCTCCAACCTGATGAAGGCGTACCGGTTTCCCGAGTCGGACACCCCGATGATTCGCGCCGCGAACGTCGCGGTCATCGGCGGCGGCAACACGGCCATGGACGCGGTGCGCAGCGCCAAGCGGCTCGGCGCCGAGCACGCGTACCTCATCTACCGCCGCTCGCGCGACGAGATGCCGGCGCGGAAGGAGGAGGTCGAGCACGCCGAGGAGGAGGGCATCGAGTTCCTCCTGCTCGCGAGCCCGACCGAGATTCTCGGCAACGAGCGCGGGCGCGTCACGACCATCCGCTGCCAGCGCATGGCGCTCGGCGAGCCCGACGCGTCGGGCCGCCGCAGTCCGAAGCCCATTCCCGGCGACACGTTCGACCTGGCGGTCGAGGTGGTGGTCTTTGCCGTGGGACAGGGTGCCAACCCGCTCATCTCGTCGACCACCCCCGACCTGCACGTGAACAAGTGGGGCAACATCATCGCCGATCCCGAGACGGGCGCGACCGAGAAGAAGGGCGTCTTCGCCGGCGGCGACATCGTGTCGGGGGGCGCGACGGTCATCTCGGCGATGGGCGCGGGGCGGCGCGCGGCGCGCGCCATCGACTCGTACCTGGCGCAGGGCATGACCGACGGGGCGTAGGGGCAGGCGCTGGGCGTTGGGCGTTGGGCGCTGGGCGTTGATCTGCCGATTCGCTGACCCCTTGACCCGCCGATCCGCCGATCCCCCGATCGTCATCGCACCGCGACAATGTGTCGCTGGCGCGGACAGCGGGGGCCGCCCTGTCGACCCCCTCGCGCACGGTTCGCGCCGTTTCCCGACCACTCGCGCGCGTGACAGGGTGGCACACCAATTGCCCCTCATCTGACCAGAGATGCCGGGCCGGTCCGCCGCGGGGCTGCCCCGTCGTCGCGAGGTCACGACCATGGATACCCGCGATTCGCAGTCGCCCGCCACACCCCGCTACCTCGGCCGCCGCGAGATGCAGCACCTCGCCGAATCGGCAGTGCGCGCCCTCGAGCGCAGCGGGCACCGCGACACGCTCGAGACGCTGCGGGCCCGGTTGTTCTCGCGCTCGCCCGAGGAGCTCACCGCCATCGAACCACTCGGCGACGGCGTCTTCCACTGCCGCTACAAGCCGATGGCGGAACTGGTGCTCCAGGAGGTCATCGACGTGGCCCGCAACCGGCGCATCGCGAAGGAAGACCAGCGCGCCCGCATCATGTGGGCGCTGACGATGGCGGGGTTTTAGGAATAGGCTCCGGGCTCCAGGCTCCAGGCTGTGATGTACCATGGCCCCCTCCGCCATGGTGCCGCTCGTCATAACCGGG
>JAHDVQ010000026.1:17540-22383 GCA_023384595.1 Vicinamibacteraceae bacterium | reverse complement strand
CAGGCTGTGATGTACCATGGCCCCCTCCGCCATGGTGCCGCTCGTCATAACCGGGCTCGGGATGGTCACGCCTCTCGGCCTCGGCGTCGCCGCTTCGTGGCGCCGGCTCGTGGCCGGCGAGCACGCCATTGGCCCCATCCGGGCCTTCGACGCGTCGCGATACCCCGCCACGCTGGCGGCGGAAGTTCCTGACCCCCTCGACGACCTGCCCGCCACACGTCCGACCGACCGCCGGGCCACGCGGTTCTTCCTTGGCGCCGTCGCCGAAGCCGTCGCCGATGCGGAACTCTCCGCGGACCCGCCAGGCGAGGGCCGGCTCGGCGTTGCGGTGGGCGTCAGCGTCAACTACCTTCACATGGGCTGGCTGGCCGGCCACTGGCGGCACCGCACGCCGGACGGGCGGCTCGACGTTGCCGGCGTGGTCGAGGCCGGGCTCGAGCCCGCCGAGGGCCTGGCACGACGAGCGGGCGAGACGGTGCCCGGGCGTGCGCTCGAGATGCTGGGCGCACGCGGACCCGCCGTCGCCATCGACACGGCGTGCGCGAGCGGCGCGCACGCGCTGGTCGAGGCGTGCCGGCTGCTCACGCGGGGCGATGCGGACGTGGTCGTCGCGGGCGGGACGTGCGCGAACATCATGCCGCTCACGCTGATTGCCTTCGGCAAGCTCGGGGCCCTCTCGATCTCCTCGGACCCCGATCGTGCCTCGCGCCCGTTCGATCGCGATCGCGACGGGTTCGTCATGGGCGAGGGCGCCGCGGCGCTCGTCATCGAGCGCGCGGCCCGCGCGGCCCGCCGCGGCCGCCAGCCGTACGCACGCATCGCCGGGTTCGGCGCGACGACCGTGCCGGGCTCGCTCACCGAGCCTTCGCCCGACGGACGGATCGAGGCGGCCGCCATGGCACGAGCGCTCGACGCCGCCAGGCTCGCCCCCGGGGCCATCGATGCCGTCGTGGCTCACGGCACCTCCACGCCGAAGAACGACGCGAACGAGACCCGCGCGATCACGCAGGTGCTCGGGCCGCGCGCCTCCGCCGTTCCCGTGGTCTCCAACAAGGGACACTGGGGCCATACCCTGTCGGCCGCGGGCGCTATCAACATGGCCGTGGCGGCGCTCGTGCTCCGTCACGGGCTCGTGCCGCCGACGGCCAACCTCCGCGAGGCCGACGCGGCCTGCAATCTCGATTACGTCCCCCACACGGCGCGGCGGCTGGCGGCGCGCCACGTGCTCGCGAACGCCTTCGGATTCGGCGGTCAGAACGTGGCCGTCGTGCTCGGAGCCTGACGATGTCCACGCCACTGCCGGCCCCGGAGACCACGCTCGATCGTTTCGCCCGCATCGTCGCCGCGAGTGTGCGCGTGCCTGTCGAACGCGTGACGGCCGACGCGCGCCTCGACGAGCTGGGCGCCGACTCGCTCGACATCGTCGAGATCGCGCTCGATGCCGAGAACGAGTTCAGCGTGCTCATGCCCGAGCACAGCATCCTCGAGATCGCCCGCGAGGAGCTGGGTCAGGGCGTCGTCGAGCACGAGGGAACGCTCACCGGCACGGGAAAGGCACTGCTCCGCGCGCGGCTGCCGTGGCTCACCGACGAGGACGTGGCCGGCGAGGTCCCCGTGGCACGCGCCCTCGCGTGGTTCATGCGGGTCGAGACGTGGGTGGCGCTCATCGACCGGCTCATGGCGGAGTCGCCCGCCGTGTGTTCCCGCTGCGGGCACGCGCTCGAGCAGGGCTCGCCAGGACAGCTGCGGTGCGCCGCCTGCGGCGCGACGCACGACCTCGTCACCGGCGATGAGGTGAACCGGCAGTGGGTGCGCGAGTTCATGGCGCGCCACGGCGACGCGCCTCCCCGTACGGCGACGTGACCGTGGCGATCGTGACGGGCATCGGGCTGGTCACGCCGGCGGGAGCCGGCGTGGCCGCCACGTGGGCGCGATGGCGTGCCGGGGAATCCGCGCTCGCGCGGGCGGCCGGCGGGCCGTGGGCGTCGTGGCCGTGCGGCCTCGTGGGCGAGGCCCGGGTGGGCGACTGCGGCGATCTGCTGCCGATCCCGAAGCTCGCGAAGTACGCCGGCCGGTCGGCGCGCCTGCTCGTGCACGCCGCGCGCGAGGCGCTCGATCGGGCCGCGGCCGGCGGCACGCCGAATCCCGGGCCGGCGCGCGTCGGCCTCTACGTCGCGAGCGGCCAGACGGGACTCGAACCGTCGGCGTTCTTCCCGGCGCTCGACGCGGCGTGGCCCGACGGCGAGCGGGCGGGCTACGGCGCGCTCGGCGCCCGTCCCTCGCGTCTCATCGATCCCTACTTCTCGCTCAGGACGCTCTCGAATCTCGGGGTGACATTCCTCTCGCTCATGACCGGCGCCGAGGGACCGTCGGTGAACGTCGTCCACGATGCGGCCGCGGGGGCCGGCGCGCTCGCCACCGCGCTCGACGACCTCGCGAGCGGCGCGGTCTCGCGCGCCATCGTCGCCGCCCACGACTCGTGGCTGGTCGAGCAGGCGGGTCTGGGACTTGCGCGACGGGGGTGGCTGCTGCCGCGGGGCCGCGACGCGGTGCGTCCCTTCGACCAGGGCGGGGAAGGTCTCGCGCCGTCCGAGGGGGCCGCCGTCATCGTGCTCGACCGAGACGACGCGGCGTCGCGTGATGCGGGAGCGAGGATCGAGATCGCGGGTGCCGCGACCGCGATGCCGGATCCCGATGAGCCGCACGACGTCTGGTCGCCGGGCGCGACCGCGGCGGCCCTCGCCGCCGCCGGCCTCGAGCCGGGCGATGTGATGCTCGCGCACGGAACCGGCGTGGCCTCGCTCGATCGGTCCGAGGCGTCCGCCCTCGCGCGCGCCGCGCCGGCGGCGCCGGCGGCGACCTCGCTCTCGGGCATCGTCGGGAGCCTCGGGGCGGCGACCGCGCTCGTGCAGGCCGTGGCCGCCTGCGTGATGCTCCGCGAGGCGTGCGTGCCGCCGGTCGCGGGCCAGCGCGATCCCGTCACGGGTCCGCGGTGGGCAGGCCGCGACACGGCGCTGGCGCCCTCGGGCGCCGTGACCATCGTCACCCGCTCCGTGGAGGGACAGGTGGGCGCGATGCGGCTGCGCGGTGTACCCTCTTCGGCGCAAGCGAACTCGTGGACGCGCTGAAGAACACCCTCTCGCTCGCGGCCGCCGCCCTCGTCAACGCCGATCCCTGGTGGGTCACGGCGGCCGTGCTGCTCTACCTGCTGTCGGTGACTGCCTCCGGCGCCCGGTGGCGCGTGCTCATTCACGCGCTCGGAGGCAGCATCTCGCTGTGGTCATCGTCGGCCGCGGTGCTGGCCGGCATCTTCGTCAACAACGTGACGCCGACGGGCCGCCTCGGAGGCGAGGCATGCCGCGTGGCCATCACGCGACTGCGCGGACGGCTGAATCTGCCGCTCGCGACGCTGGTCGTGCTGTGCGACCGCGTGAGCGACGGCCCCGTCGTGGCCCTCATGGCGCTGGTCGCGCTCCCGGCGCTCGGGCCGCTGCTGGCCGCCCGCTGGCGGGCCGCGATCGTCGTCGCCGCCATCCTGGTCGGCGTGGTGGTCCTCCTCGGCGGCTGGTTCCGCCACCAGCTGCGCGCGGCGGTCACCGCGTGGCAGCGTCAACTTACCGGCCTCCGCGTCTCGCGCTGGACCATCGCGAAGGTCGCCGTCTACTCGGTGATCGTCTGGTTCGAGGACGTCCTGCGCCTGATGGCGGTCGGGGCGGCGTGCGGCGTCTGGCTGACGGTGCCACAGGCGGCGGCGCTGGCGACGCTCATCCTGCTCGGCGGCTTCGCCCCCACGGTCGGCGGCCTCGGCGCGGTGGAGGGCGGGCTGGTCGCCGGGCTCGCGCTCTTCGGCGTGCCGCTCGAGACGGCGCTCGCCATCACCGCCCTCGAGCGCCTGATCTCCTACGTCATGACGACGGTACTCGGCGGCGTGACGGTGCTCGCGCTCGGCGGCACCTCGCTGCTCAGGCTCTCGCTCGGCCGCGAAGCGTAGGCTTGGCGCCCGTGAGGGGCCGGGCTGGCGCCGCGGGCGCGATGCCGGCCGCCAGGGCCCACGGCGCGCCGGCGGCCAGCACGCGCGGATACACCGGGCAGTCTTCCTGGTGCGCGCCCGGCAGGTAGCCGGTGCTCATCAGGAACCCGCCGACGATCTCGCCCCCGGTGAAGCGGAACGTCTGCTTGAAGAGCGCGACCCAGGCGCGCGTGTCGCGCGGGTGATGCGCGTCGAGCCAGCCGCGGAACGACCCGTGCGACGCGCGCAGGGCGACGACGCGCCGCGCGTTCTCGATGGCCGCATCCACCTTGAGCCGGTTGCGCACGATGCCGGCGTCGGCGAGCAACCGCGCGCGGTCGCGCGCGCCGTAGCGGGCGACGCGGGCCGGGTCGAACCCGTGGTACGCCCGGCGAAAGGCGCCGCGCTTCTTCAGGATCGTCAGCCACGAGAGCCCGGCCTGGTTGATTTCGAGCATCAGGCGCTCGAAGAGCGCCGCGTCCGATTCGAGCGGAAAGCCGTACTCGTGATCGTGGTAGGGCCCGTGCCACTCGTGGCCGGGCGCTGAGGCGCAATAAGACATCGGAAGCCTACAAAGCCTACAAAGGCTACAAAGCCTACAGAGGCCACAAAGCCTACAGAGGCCACAAAGCCTACGGAGGCTACAAAGGCTACAAAGCCTACGGAGGCGACGAAGGCTCCGTCATTGGACTCGGACGACGACGACGGTGCGGTCGTCGAAGACGGTGGTGCCGCCGGCGAAGCGGTCGACGGCCGACATGAGCGCATCGCGGACGCCGCGCGCGTCGTGCGGGACCGCGAGGCAGGACAGGAACTCGATCACGCGCTCCTCGC
>JAHDVQ010000026.1:0-17440 GCA_023384595.1 Vicinamibacteraceae bacterium | reverse complement strand
CGCGCGTCGTGCGGGACCGCGAGGCAGGACAGGAACTCGATCACGCGCTCCTCGCCGAACTCCTCGCGGGCCGGCGACTGGCACTCGGTGATGCCGTCGGTGATGAACAGGAACACGTCGCCGGGCGCGTAGCCGATCTCGAGCTCCTCGAGCTCGCGATCGAACGCCTCGCCCATCGTCAGGCCGAGGCCGAGGCCGCGCGGCAGGAACCTGTCGATCTCGCCGGTGCCGGCGTTCAGCCGCAGCAGCGGCAGGTGACCCGCCCGGGCGAGCACCAGCCGGTGCCGCTCGAGATCGAAGAAGGCGCCGAGGGCCGTGACGAACGCGCGACGATCGAGGTCGTGCCCGATCAGATCGTTGGTGCGGACGAACAGCTCACGCGGGCCGAGCCCGAAGCCGTGCAGCGAACGCACGATGCCCTGCAGCTTCGACATGTAGAGCGCCGCCGACGTGCCCTTGCCGCTCACGTCGCCCACCATGACCGTGAAGCGGCTCGGGGACCCGTCGAGGTAGTCGAAGTAGTCGCCCCCCACCTCGAAGGCCGGCATCGAGACGCCGGCCACGTCGAGGCCGACGACGCGCGGCGTGAACTGCGGCAGCGACGCCATCTGGATACGCCGGGCGATCTCCAGCTCGTGCCGCAGCCGTTCCTGCCGGGCGAGGTCTTCGTAGAGGAACGCGTTCTCGACCGAGGCCGACACCTGCGTCGCCATGGCGCCGATGAACTCGAAGTCGGCGTCCTCGAACGGCGCCTCCGAGCGCTTCTCGCCGACGAGCAGCGCGCCCACGAGCTGATCGTGCGTGCGGATCGGGTAGAGGTACTTGATCTGCGCGTGGTCGAGCGCCCGCCGCAGGCGGGGGAACGTGTACTCCGCGTCCACCTCGGCGCGTGCGCGCGCGACGCCCGCCATGACGTCCTCGCCGAACTCGGCGCAGAAGGCGCTCCACTCCTCTCGCCCGAGCCCGTGGGCGCTCTGGCCGCAGTAGCGGCGCGAGTCGTGCGTCAGCATGACCCCGGCGCGCTTGAGCGGCAGCAGGTTCGCCAGCGTCGAGATGAGGCCGTCGGCCAGGCCCTCCAGGTCGAGCCGCGACGAGGTCACCTCGGCCAGCTCGCGCGAGGCGCGCCGGTAGTCGTGCGCCGAGCGATGGAACCGCTCCGCCAGGTAGCGCTGTCCGGTGACCCCCACGTGACGCAGCAGGAACGCGAGGCCGACGGCGACCGCCATGAACGCCAGCCGTTCGAACGCGGGCGATCGCTCGCCCCCGCGCAGGTCCACGAACTCGAGGCTCGACTCGCGCACGAGCAGGGCGGGGAACCGGACGTCGAACTGCGCCACCCAGACGAGGACCAGCACGAGCAGGAGCGCCGAGGCGAGGCCCCAGCCCACCGACGCCAGCGAGTACTGCAGCGACTTCCTGACGCGGATCGTCAGATCGAGCAGGCGGTACTTCGCGATGACGTGGGCGACCACGAGCGGCAGCGGCAGGAGCAGCGCACCCATCATGGCGGCGTTGAACCAGGCGAACGGCCGCATCGTCTGCACGATGAGCAGCACCGCCCCCAGCACCGCGGGCAGGTAGCCGAAGCGCCACACCTGCCGTCTGATGTGGTCTTCGTCGGCGGCCGTGGCGCGCCGCGGGTCGAAGAGCGCGAGGCCCGCCGCCGCCAGCACCACGGCGAGCCCCGCCATGGTGGCCACACCGGTGCGCACCGTCAGCGCGGCCCCGATGCTCAGCAGGGTGACCGCGGAGATGAGCACGCGCCGCCAGCGCGCGCCGACGAGCGCCGTGCGCTCGCGCGGGAAGTAGAACTGTCCCAGCGCGAAGCAGGCCGGCGCGGCCAGCATCGCGACGGCCATCAGCACTTGCCGGCCGATGATGAAGACCGACAGCTCGATGTCGCGGCGGATGAAGAAGATGGCGAGCGCGAAGCCCGAAAGGATGAAGCCGAAGCCCAGCCACCGCGCGGCCTTGATGCCGGGCCGCACGAGCACCAGCGTGAGGCCGAGCGCCATGTGCAGCAGCCCCACGAGCACGACGAACAGCAGGTTCAGCCGGAAGCCGAACGAGGCGAGCGTCACCTGGAAGGTGTGCGCCTGTCCCCCGCGGAGCACCTGGTAGGCCGTCGCGCGCCCGACGCTCGCGCGGCGCATGATGGCGTCGGCCTCGAAGATGTCGGCGAACTCCTGGCCGTTGATGCGGACGATGATGTCGCCCACGCGGAGGCCCGCGCGGTCGGAGGCCCCGCCGCGCGTGACGTCGATGATGAAGGCCGCGTGGGTGACGTCTCGGAACTCCGCGCTCGTGAGCGCCTCGCGATCGACCACGAACTCGCGCGCCGTCGGCGCGCCCGGACGGAACACCCGAACGGGCAGCCGGTCCGAGGGATCGGCCGCGAGCATCGCCGCCACGACGTCCGGCGTCGGCGTGGGCTGCTCGGCCACGGCGATCACCAGGTCGCCCACCGCAAGGCCGTCGCCGTCGGGCCGCATGGGACGGCCGGTCCGCACCACGTAGCTCCCCGACGGCGGCGCCGTGAAGATGTTTTCGTCGGTGGCGGTCGTGCCGAACTGGATGAACGAGAAGACGACCAGCGCGAAGAGCGTGCCCGCCAGCGTCAGCGCCGCGACGCGGTAGCGCGAGCGATGCACATCGGTGGCCGGCATGGCAGGGTGGTCCAATGATAGTCCGACCGGCGGTCGTTCTGCGCCCGCCGACGATTTCGACGTGGGCGGCGCCGATTTGGACTGTCGCTGTCGTAGGGTCCGGCTTGAGCCGGACCCTACGACGATCCTACGATCCGCATCCCGTAGGGTCCGGCTTGAGCCGGACCCTACGATCGGGACGATCGCGGGGCGTCTGACCCCACGTGTCACGGGGCGCCACGATCCTGCCGGCGCCGGACGCCGCCCCGGGCGGCCCCGGTCCCCTGGCGGCGGGCGGGACTTCGGGGGGAGCCCGCCCGCACGTCGCGGGACGCCGCGGCCGCGGCGCCTACTTCTTCGCGGCCGCGAGACGGTCGCCGACGACGGTCCAGTCGATGACTTGGAGGATGGCGTCGACGTACTCTCGCCGCCGGTTCTGATACTTCAGATAGTAGGCGTGCTCCCACACGTCGATGCCCACGAGCGGCGTGTGGCCCCGCATGATCGGGCTGTCCTGGTTCGGCGTCGACTCGACGAGGAGCCGCCCGTCGGCGCCGACGCTGAGCCACGCCCACCCGCTGCCGAAGACGCCCATCGCGGCCGACGTCAGCGACTCCTTCAGCTTCGCGTCGCTGCCGAAGGCCGAAGCGACCGCCTTCGAGAGGGTCTCGCTCATGGCCCCGCCGCCCTTCTTGAGCGAGGGCCAGAACAGGCTGTGGTTGGCGTGCCCGCCGCCGTTGTTCCGGACGGTCGTGCGCACGGCCTCCGGCACCGCGTCGAGCCCCGCGAGGATGGCCTCGATCGTCTTCCCGTTCAGTGACGGGGCCTTGGCGATGGCGGCGTTCAGGTTGTTCACGTACGCCTGGTGATGGCGGCCATGGTGGATGGTCATGGTCTGGGCGTCGATGTGCGGCTCGAGCGCATCGGCCGGGTAGGGTAGCGGCGGCAGCGTGAACGGCCCCGCCGGCGCTGCCTGGCTCTGTGCGTGGAGCGGCTCGCCGCGATGGGGGAGGGACGCGGCGACGAGCGCGGCGGTCCCCAGGGTGATGACCTCTCGACGGGTCGGCATCCAGAACTCCTTTCGGAAAAGTCCAGATTACCTCCATTGGCATTGGCGCGGCCGTGCCGATCGACGGGCCGCGGCGCGGATGGCGGCGCGGACGCGGCCGGAGGCACCGCTGCCGGGATTCCGGCACGTGCGCGGCATCTACGGCGGCCGGAGTTCCGGCCACCGCGCGCTCCGCAGGCCACGCGAGGCCGTCGTGCCGCGCTGCGGCGTCGTAAGGGATTGAGCGTGCGGTAATTACCGCCGTCACCCCGCCCGTCGGACGGACGTCCGGCCGGGCGAGCGCCGGAGGCACGTCGTTTGCGAATTCCCCCGTCTCAGGGACACGCGACGCGCCGCCAGGGCGCGCTCACGCGGGCCTTCGACCTCATTCAGTGGAGTACGCCCTGATGGATGCGTTGATGCTGGCTCGCTGGCAGTTCGGAATCACCACCGTCTATCACTTCTTCTTCGTCCCCCTCACGCTCGGACTCGGCTGGGTCGTGGCGCTGCTGCAGACGGCGTGGTACGTGACGGGCCGCGACGTGTACAAGCGCCTCACGAAGTTCTGGGGCAAGCTGTTCCTCATCAATTTCGCGATGGGCGTCGCCACCGGCATCGTCCAGGAATTCCAGTTCGGCATGAACTGGTCCGAGTACTCGCGCTTCATGGGCGACATCTTCGGCGCGCCGCTCGCCATCGAGGCGCTCCTCGCCTTCTTCCTCGAGTCCACCTTCCTCGGCGTGTGGATCTTCGGCTGGGATCGCCTGCCGAAGAAGGTCCACCTCGCGGCGATCTGGCTGGCGGCCATCGGGGCGAACCTCTCGGCCTACTGGATTCTCGTCGCCAATTCGTTCATGCAGCAGCCCGTCGGCTACGTGCTGGGGCAGGGCCGCGCCGAGATGAACGACTTCTGGGCGCTCATCACCAACCCGCACGTGTTCGTGCAGTTCCCGCACGTCATCACGGGGGCCATGGCGACGGCCGCCTTCTTCATGCTCGGCATCAGCGCCTGGCAGCTCAAACGGACGATCACCGGCGAGGAGCGCGACGCCTTCCGGATCTCGTTCCGCATCGGCGCCATCTACGGCCTGGTGGCGACGGTGGCCGTGATGGTCGTCGGCCACGGCCAGGCCCAGTACATGATGAAGGTCCAGCCAATGAAGATGGCGGCGGCCGAGGCGTTGTGGGAGACGGAGGATCCCGCGCCCATGTCGCTCTTCACCTGGGGCAACGAGCCCGAGCGTCGCGACGTGTGGGCCGTGAAGGTGCCCGGCATGCTCAGCTTCCTCGCCTACAACCGCTTCGACGGCGCCGTGCCCGGCATCAAGGCGCTGCAGGCGGAATACGAACGGACGTATGGGCCTGGCGATTACGTGCCGCCCGTCAAATGGACCTACTGGACCTTCCGCGTCATGGTGGGCGCCGGCATGGTCATGGCCCTGCTCGCGCTGCTCGCGACCTGGCAGGTCTGGCGGCAGCGCATCGAGGGCAGCCGCTGGCTGCTCGGGCTGCTCGTGCCGGCCATCGCGCTGCCGTACCTGGCCAACTCCACGGGCTGGATCTTCACCGAGATCGGCCGGCAGCCGTGGATTGTCTTCGGCCTGCAGAAGACGGCCGACGCGGTGTCGCCCAACGTGTCGGCAGCCGAGGTCGGCTTCTCGCTCGTCGTCTTCACGCTGCTCTACGGCGTGCTGATGGTGGCGGACATATACCTGCTGCAGAAGTTCGCCAGGGCGGGCACGATGGGCAGCGTCAGTGTCGAGGGCAGCGAGCAACCCGGCGTGGCGCCGGTCGGAGCCTAGGAGGAGGCGGACATGTTCGACCTGAATACGCTCTGGTTCGTGCTGATTGCCGTCCTCTTCATCGGCTTCTTCGTGCTCGAGGGGTTCGACTACGGCGTGGGCATCCTGCTCCCGTGGCTCGGCAAGACCGACGCCGAGCGGCGCCGCATCATCAACACGATCGGTCCCGTCTGGGACGGCAACGAAGTGTGGGTCATCACGGCCGGCGGCGCGATGTTCGCCGCCTTCCCCCAGTGGTACGCGACGCTCTTCAGCGGGTTCTACCTGGCGCTGCTCCTCATGCTCGCGGCGCTCATCGTCCGCGCCGTGGGCTTCGAGTTCCGCAGCAAGGACCGCAGCCCCGCCTGGCGCACCACGTGGGACGCACTCATCTTCTTCGGCAGCCTCGTGCCCGCGCTCCTCTGGGGCGTCGCGCTCGGCAACCTGCTCGTGGGCGTGCCGATCGACCAGACGATGACGTTCACCGGCGGGTTCCTCGACCTGCTCGGCCCCTACGAGCTCATCGCCGGCCTGGCCACGCTGTCGGCCTTCACGGTGCACGGCGGCATCTTCCTGCACCTCAAGAGCGACGAGCCGATCCGCGGGCGCGCCCTGCGCGCCATCAAGCTGATTGGCCCGGTGGCCACCGTGTTCATCGTGCTCTTCGGGGTGACGACCTACCTCTGGACCGACGCCTTCACCCGGCTCGGCGTCGACCCCGGCCTCACGCCCATCGTGGCCGTCGGCTGCATGCTGGCCGCCGGCGCGTTGGTGCACCGCGAGCGCATGGGCTGGGCGTTCGTCATGACGTCGGTGGCGCTCGCCGCGTCCGTCATCACCATCTTCATGTCGCTCTATCCGAGGGTGATGGTGTCGAGCCTCAACCCCGACTGGACGCTCACCATCTACAATGCCGCGTCAACCCCGTACACGCTGCGCATCATGAGCATCGTCGCGCTCGTCTTCGTGCCGATCGTGCTCATCTATCAGGGGTGGACCTATTGGGTGTTCCGTCACCGCATCACGGCGGACACGCATCTGGAGTACTAGACATCGACGGGGCAGGGAGACGATTCCGCCTGCCTGCCCTCGTCGCACCCGCCGGCCGGACGCTCGCGGTCGCCGTCGCGGCGGGCGTGGCCGTGGGCGGCGCGAGCATCGGCCAGGCGTGGCTGCTCGCCGCGCTCGTCGATGGCGCCTTCCTCGGCGGGCGGACGCGGGACGACCTCGTGCCGCTCATGGCGGCGCTCGCCGGCCTGGCGGTGGCCAAGGCGGCGCTGCAATGGGGCGCCGACCAGGCGGCCATCGCCGCGGCGAGCCGGCTGAAGGCCGGCCTGCGCGAGCGCCTCGCCCGCGCCGTCATCGCGCGCGGTCCCGTCGCGCTCGGCGGCGAGCGCCCGGGCGAACTCTCGAACACCCTCGTGCGCGGCGTCGATGCCCTCGACGCGTATGTCGGCCAGTACCTTCCGCAGGCCGCGCTCGCGGTGCTCGTGCCCGCGCTCGTCGCGCTGGTCGTCCTGCTGGTCGATCCGCTGTCGGCGCTCGTGCTGGTGCTCACCTACCCGCTCATCCCCCTGTTCATGTACCTGCTCGGCGGCGCCGCCGCGGCCCGCACGCGCGCGCAATGGACCGTGCTCGCGCGGCTCTCGGCGCGCTTCGTCGACGCGCTGCAGGGGTTGCCAACGCTCAAGGCGTTCGGGCGCGCGGGCGACGAGGCCGCCGCCATCGCCGCGACGACCTCGCGCTTCCGCGCGCTGACGATGGGCGTGCTCAGGATCGCGTTCCTGTCGGCGCTCGTGCTGGAGCTCGTCGCGACGCTCTCGACGGCCATCGTCGCTGTCGAAGTCGGGCTGCGCCTCCTCTACGGGCGGCTGGCGTTCCAGCCCGCGCTGTTCGTTCTCATCCTCGCGCCGGAGTTCTACAGGCCGCTGCGCGCCCTCGGGGCGGCCTTCCACGCGGCGGCGGCCGGCAAGGAAGCCTCGGCACGCCTCGAGGCGCTGCTGTCCGGGCCCCCCGCGCCGGCGGCCGTCGGTGTGGGGCCCGCGGAGCCCGCGGCGCACGACGCTGCCCCTCCCCCGGGTTCCGCACCCGTGCTCCACGTGCACGACCTCACCGTGCGATATGCCAGCGATCGCGAACCCGCCCTCGACGGGGTGACCTTCACGGTGGCCGCGGGTGCCACGGTGGCGCTCGTCGGCCCGAGCGGTGCGGGCAAGTCCACCGTGGCCTCGGCGATTCTCGGGTTCGTGATCCCCGAGCGTGGCACGCTGGCGATGGACGAACACCGCCTCGAGCACGCCGCACCGGACGGCATCGCGTTCACGCGCCGGCCCGCCTCCGAGGCCCGGCGAGGGAGCCCGCTCGATCCCGATCGATGGCGGCAGCGTCTGGCGTGGGTGCCGCAGCGGCCCTATCTGTTTGCCGGAACGCTCGCCGACAACCTCCGTCTTGCGCGGCCCGACGCCTCGGAGGCGGCGATGATGGCGGCGCTCTCGCGCGCGCGCCTTGCCGAGGCCGTCGCGGCATGGCCCCGGGGGCTCGACACGCCGCTCGGTGAACGCGGCATGCGGCTGTCGGGTGGCGAGGCCCAGCGGGTGGCGCTCGCACGGGCGTTCCTGCGCGACGCCCCGGTGGTCGTGCTCGACGAGCCCACCTCGAGCCTCGACGTCGCGACCGAGCGCGCCGTAGGCCACGCGCTCGCCGAACTGCGGCGCGGCCGCACGGTGCTCGTCATCGCGCACCGGCTCTCGACCGTCCTCGACGCCGACCGGGTCGTCGTGCTCGAGCGCGGCCGCATCGTCGAAGAGGGCGTTCCGCGCGAACTGGCGTCGCTGGCCGGGTCGCGCGTGCATGCCATGCTCGGCGCGCAGGGAGGCTTCCGGTGAGCCGCGCCCTGCGACGGGTCGTCGGGGCGCTCCGGCACGACTGGCGGCGGGCCGGCCTGGCCATCGTGCTGCTCGTGGTCACGCTCGCCGCGAGCCTCGCGCTCATGGGCACCTCGGCGTGGCTCATCGCGACGGCCGCCCTGCACCCGTCGGTGGCGGCGCTGCAGGTCGCCATCGTCGGCGTACGGTTCTTCGGCATCGCGCGCGGCCTCGCGCGCTACGGCGAGCGGCTCGTCTCGCACGACGTCACGCTGCGCCTGCTCGAACGGCTGCGCGTCTCGACCTTCGAGCGGCTCGTGCCGCAGGCACCCGCAGGCCTGCTGTTCCGGCGAACGGGCGACGTGGTGGCCCGTCTCGTTGGCGACATCGAGACCCTCGAGCACGTGTTCGTGCGCGTCATCGCGCCGTCGGCCGGGGCGGCCATCATCGGAGCCGGCCTCGTCGCGGCGTTCGGCATGATGTCGCTCGCGGGGGCCGCCATCGTTGCCGCCGTCTTCGTGGCCGGCGGCGTCGTGGCGCCCCTCGTCGCTCATCGTCTGGGGGCGCGCGCGGCCCGTCGCCGCATCGTCGAGCGCGGGTCGCTGGAAGCCGACCTGATCGACGGCATCAACGGTGTCGCGGAGCTCGTGGCCTTCGGGGCGGCGCCTCGCCACGTCGCGCGCGTGGCCCGGCGCGCGGCGACGATGGCCCGCGCCGAGATGATTGGCGGCCGCTCCGCCGCGGCGTCGGGAGCGCTGACGATGCTCGCCGTGGATCTCGGCGTCGTGGCGGTTGCCGCGGTGACGATTCCGCTCGTGGCCGACGCGCGCCTGTCGGGGGTCACGCTGGCGGTCGTCGTCCTGGTCGTCGTCGCGAGCCTGGAGGCCATCGGCATGCTCGCCTCCGGGTGGCAGAGCCTGGCGGCGAGCGATGAAGCCGCGCGCCGGCTCGACGAGATCGCCGGCGGGGGAGGCGCGCCGGGCATCACGACGCCCTGTGTGGCGCCCCCGGTATCGCCGCCGACGATGCAGGGCGTGGCTTCGAGGTTCGCGATCGACGGCCTCACGTTCGCGTACGCGGGCGGCCCTCCGGTGTTGCGCGACCTCACGCTGTCGCTCGAGCCCGGACGGCTCGTGGCGCTCGTGGGGCCGAGCGGGTCGGGCAAATCGACCGTCCTCAACCTGGCGCTGCGCTTCTGGGACGCCGCCCCCGGTGCCATCCGCCTCGATGGCGTGGACATCGCGGCGATGGACGCCGACCGGGTCCGGTCGCAGTTCTCGGTGATGCCGCAGCGCACGCACCTGCTGACGGCCACGATTGCCGACAACCTCCGGCTCGCCGTACCGACGGCCTCGCGCGTCGATCTCGAGGAGGTGGTCGTCCGCGCACGGCTCGACGGTCTCGTGCAGGTGCTGCCCAACGGGCTCGAGGAGTGGGTGGGAGAGCAGGGCGTGCGTCTATCCGGCGGTGAGCGTCAGCGGCTCGCCTTCGCCCGCGCGCTGCTCCGCCGCGCGCCGTTCCTGTTGCTCGACGAGCCGACCGCGCATCTCGACGCGGCGCTCGAGCGCGCCGTGCTCGACGAGATCGCGCGCGAGGCGCGGACGCGCGGCGTGCTCCTCATCACCCATCGTCTGTCGGGGCTCGAGGCGGCCGACGAGGTCCTGGTCCTCGACGCCGGCCGCGTCGTCGAGCGCGGAACCTTCGCGGAGCTCTCGCGGCGGCGCGGCCGATTCGCCGACCTGCTCGCCATCCAGCGCGACGAGCTGGGTAGCGGGCCGGACCCGTTTGCGGCCAGCGGGTGATCGCGGCGTCCCGGGCCGATTCACCGGAACACCCCGTCCGGCTGGGTCCAGCCGTTACGTCGTTTCCCGCCTCGGCACGAGCACGAGGAACGCGCCGACGATCGCCATGCTGGCGAGGCTGACCAGGTAACTGGGATTGGCGAACAGCTCCGGCAGGGCGACGTCGCCAAAGGCGAGCGCGGCGAAGAGGATGCCGATGATCGCTTCGCCGGCAATGAGCCCCGAGGCGAGGAGCGTCCCGGTGTTCTCCGCGCGGTCCTTCCGCTCGGGTCCCCACTTCCGCCGCTCGGCGGTGCGTTCGAGCAGACCCTTGAAGAGGCCGCCGACGAAGATGGCGAACGAGGTCTCGATGGGCAGGTACATCCCGACCGAGACCAGCATCGGGCTCTTCACCTGCATGAGGATGAACGCCAGTCCCATGAAGACGCCGACGAGGATCAGGATCCAGTCCGTCTTCTGCTCGATGATGCTCCGCGAGACCACCGCCATGAGGCTCGCCTGCGGCGCCGGGATCTTCGCGCCGCCGAAACCGGCGTTGGTGCCGAGCAGCTCGTTCTGCAGCTCGGGGGCGAGCCCGCGCACTTCGTCGAGCGTGTAGGCGCGCCGCTCGAGCGCGGCGTCGGCGCCCGCGTACTCGACGGTCGTGGCGCCGCGGTCCTGCATCTCGCCCATGCGGTCGGCGACCGCGCTCTTGATGTCGCCCAGATGGAGGACCGAGAGCACCAGGAACATCACGAGCGACGCGGCCGTGACGCCGAGCATGTCGCCTGCCTGCATGCGCCACGGCGTGCACCCGAGGATGTGGCCCGCCTTGAGGTCCTGCATCATCTCGCCCGCGACCGACACCGATACACAGGTGAAGGCGGCGACGCCGAGCACCGCGGCGACGCCCGTGGTGCCCTGGAGGCCGAGGATGACCATCAGGAAGGCGACGCTGATCAGCACGGTCACCGTGAGGCCGCTCGTGGGGTTGCTCGACACGCCGATGATGCCGACCAGGTAGCCCGAGACCGCCGCGAAGACGAAGGCCAGCGCCAGCATCACGATCGCGGCCACGATGGCCGCCGTGACGTTGCCGGCGAACCACTGGAAGACGAACACCATGATGGCGACGATGATGCCGATGCCGACCGCCGCGACCTGGACGGGCAGATCACGGTCGGTACGGACGGGGGCGCTCTCGCCCTCGCCGCGCCGGGGACGCAGGTTCGCGAGCGACCGCGCGATGCCCTCGACTAGGCTCGCGCGCATCCTCCAGAGCGTGTAGAAGGCCCCCACGAGCATGCCGCCGATGGCGATCAGGCGGACGTAGTCGCGCCAGACCCGCACGATCTCGGCGCCCCAGTCCGCCACCGGCACCGCATCGCCGACGTGCAGGAAGAAGGCGATGGCGGGCGCGAGCAGGCCCCACGCGAGCACGCCGCCGCTGAAGTTGATGCCCGCCAACCGCGGTCCGATGATGTAGCCGACGCCAAGGAAGGCGGGGCTCGCCTCGGGCCCGCGGACCACGAGCGCCCCGCGGCCCACCCCGACGGTCGCCTGCCACTTGGCGGCCAGGACCTGCACCTCGGTCAGCAGCGTGAAGAAGGCCCCGAGGCCCATGCCCGCCAGCAGATGGCGCGAACCGCCCTGGCCGCGCTGGCCCGCCTTGTGAATCTCGGCGGCCGCCACCGACTCGGGGAACGGCAGCTCGGCGTTGCCGACCAGCACCCGCCGCGTGATGGTGACGAAGAGGATCCCGAGGATCCCCCCGGCGACGAGCATGATCGTCGAGACCACGTAGTTCGACGTCGAGAAGAAGGGCCGCCAGATGCCGGCGATGAAGAACGCGGGCAGCGTGAAGATGGCCCCCGCGGCGACGTTGCCGCCAATCGACCCGACCGTGCGTGCGGTGTTCTCCTCGAGGATGGTGCCGCCGAGGCTCTTGATGATCGCCATGCCGAGCACGGCGGTCGTGTAGGTGGCCGCGATGGTCATCCCCGCCTTGAGGCCAAGGTAGGCATTGGCGGCACCCATGAAGACCGCCATGAGGACCCCGAGCACGAGCGCCCGCGGCGTGGCCTCGGGCATCTCGACGTGGGCGGGGACGAACGGCTCGCCCGACTTCTGCTCCATACGACCTCTCTCTCCCGGCGCCGCACCTCCAGCGCGGCGGCATTGTACCTGAGCCGGACGCAGGAGTGCGGAAGCGGAACGGAGAGGAAGCGGAACGGACAGGAAGCTGAATGGGCTCACCGGATCCGTTCGAGCCGCGGCGGCGTATGATGCGGTCGAGGTCCTCCCCATGTCCACTCTTTCCGGTGAGTCCGGAATGCGTCGCGAGCACGACGCGCTCGGCGAGGTCGCCGTGCCTGCCGAGCGGCTGTGGGGCGCGCAGACGCAGCGCTCCATCGAGAACTTCCCGATTGGCGGCGGGCGATACCGCATGCCGCTCGCCGTCGTCCACGCGCTCGGACGCGTGAAAGCGGCCGCGGCGCTGGCCAACCTCGAACTGGGCGCGCTCGACGAGCCCCGGGCGCGCGCGATTGCCGCCGCCGCCGACGAAGTCGCCGAGGGACGGTGGGACGACGAGTTCCCGCTCGTGGTGTTTCAAACCGGGTCGGGCACGCAGAGCAACATGAACGCCAACGAGGTCATCGCGCGCCGCGCGATGCAGTGGGCGGGCGAGCACGGCGGCCCGGCGCTCGACATCCATCCGAACGATCACGTCAACCGGAGCCAGTCGTCGAACGACGTGTTCCCGACGGCCATGCACGTGGCCGCGCGGCTCGAGATCGACGCGCGCCTCGTGCCGGCGGTGCGCGGCCTCCGCGCGACGCTCGCGTCGAAGGCCGAGGCCCACGCGGGGCTCGTCATGATGGGGCGCACGCACCTGCAGGATGCGACGCCCGTCACCCTGGGACAGGTCATCTCGGGCTGGGTCGCACAGCTCGACGAGGCGCTGGCACGGCTGGCGGCGGCGGTCCGCGAACTCGAGGCCCTCGCGATTGGCGGGACGGCGGTGGGCACCGGCCTCAATGCGCCCGCGGGCTTCGGCGACGCCGTGGCGCGGAGGCTCGCCGACAGGACCGGCGTGCCGTTCCGGGTGGCCGGGAACCTGTTTGCGGCCCTGTCGGCCCACGACGCGATGGTCCACGTGAGCGCGGCGCTCCGCGGCGTGGCGGTGGCCGCCACGAAGATCGCCAACGACGTGCGGTGGTACGCGTCGGGGCCGCGCAGCGGCATCGGCGAGCTGGTGCTGCCGGCCAACGAGCCCGGCTCGTCGATCATGCCCGGCAAGATCAACCCGACGCAGGCCGAGGCGCTCACCATGGTGTGCGCGCAGGTGATGGGGAACGACCACGCGGTGGCCATCGCCGGCATGCAGGGCCACTTCCAGCTCAACACCTTCAAGCCCGTGATCGTGCACAACGTGCTCGAGTCGGCGGCGCTGCTGGCCGACGCCCTCGCGAGCTTCGAGGCGCGCGCGGCGGCGGGACTCGAACCCAACACGGCGCGCATCGCGCGGCACGTGAACGAGTCGCTGATGCTCGTCACGGCCCTCACGCCGCACATCGGCTACGAGCGCGCGGCGGCCATCGCGCTCGCGGCCGACCGCGAAGGGCTGACGCTTCGCGAGTCCGCGCTGACGGTGGGCGGCCTCACCGCGGAGGAGTTCGACGCGTGGGTGCGCCCGGCCGACATGGTTGGTGACCCGGACTCGCCAAGTGGCGCAACCAATTCGAAATAGACAGACCTAACAGTCGAAATAACCTAACAAATCAGGCCTATCTACCCAAAGTGGTCTGACCAGATATTGACACGAACGCCATCGTGGTCATATAACGAACAGGCGCGCCTGTGGCTTTCAGGCCCGCCCCGGTTCCCCTCCCCTCCAACGGTACCGGGGGTAGTCACAGGCGCGCGACGGAGCCCCGCGATGTCCCAATTCCCCAGTCGTCCACACGTACCAGCCTCCGGGATCCCGCGTCGCACGGTCCTGCGCGGGCTGGCGCTCGGCGCCGGCGCCGCCGCCTTCGCGCGTCACGGAGGCATCGCGTCGGTGCTCGGCGACGAGGGGCCGATCGTGCAGACGACGGCGGGGAAGGTACGGGGCGCCAGCGTCGACGGCATCCATGTGTTCAAGGGCGTGCCGTATGGTGCCGACACCGCGCCGCGCCGGTTCATGCCGCCCGTGCCGCCGGAACCGTGGACCGGCGTGCGCGACGCCATCCAGTTCGGGCCCATCGCGCCGCAGAGCACGCGTCCCGGCAGCACGCTCGTGATGAGCGAGGACTGCCTGAACCTGAATCTGTGGACGCCAGGCCTCGGCGACGGGAAGAAGCGGCCGGTGCTCGTCTGGTTCCACGGCGGCGCCTACTCCGGAGGGCACAGCAACGACCAGGACACCGACGGCGCGCGCCTTGCCGGCCGCGACGCGGTGGTCGTGACGGTGAACCACCGGCTGAACGCCTTCGGGTTCCTCTACCTCGCGGAGTTCGGCGGTCCGGAGCTTGCCGACTCGGGCAACGTCGGCATGCTCGATCTCGTGCTCGCGCTGCAGTGGGTGCGCGACAACATCGAGGCCTTCGGCGGTGATCCGTCGCGCGTGCTCATCTTCGGCGAGTCGGGAGGCGGGGCCAAGTGCGCCACGCTCATGGCGATGCCCGCCGCGCACGGCCTCTTCCACCGGGTCATCACCCAGAGCGGCCAGCAGATCACCGCGAGCCGCACGACGACCGCCAACCGGCACACCAGGCAGTTGCTCGAGGCCCTGAAGCTCGCGCCCGATCGCGTCAACGAACTGCGCACGATGCCGATGGAGCAGCTGCGCGCGGTCAACCGCGCGCCGCGCTACCTCGGACCCGTCAAGGACGGGCGCGCGCTGCCGCGCGACCCGTTCTATCCCGACGCGCCGCCGCTCTCGGCCGGCATCCCGATGATTCTCGGCAACAACTTCGACGAGACGCGCTCGCTCATCGGCCGCGCCAACCCGTCGCTCTTCGACCTGACGTGGGCCGAGGTGCCCGGCGCCATCGCCGAGCACGTGGGGCAGTTCATCGGCAACCTGGATCCGACGGACATCGTCGCGAAGTACCGTGGCTGGTACCCGGAGTACTCGCCCGCCGACGTCTTCTTCGCGGCCACCACCGCCGCCCGCTCGTGGAAGGGCCAGGTCATCGAGGCCAACCGGCGCGCGGCGCAGCCGCCGGGCGCCGCGCCGACCTACGTGTTCCAGTTGAACTGGAAGTCGCCCGTCGACGGCGGGAAGTGGGGCGCCTATCACGGGCTCGACGTGGCGCTGTGCTTCGACAACGCGGCCAACCAGTTCGGCGACAATCCCCAGGCCCACGCCGTGGCGCGCCAGATGGCCGACACGTGGGTCGCCTTTGCGCGGACCGGGACGCCCGACAACCCGAGCATCCCCGCGTGGCCGCCCTACGATTTGGCGACGCGCGCCACGCTCATCATCGACGTCGAGTCGCGCATCGAGCACGACCCGCGCGGCAACGAACGGCGCCTGTTCGAGGAGGCCGAGTACGTGCAGCCCGTGACGTAATAGGGGTCGGGAGTATTTTCAGTTTTCGCCACCTGTCTCCAGAGGAGGACAGGTGCCAGGGTGTGGCGGCGCGAGCATCGGCCGCCCGCACGAGAACCGCATGGTCCGACTTCGCACTCTGTCTCTCGTCCCGCATCTTGTGGCGCTGCTCGTCGCGGCCGCGGTTCCTGCGGCTACCACCGTCCAACCCGCGCCCGAGGCTCGCGGCGTGCGCGCCGGCGCCCCGCAGGCGCAGGAACGCGCCGCCTCGCCGCCTCGCTCCACGCCCGGCCGCCAGCAGATTCTCGACACCATGAAGCGCGCCACGCGCTTCATGGTGGAGAAGATCAGCACGCGCGGCGGCTACGTGTGGACCTACCTGCCAGACCTGTCGCGCCGCTGGGGCGAACTCGAGGCGCGCGACACGCAGATCTGGATGCAGCCCCCCGGTACCGCCACCATGGGGCATCTCTTTCTCGACGCCTACCACGCGACCGGCGACGAGTACTACTACGACGCGGCCGAACAGGTCGCGGGGGCCGTCATCTGGGGGCAGCACCCCTCGGGCGGCTGGAACTACGTCGTGGATTTCGCCGGCGATCGCTCGCTGCGCGACTGGTACGCGACGATCGGGCGCAACGCCTGGCGCCTCGAAGAGTTCCAGTATTACTACGGCAATGCGACCTTCGACGATGGCGGCACGGCTGAAGCCGCGCGGCTGCTCCTGCGGATGTATCTCGAGAAGCTCGATCCGAAGTACAAGCCCGCACTGGACCGCGCCATCCGGTTCATCCTCGACAGCCAGTACCCGCTCGGGACCTGGCCGCAGCGCTATCCGCTGCGGCACGACTTCTCGCACCACGGGCTGCCCGACTACACCTCGTATCCCACATTCAACGACGATGTCGCGGCCGAGAACATCGAGTTCCTGATCCAGTGCTACCAGACGCTGGGCGACCCCTCGCTGCTCGATCCCATTCGCCGCGGCATGCACGCCTTCGTCGCCACGCAGCTCGGTCCGCCGCAGCCCGGCTGGGCGCTGCAATTCGACCACGAGTTGAAGCCGGCCGCCGCGCGCACGTACGAGCCGCGCGCGCTCGCCACGCACACGACCGCGCAGAACATCGGGATTCTCGTCCGCTTCTACAGGCTCACCGGCGACACGAAGTTCCTCGCCCGCATCCCCGAGGCGCTCGACTGGCTCGAGGCGGTGAAGCTCCCGCCGTCGCTCGCCACGCCGCAGCGCACCCACCCCACGTTCATCGAGGTGGGCACCAACGACGCGCTCTACGTTCACCGCGAGGGCTCCAACGTGGTGAACGGCCGCTACTTCGCCGACAAGGACCCCGAGAAGACCCTCGGGCACTACAGCTCGTTCCGCCGGCTCGATCTGGCCGCATTGCGCCGTCTCTACGACGAGGCGAGGGCGACGCCGCCTTCCGAGGCCGTCAAGGGGTCACCGCTGGCGGCCGGTCCGGGCACGATGCCGCTGCCGAAGTACTTCACGGTGCCCGATGCCGCGGCGGTCGGGCCGGCGCGGCGCGGTCCCGCGCCCGCCGAGCGGGCCGCGGAGCTCATCGCGAGCCTCAGGGCCGATGGCTCGTGGCTGTCGCCGCTCGGCACCAACAGCCACCCCTACTCCGGGCCGAGCCCGAAGGAGGTCGCCCCCGGCGACTTCGCGCAGACGCTCGTCGGCGACGACACCGACACCTCGCCGTTCCGCGACGAGACGCTCGTGGGCATCTCGACGCCCGCGTTCATCCGCAACATGGGAGCGCTCAT
>JAHDVQ010000025.1:33221-35466 GCA_023384595.1 Vicinamibacteraceae bacterium | reverse complement strand
TCCACCGAGTCCGCCCCCGCGGCGCTCATCGGCGGAAGCGCCTGGGACGGGTTCCGCAACGCGATCCGCAGCCCCTACCTCAGGGGCATCGTCGTGCACATGCTGCTCTTCACGGTGCTCACGACGTTCCTCTACTTCCAGCAGGCGGCCATCGTCGACACCGCGATGACCGATCGCGCCGCGCGCACGCGGTTCTTCGCGAACATCGATCTCCTCGTCAACGTCCTCACGTTGCTGACACAGGTCTTTGCGACCGGTCGCCTGGTGCACGCCATCGGGCTGCCGGCCTCGCTGGCCTTTCTCCCGGTGTTGACCATCGTGGGCTTCACCACGCTGGGGATGGCCCCGACGATTGCCGTGCTCATGGCCTTCCAGGTGATCCGGAGGTCGAGCGAGTTCGCCATCGCGCGCCCGTCGCGCGAGGTGCTGTTCACCGTCGTCTCTCGCGAGGACCGCTACAAGGCGAAGAACTTCATCGACACGTTCGTGTACCGGGCCGGCGATCAGCTCGGCGCGTGGGGCTACGCGGTGCTCGTCGCCGTGGGTCTCGGGACGCTGGGAATCTCGTCGGTCGCCGTGGTGCTGTCGGTCGTCGCGGTGTTCGTGGCGCTCTGGCTCGGGCGGAGGCAACGTCGCGAGGCGGCACACGTCGCAGATGCCGCCTGACTCGACTACAATCCACGCGTTTCGGCCATGCCTCTACGACGTGAGGTTTCCCGCATCGAGGGCTTCAGCGACGCCGTGTTCGGCTTCGCGCTGACGCTGCTCGTGGTGTCGCTCGAGGTACCGGAGGACTTTGCCGCCCTCCGGGCGACGCTCGGCGGGTTCTTCGCCTTTGCGGTGACCTTCACGGTGGTCGTCTGGATCTGGGTCGAGCACTACGTGATGTTCAGGAAGTTCGGGCTCGACGACGGCACGACCATCTTCCTGAACGCGGTGCTGCTCTTCCTCGTGCTCTTCTATGTCTATCCGCTGAAGTTCGTGTTCGCCAATCTCGTCCCGCAGATCACCGGGATCGGCCGGCCGGTCCGCGGTGCGGGCTTCGCGGGGCTGACGCTCGGGGAGGCCCGCGCGCTCATGGTCGTCTACAGCGGCGGGTTCGTCGCGGTCTTCGGCGTGTTCGCCCTGCTGTACCGGCACGCGTTCCGCCGGCGTCACAGCCTCGGGCTCGATGCGCTCGGCGTCTTCGACGCCCGCGCCGGCCTCCGCCGACACCTGATCAGCGTGGGAATGGGCATGCTGTCGGTGCTGCTCGCGCTGCTGCTGCCGGGCAGGTGGCTGTGGCTGTCCGGCGCCATCTACTTCCTGATGGGCCCGGCCCACGGCTTCTACGGGTGGCGCATGGGAAGGGCGCGCGACGCGCTGGCGGCGCTGTGCGATCCCAGACCTGACCCCGTCGACATGTGCGATCCCAGACCTGACCCCCTAGGGGAGAATCCCTCATGAGACGCCGAATCACGTTCGTGGCGGCCTGCCTGCTGGCGGCTGTCTCCGCCCCGCCACCCGCAGCCGGGCAGGCGGTGCCGCCGGTCCAGACGGGCCTCAAGGTGCTCATTTCGGTGGACATGGAGGGCATCGCCGGCGTGGTCACCGGCGACCAGCTCGGGCCGGCCGGGTTCGAGTACCAGCGCTTCCGCGAGTTCATGACCCGCGAGGCGCTCGCCGCCGTGGAGGCCGCGCGCGCCGCCGGCGCCTCCGAGGTCCTCGTCGTCGACGCGCACGGCAACGGCGAGAACCTGCTCATCGAGCAGTTCCCCCCGGACGTCCGCATCATCCGGTCGTGGCCACGCCGGCTCGCGATGGTGGCCGGCGTCGACGAGACGGTGGACGCGGTCGTCTTCATCGGCTACCACGCCTCGACGAACAACCCCTCGGGCGTGCGGGCCCACACCTTCTCGAGCGCCACGTTGACGCGCGTGGCCATCAACGGCGTCGACGTCACCGAGGCGGCGTGGAACGCGGCCATCGCGGGGCACTTCGGCGTGCCCGTGGTGATGATCTCGGGCGACGAGGCGGCCATCGCGGAAGCGCGCGCGATCATCGGCCCCATCGAAGGGGCCGAAGTGAAGAAGAGCCTCGGGTTCCACTCGGCATCGACGCTCACGCCCGCCGCCGCCGTGGAGCTCGTCAAGGAGGCGGTCGCAAGAGCCCTGGCGAGGCGGCAGGAGTTCAAGCCGTACGTGCCCGCCTCGCCGCTCACCGTCGACGTGAGCTTCAAGCACTACCGGCCGGCGGAGCTGCTGGC
>JAHDVQ010000025.1:31322-33121 GCA_023384595.1 Vicinamibacteraceae bacterium | reverse complement strand
CGTACAGCCGCTCGGCAAGGCGGATGTCGTCGCCAATCATCCGCGCGTAGCCGTCGCGGCCCGCGTGCTGCAGGGCCAGCCACACCTTGAGCGCGCGGAAGCCGCGCGAGTTCTGCGGACCGAAGTCGACGTAGTTGGTCGCCTCCTGGCCGAAGTGGTAGTAGGGCGGGTGATACGAGAAAGCCTGGCGGAGACGCTCCGGGTCGCGCACGAGCACACTGCCGGCCTCGATGGGCGCGTAGAGCCACTTGTGGGGGTCGAGGGCGACCGAATCGGCCAGATGGAGCGCGCCGAGATCGCGCGGCACGCCGTCCACCGCGGCCGCGAAGGCGCCGTAGGCCCCGTCGACGTGGAACCAGCAACCCGCCTCGCGGCAAATGGCGGCGATGTCGTAGAGCGGATCCACCGCACCGGTGCTCACCGAGCCGGCGGTGCCGACCACCATCAGCGGCCGGATGCCGTCACGGCGATCCCGCAACATCGACTCGCGAAGGGCATTCGTGTCGAGGCGCAAGTCGTGCCCGGTCGGCACCCACCTGACGGAGTCCGTGCCGATGCCGGCGAGATCGGTGGCTTTCTGGATCCAGGTGTGTGTCTCGGCCGACGCGTACACGGCAAAGGGAGAGGAGCCGGGCGCCGCCACGCCAGCGGCGCGCAGGTCCCAATCCGCCGAGGCCGCGCGCGCGGCGAAGAGTCCGACGAAGTTCGCCATGTTGCCGCCGCTCACGAAGAGCCCGCCGCAGTCGCGCGGATAGCCCACGAGATCGGCGATCCACCGGACGGCCTGCGCCTCGATCTCGGTCGCCATCGGACCGAGTGTCCATCCCCCGACGTTCGCGTTGACCGCCGACGCGAGGAAGTCGCCCAGGATGCCGATGGGCGCGGGCGCCGAGGTGATGTAGCCGAAGAAGCGCGGGTGCCCGTTGAAGAGCGAGTGCCGGGCGAGCAGGTCGGCTGTCTTGTCCAGCAGTGCGCGCGGGTCGGCACCGTCCCGGGGGAGAGGGCGCCCGGCGTCGATGAGAGCGCGCACGTCGTCGGGCGCCTCGCCCGGCGTGACCTTGCCGCGCGGGATGTCGTCGAGCAGCGTGGCGATGCGGTCGACGAGGTCGTGGCCGAGCCGGCGGAACTCGTCCGCCTCCAGGGCCAGGGCCGCGCGTCGGGGTCGATTGAGCGAGAGGTCTCCGGGGGGCACCGGTGCCGGTGCCGGCGGCTTTGTCGTCATGGGGGCTCCTGCGCGTGCATAATACGTCGTAAACCTGACAATACGCGTTCAAGGAGGTCCGGATGGACGTCACGGCTCATCCTGCCGGCACGTTCTGTTTCGCCGAGTTGAGCACGGCCGATATGGAGGCGGCCGCACGCTTCTACGAGTCGCTCCTCGGATGGACGACCTTTGATGTGCCGACCGCGGGCGGAAACTACGCGCTCTTCCGCAGGAACGGGAAGGACGTGGCCGGGCTCAATCGATCCACGCAGGGGCGCCACGCGTGGCTGCACTACGTGTCGGTGGAGAGCACCGACCAGACGGCATCGCGCGCGCTGGAGGCCGGTGCCACCATCAGGGCCCAGCCGTTCGACGTACCGGGCATCGGACGGATGGCTATGCTGACCGATCCTGCCGGCGCCGAGGTCGCCCTCTGGGAACCGCGCGGCTACGCGGGTGCGCAGCTCGTGGACGCGATCGGCGCGATGACCTGGCACGAGCTCGTCGTGCGGGATGTCGAGGCCGCCGGACGCTTCTACACCGCGCTCTTCGGCTGGACGACGACGCTGTCGAAGGTCGTGCCCGGAGGCTACAC
>JAHDVQ010000025.1:25507-31222 GCA_023384595.1 Vicinamibacteraceae bacterium | reverse complement strand
GAGCTGAAGGCCCACGAGAGCGGCTTCACGAGGAAGAGCGACGGCAGCACCGCCGCGAGTGCCGCTCCCGGCAGCGCTCCGGCGGCCACCGCCGCGACGATGACGGCTGGCGTGAGCAAGGCGGTTCCGGCGTAAATGAAGGCCGCGGGACGGCGCCCGAAGAGGAGGACCAGGTTGCGGCGCCCGCCCACCCGATCCGCACGCTCGTCGGGAAACTCGTTCAGCAGGAGCAGGTTGAACGTCATGAGGAATGCCGGGACCCCGGCCCAGAGCGCGGCGGGCCCGGGTGGCGGCCCCTGCACCCACGCCGTGCCCCACACGGGGAGCGCGCCGAGGCCGAGCCCCGCGACGATCTCGCCCAGCCCTATCCGCGCGAACCCCTCCGTGTAGAAGAGCACCGACACGGCCCCGGCCGCGAGGAGCACCGTGAACCACACGCCGAGGCGCATCGCGAACCAGATGCCGATACCCGCGGCAATCGCGCAGGCCGCGTAGGCGAACACGCGCGTGGCCCGCACGGTGAGACGGCCCGCGGGGAGGGTGCCGCTCCCTCCCGAGAAGGGGGTCCGCTCGGTCATCAGGTCGATGCCCGTCGTCATGTCGCTCGCCTCGTTGAGTGCGTTGACCGCGGCATGGAGCAGCACGAGGCCCGCGAGCGCCGCAATGGTGGGCGCCCACGAGAAGGCGCCGTCCCAGGCGGCGGCAGCGGCACCAGCCGCGACGAGCGTGACGGGAAGCAGCAGGAAGTTCGCGCGGGCGACACCGAGGTACGGCGCAACACGGATCGGACTCATACGCGTATTGTGCGCTTACGGCCGCGGTTGACGACAGGGGCGGGGCTTTGATGAGATCCCCCGAATCCATGCCCATCGACCCCGTCGAGATCGAGGCGCACCGCACGGCGCTCGTCGGCCACTGCTATCGCATGCTGGGGTCGGCCGCCGATGCCGAGGATGCCGTGCAGGACGCGATGGTCCGCGCCTGGCGGAGCCTCGATCGTTTCGAGGGCCGCTCGGCGCTGCGCACGTGGCTCTACCGCATTGCCACCAACGTCTGTCTCGACATCCTCGCGAGCCGCCAGCGCCGCGAGCGTCCGATGGAAGACCGCCCGCCCGGCACGGTGAGCGATCCACTCGAGGCGCTGGATCGTTCGCATTGGCTCGAGCCGATCCCCGACGCGCGTGCGCTCCCGGCCTCGGCCGATCCTCACCAGCTCGCCGTGCTGCGCCAGTCGATCCGGCTGGCGTTCGTGGCCGCGCTGCAACACCTGCCGCCGCGGCAGCGCGCCGTGCTGCTCCTCGCCGAGGTCCTCGGCTGGTCGGCCGCTGAGGTCGCCGAGTGCCTCGAGATGACCGTGGCCGCGGTCAACAGCGCGCTGCAGCGCGCGCGGACGACCATGGCAGCACGGGCGTCGGCGCCCGCGGCCGGCACGGCGCTCACCGACGAGCAGACGGCGCTCCTCGACCGCTACGTCGACGCCTTCCACCGCTACGACACCGACGCGCTCGTCGCGCTGCTGCGCGAGGACGCCACCTTCTCGATGCCGCCCTACACGTTGTGGCTGCGCGGTCCCGAGGCCGTTCGCGCCTGGCTGACGGGCCGGGGACGCGACTGCCGCGGCTCGCGCCTGGTTCCCACGGCCGCGTGCGGTTCACCGGCTTTCGGCCAGTATCGCGCGGCCCCCGAGGGTGGCCATCGTCCGTGGGCCCTTGTCGTTCTGGAGCTCGACGGCGATCGCATTGCCGGCTGGAACTCGTTCCTCGACACGGCGCGGCTCTTCCCGCTGTTCGGCCTTCCGATGTTCCTGGCGGCCGAAGACGCGGGCGTCGTGACGCCGGCGGTCCTGCCTCGCTGACACGGTCCGGCTCGCGATGGATGCCCTGTGGGCGGGCGCGGGCGCGGGTTCGGACTCCGCCGACCGATGAATGTGCGTGGCGGAGCCGGTCCAATCCTGCAGACGTGACCCCAACGCGGCTGCGCGTCGTCACCGACGGCGCGACGGCGGCGGGCGGGTCCCTGAAAGGAGCACGACGTGTCCGACGCTTCCTCCCGCCTGATCTTCGTCAACCTCGCCGTCGCCGATCTCCAGCGATCGATGGCGTTCTTCTCGTCGCTCGGATTCCAGTTCAACCCGCAGTTCACCGACGACAAGGCGGCCTGCATGATCGTGAGCGACAAGGCGTCGGTGATGCTCCTCGCCGAGCCGTTCTTCCGCACCTTCACGCGGCGCGAGCCGTGCGACACGGCCACGCACAGCGAGGGCCTCTTCGCGCTCTCCTGCCAGAGCCGCGCCGAGGTCGACGAGCTGGTGACGAAGGCTGTCGCCGCCGGGGGGACGCACGCCATGGACAAGATGGATCACGGGTTCATGTATGCGTGGAGCTTCTACGACCTCGACGGCCACCACTGGGAAGTGATCTGGATGGACCCGTCGCACGTGCAATAGCCGTCAATGGACCTTCGGGCCCCGGGTTGACGTCGAATCCCGAGAGGCGTTCCCGACAGCCCCAGGCGAGGTCCGGGCTTGGACCAGTTCCGGGCTCAGGAGGTGACGATGGGCACGGTGAGTCACGATGTGCGTGTGGCGGCTCGGCTCCTGCTTCGAACGCCGAGGTTCACCATCCCGGCCGTGGTGGCGCTGGCGCTCGGCATCGGCGCCACGACGTCCATCGTCAGCCTGGTCCGCGGCATCGTCCTCGAGCCGCTGCCGTATCGCGATCCGGACCGCGTGGTGTCGGTCTGGGAGCACAACCTCCGCCGCAACCGGCCCCGCAACGTCATCGGACCGGCCAACTTCGTCGCGTGGCGCGAGCGCCAGCGGTCGTTCGACGCGCTGGCCATGGTGGGGCCCGCTCGCCTCAACCTGGTGCTCGACGGTCAGCCCGAGGAAGTCGCCGGGCTGACCGCGTCGTCCGACATCTTCCGGGTCCTTGGGGTCGAGCCTGCCCTGGGGCGTCCGTACGTCGGGCGCGAAGACGAGGAGGGGCACGACGACGTGATCGTGCTCGGCTACGAGTTCTGGCGGAACCGGCTCGGCGGCCGGCCCGACGTGCTCGGCACCACGATGCTCGCCAGCGGACGTCCGCGTACGGTCATCGGCGTGATGCCGCCGCGGTTCACCGTCGAAGGCCGGAACGTCAACTTCCTCGTGCCGTATGGCTGGACGCTCGAACGGCTGCGCGCGGCGCCGGGACGAGGCAGTTCGCACGCGATGGCGCGGCTCGCTGACGGCGTCTCGTTCGAGCGGGCGTCGGCCGACATGAAGGCGGTGGCCGCACAGCTCGAGAAGGAGTATCCCAGACGCAACGCCGGCTGGTCGGTCTCGCTCGTGCCGGTGCACGAGCAGACCGTCGACGCCGTGAGGCCCGCGCTGATGGTGCTCACCGGCGCCGCCCTGCTGGTGCTGCTCGTCGCGGCCGTCAACGTCGCGAACCTGCTGCTCGCGCGGGCGACGACGCGCCAGCGTGAGCTCGGTATCAGGACGGTGCTCGGAGCCGGCCGGGGACGGCTGCTCGTGCAGCTCCTCACCGAGAGCGCCCTCCTGGGCCTCGCCGGCGGGGCGGCGGGCATGGCGCTGGCCGCGGTCTTTCATCGAGGCCTCGTCACGCTCGTCTCGAACCGCGTCGCCGTGCCGCGCCTCGATCAGGTGTCGCTCGACCCCGCGATGATGGCCTTTGCCGTCGGCCTCTCGCTCCTCACGGGGCTTGCGTTCGGGCTCGTGCCGGCACTGGTCGCGTCACACGGCCTCGGCGACGCGCTGCGCGACGGAGGCCGCCACGGGACGGGCCGGCGCGCACGCCGGATGCTGTCGGCCCTCGTCGTCGCCGAGATCGCGCTGTCGCTGGTGCTCCTCACCGGGGCGGGCCTCCTGCTCCGGAGCTTCGTCCGGCTCCAGCAGGTCGATCCGGGCTTCCGCGCCACAGGGCTCTATACCGGCCGGGTGCAGCTGCCGCCCGCGAGATACGACGACGAACGGCAGTCGGCGGGGTTCTACACTGACGTGGTCGCCCGCATCGCCGCGCTCCCTGGGGTGACGGGGGCGGCGGCCGTCAGCTTCCTGCCCTTCGACGGACCGGGCATCGGCACGAGTTTCTTCCGCGCCGACCGACCCAGGCCGACCGAGGGCGACGCGCCCATCGCCGACGTGCGCCCCGTCACGCCGGGCTTCTTCCGCACGATGGGCATTCCGCAGCGCGCGGGCCGCGACTTCGCCGCGGCCGATCGCGCCGACACGCCACGCGTCGCCATCGTCAACGAGTCGATGGCGTCGCTGCACTTCCCGGGCGAGGACCCGCTCGGCCGCCGGCTCAACGTGTCGCTCGGCCGCCCGGAGCGCGGAACCTACGAGATTGTCGGCGTGGTCGGCGACATCAAGCTGACCGCGCTCGATGGCGAGGTCCGTCCCACCGTGTACGTGCCGCACACGCAGCTCGCCATCGGGATGATGAGCGTCGTCGTGCGCACCGGGCGCGAGCCCCTGTCGCTCGCGACGAGCGTGGCGGGCGTGGTGCGCGAGATCGATCCCGAGCTGCCGGTGGCCGACGTGCGCTCGATGGAGGACGTCATCGAGGCCACGCTCGCGCGGCCGAGGGTGGTGATGGTGCTCCTCGGGGCCTTCGCGATCATGGGGCTCGTGCTCGCCGGCGTCGGCGTCTACGGCGTGATGGCGTACGCCGTGGCGCAGCGGACGCAGGAGATCGGCGTGCGGATGGCGCTTGGCGCGACGCCGGAGTCCATCTTCCGGCTGGTGCTGGGACACGGCCTGACGCTGACGTCGATCGGCGTCGCCGCCGGTCTCGCCGCGGCCGCCGCGGCCGCCGGCCTCCTGGAGGCCTTCCTGTTCGACACGCCCCCGCTCGATCCGTTCACCTTCGGCGCGACGGCGGCGCTGCTCGCCTCCATCGCGTTCGCCGCGTCGTACGTGCCCGCGCGGCGGGGGACGCGCGTCGCGCCAGTCGAAGCGCTCCGGACCGAGGGCTGACGCGTCCTTGTGGCGCGGTGGTCGCGGAGCGTATCCTCGTACGAGAGACCGGGCGTGCCCGGTCTCCCCGGTCGCCCCCCGCCCCGAGCCCCCACGCAACGAGGAGGTGCCATGTCGGAAACACCCGCCGGGTGTGCCCGCGTCACTGGTGCCGTCGTCGGCAGCCCGCCCCTGGCCGAGGCTCCCGGCTCGCCGGCTTCCCCCAAGGAGAACCCTGTCATGAGCGTCCGTGTCGGACAGAAGGCGCCCGATTTCGAGGCTCCGGCCTACTACCGGGGCGCGTTCACCAGCGTCAAACTCTCCGATTACCTTGGCAAGTGGGTGGTGCTCTGCTTCTACCCGGGTGACTTCACCTTCGTTTGAGCGACCGAGGTGTCGGCGGTCGCCGACAAGTATCCGGTACTCCAGGAGCTCGGCGCGGACGTCATCTCGGTCAGCGTCGACAGCCACTTCGTCCACAAGATGTGGAACGACCACGAGCTCTCGAAGATGGTCGACGGCGGCGTGCCCTTCCACATGGCGTCGGACCAGGCGGGTCACGTGGGACGCGCCTTCGGCGTGTTCGACGACACGCAGGGCATCGAGCTGCGCGGCCGGTTCCTGATCGATCCCGATGGCATCATCCAGGCGATGGAGGTCATGACGCCGCCGGTCGGGCGCAAGATTGCCGAAACCATCCGGCAGATCCAGGCGTTCCAGCACGTGCGCGCGAGCAAGGGCACCGAGGCGATGCC
>JAHDVQ010000025.1:2567-25407 GCA_023384595.1 Vicinamibacteraceae bacterium | reverse complement strand
GGCAGATCCAGGCGTTCCAGCACGTGCGCGCGAGCAAGGGCACCGAGGCGATGCCGGCCGGGTGGGAGCCCGGCGGTGTCACGCTCACGCCGGGCCCCGCCCTCGTGGGCAACGTGTGGAAGGCGTGGAGGCCGTCGATGGATTAGCCTGGAGCCTAGAGGCTATAGCCCATTTAGTCCGGCCATCCTGCGCGTGGCAGCCCGGGTGTCACGCGCAGGGCATTCTTGTAGTAGACCTTCTTCAGCACCTCGTCGGGCAGGTCCATTCCGTAGAGTTTCCAGAAGGCGTGGTAGTCGCGGTAGTAGTCGAAGTACTCGTCCGCCGTCTCGAACACGCGCCAGTAGTACGGATACTCCTGCGGCTGATACGAGTCCTTGCCGAACAGGATCCGGTCCTGGTACTCGAGGAAGAACTCACGCGCCGCGCGCGGCTGCCGCCCGAACTCGTAGAGCACCGCCGACACCTCGAGCGTCACGTTCGGGAGCCGATCGAGCAGGGCGCCGGCCCGGGCGAGATCGTGGCCGTAGTAGGCGAAGTGCGCACCGATGAAGCGCGTCTTCGGGTGGGCGGCGAACATGCGATCGCGCTCGGCCTGCACCTCCTCGAACGAAGGCTGGCCTGGTGAGAAGTTCCGGCGGCTCGGGAAGAGGGCCAGTTCCAGCCAGCGCTCGTTTTCGTAGTCGAACGGCGAGAAGAACTCCTTCGGCTCGGCCGAGTGGATGATGACCGGGATGTCGAGGCGCGCGCACGCGTCCCACACCGGCGCGAGCACCGGGTCGTCGACCTTCAGCCGGGTGCCGTCGGCCTTCTTCGTGGTGAGCCCGAGGCTCTTGTAGATCTTGAGGCCGATGGCGCCGTTTCGCACCGAAGCTTCGAGGTCGGCCACGGCCTTCTCGGCCCAGCCGGGGGCGCCGGCGCCGTCGAAGTTCACGTTGGCGAACACGCGGAAGCGGTCGGCGTGCGGGGTCGACCTGATGTAGTCGACCTTCTGCTTGATGGCCGCCGGATCGCTGCCGCCGCTCAGGTTGACGAGCACGCGCAGGTTGAGCGCGTCCATCTCGCCGAGGAGGCGATCGATGGTCTCGGGAGTCGGGCCCGTGTGGCTGTGGATGTCGACGACGGGGAACTTGGCCTTCGGCACGAGGTGCTCGGCGGTGACGAGCGTCGAGCGCGGACGGTAATCGAGGATGCTCGGCGGCGGCACCTCGGGCGCCTGGCAGCGGCCGGGACGCACCTCGGTCGTGCCGGGCGGGCACGTGCCGTCGGCGCGGGTGGGCACCGAGTTGGCGCGGCCGGCAGGCTGGGCCAGGAGGCCGATGCCCGCGCCGGCGCCAAACATCAGGACGGCCAGCGAGACGATGCCGATCATGCGGGAGGGTACGATCATGTCGGTCATTCTATCTGCTTGACGCGCCCAGCCGGCCCGCGATGCCGATCGCACACAGAGCCTGGACCTCGAAGGAGGGCGGCGTCGAGTCGCCGGCGATGGTCTTCGAGCTCACGCGCCAGACGTCGTCACGAGGCCGAGCGAGGCGGCGCGCGCTTCGTGAGCCGGGGCGCCGCCACGAGGGCCGCCCCGAACAGCGCGAGCGCGATGAAGAGCGTCGTGGGGCGCGACCTGGGGATATCCTCCACCAGCAGCTTCACGGCGCCCAGGCCGAGCACGGGGTACAGCAGCCATCCGAGTTCCCAGGCGCGTGGCGATCGCGTCGCCCACGCCAGGAGCACGGCCGCCACCGCCACCACCGCGGTCCGCAACGCCGCGAGTGTGGCGGGATCGGGCGGGCGCCCGGCGATGACCGGGCCCAGGAAGATGATGGCCATGGCGCCGGTGCCGACCGCGGCCATGGCGGCGATGGCGACCCACGGAAGACGCCCGAAGGGGGTGGCCGGCTCCGCCCCTTCGCCGAGCAGCACCGCCAGGCACGCGGCCGAGGCCAGCCAGGCGATCCAGGGCGCTGCGCCAGGCAGTGCCCACGACGCCGGTGTGCCTGCCAGCGCCGCGCCAGACACCTCGAGCAGCCCCGAGACGATGGCCGCGGCGAGAGCATAGACGGCGCCGTGCCCGATGAGCGTCTGGCGCGAGAGCCGATGCCCGAGCCACGTGGTGGCCACGGCCAGCGCGGCAAGGGCCATCGTGCAGGGCAGCACCGCGAGCGTCACGCCGCAGCCTGTGAGGGTCAACACCAGGCCGAGCGTGGCGTAGAAGTAGAAGTTGTCGCCCAGCCCCTGCCTCCGCCCGATGAAGGCGAACGCGGCGGCATAACAGCCTGCGGCGAGCAGGATGCTGGCCACGCCCAGCGCGGCGTCGCCTCCTCCGCTCGCGCGGGCCACGACAACGGCCCCCCCGAGGCCAATGCCGAGCGCCGCGACGGTCTGGATCACCTCGAAAGGAACCACGCTGCGCCCGCGGAGGAGCGTCCGCGCCGTGAAGGAGGCGAGGTAGGCCGCGAGCAGCAGGATCTGCACGGCCATCACGGCACCCGCCGGCTCGAGCGGCTGCGCGTTCAGCGCACGCGTGGTCAGCCCGATGGCCGCGAGGTCGGCGACAATGGCCGTGGGCCAGCGAATCCAGAACCAGTCGCGGTCGTAGCTCACCCAGAGCGTGGCCACGCCCAGGACAATGAGCGCGATCGTGACCGGCGTGAACGACCCTGCTGTCATGAGCACCACCGCCGTCGCGAGGGCGCCGAGCGTCGTGAAGCCCGCCAGCGCCTGCAGTCCGCGGTGCCACGCGATGCCCAGGCCGATGCCGGCCGCCACGACGAGTGCGGCCGTTCCGGCCCACGAACCGAGAAGCGCGAACCGCGTGGCGGCCTCGGCCACGAGCGAGAACGCGATGGCGATGCCGGCGGCGCCGTACGACAGCGCGCTCCACCGCCGCTCGCGCGCGCCCGCCCGGTCAGCCGCAGCCAGCCAGGTGGCGGCGTAGGCGAGGCCGACGGCGACACCGCCGCTCCGGGGAATCCAGCCCGCGTCGGTGATCGCGCGCAGCAGGAACGCGCCGCCCAGCACCATCAACACCCGGCCGGTGAGCGAGAGGGCCAGCGGAAGGTCGAGGCGCTCACCGCGTCCGGCCCCGGTCTCTGACTGCGGTGTCGGGACGGCTCGCGGCGTGTCGTCTTCGGCCGGCGTCCCGAGCGGACGCGTCCACGCCGACGCCCGCAACTCGAGGGTGCCCAGCCGCCGCTCGATGGCGGCCAGCGTCTCGTCCACCTTCTGGAACCGCGCCTCGATGTCCTGGAGGTCGGGTGTGGCCATGCGGGCCTCCTGGTTCAGCCCTCGTGCACCTCCGCGCGGTCGGGCCACGGCGGAAGGAGACGCACGAGCGCCACGAGAATGACAAAGGGCAGGATCATCACGAGAATGGCCGGCAGCAGGCCCTCGCGGGTGGCGAACTCCATCTTGTAGGTGGTGTATCCCAGGAAGCTCTTCGAGAAGAGCTGGCCGCCGATGACGACGTTCCACCGCATCGCGAAGATGCCGACGAGCGTGAGCACGCCGGCAACGACGTAGATTGCGCGCCGTGCGCGCGCGCTCATCCTCCGCACCTGCACGAGGGCCAGCAGCCCCAGGGGGACGAGCGTACCCACGACGATCTGCAGGACGATCTGCGAGGTGAACAGCCGCGTTTTCACCATGAAGTCGAGCGCGCGGAACGACTCGTCGGCCTCGTAGATGCGGTGCAGCAGGTCGAGCATCTCGAGCGAGAAGTCGATGAGGAAGGCGTAGAACAGGTATCGCGCGATGGTGTCGAGGCAGATCATGTCCACGGGCACGCGACGGAGCCAGCACGAGGCGACGTAGAGCAGCATGACGAGCGCGATGCCGGACACGATCGCCGAGAAGAGGAAGACAATCGGCATGAGCGGTGTGGACCACCAGGGGTTGGCCTTCACCGATCCGAAGATGAAGCCGACGTAGCCGTGCAGCAGGAAGGCCGACGGGATGCCGACGATGGTCACGATGCGGCCCAGCCGATCGTCGAGACGGAGTGACGCGGGGCTGATGTTGTCGGACCCGAGCGCGAGCACGCCGTACAGGCGCCGCTTCAGGCCCGTGCTCGCCCGCCAGGCGAGCACCAGGTCCCTCCGGTAGTCGAACCAGATCTCGAGCAGCAGCACCACCATCAGGTACCAGAGGTAGACGAAGCCGAACATCGCCATGGCCGAGGCGCGGTGGGGCGTCAGGTACATCTGGAAGGAGCGTTCGGGGTGCCCGAGGTGCATCTGCAGCGGCAGCGGTGCCACCAGCAGGAACGCCAGGGCCGTGAGGAGCGCGAGACGGTAGGTCGGGCGGACGGCCTCGACGTTGAACACGCGCTCGAGCGACGCCAGGATGAAGGCGCCCGCCACCAGCCCCGTGATGAACGGGTAGAGCACGATGAGCACGCTCCACTGCAGCTCGATCTCGTTCGGATAGATGAACCCGTCGACGCCTGGCATGCGCGCGGCCCTCCCTAGCGGACGACGCCGTCGAGGCCGTTGTAGTAGGCCTTCGACCCGGTCGCCATCTGCGGCTTCAGCACGTTGACGGTGTGCGTCCTGAGGAACTCGTGGATCGGGTCATCTGGGTTCTTGAGGTCGGCAAGCTGGCGGGCGCCGGTCGGGCACGCCTCGCAGCACGCCGTGGTCAGCCCCCGGGTGATGCGGTGGTAGCAGAGCGTGCACTTCTCGGCCGTATGAGTCCGTGGATTGATGAACCGGCAGCCGTATGGGCACGCCTGCACGCAGTAGCGGCAGCCGAGGCAGCGGGCCGTGTCGACGAGCACCACGCCGTCGGGGCTCTCGAAGGTCGCGCCGATGGGACACACCTGGACGCACGGCGAGTGCGCGCAGTGGTTGCACAGTTTGGGGACGAAGAAGATCTTCAGGCGGTCGACCGGCCGGTCCGTGATCTCGGGGAAGCCCTCGGACGCGCCATCGGGCGAGTCGACCCGCGGGTGCTCCCTGTCGGCGGGATCGACCTGGTAGCGCTCCACCCACGTGCGGTAGCAGCCCGGCTCGCGGGGCACGTCGTTCTCGAGCGTGCAGGCGCGCACGCAGTTGCCGCACCCGATGCACTTCTCGATGTCGAGAATCATGGCCCACCAGTGATCGGTGGTCGTGTAGTTCGGTGCGGCCTCGGGCGTGCCCGCTTCGACGTGCTGCCAGGCCAGCGCCGCCGCGCCCGTCAGCAGCAGCCACCACCCGGAGTCGACGAGGAACGCGCGACGGTTGACCTCCATGGATGGCGCCTCCTCAGCGGATGGCTGGGCTGTGCGGTTGATGGCACGCCGTGCACGGCCCCTCGTCTGCGTGGTCGGCCACGACGACTTGCGGGAACCCGGCAGGCTTGCCCGCCCTCGCATCGTGGCAGCGGATGCACGATGCCCGCCCATCGGGCCGCGCCGGCGTCGCCTCGTCTTCGCCCGCCGCATGGCGGCCGAGGGGGCCGTGACACGCTTCACAGGCGACGCGCTCGTGCCGGCTGCCCCGGCGCGTGTCGACCACGTCGGCGTGGCAGTCGGCGCACGTCGAGTGGCCGGCGTACTGGGGTGGCCGGACGCGGTTGTCGTCGAGTGCGCCGGCCCGGTAGAAGCCGTACACGCCGAAGTCGTCCGGGATGAACCAGGCGCGCAACAGGAGGAAGGCAACGACCAGGAGGGCGAAGATGAGCGCCACTCTGAAGACGTGTTCAGCGTCCCGAAAGCGATCGCGCATTGAGTGACCCCGCGACGACGTGCGTTCCGAGTGCCGAGAATCCGTCGATGACCGGTTGGCGGACGCTTTCGATGCAAGCGGACTGCCATGCGGGACTGGCGGGGAGGGGTGGAGAATGATGAGATAGCGAAAGGGGCGCAGCATGCAACCAGACGCGAGCGATCATCGGCAGCCACGCCTGCTCGTGACCGGGGCGACCGGGTACATCGGCGGACGCCTGGTCGCGGCGCTCGAAGCGCGCGGGCACCGTGTGCGGTGCATGGCGCGCCGGCCCGAGCACCTGACCGGGCGCGTGGCGCCGGCGACCGACGTCGTCGGGGGCGACTGCCTGCGCCCGGAGACGCTCGGGGCGGCGGTCGCGGGCATCGAGACGGCCTTCTATCTCGTGCACTCGATGGGGTCCACGGGCCGCTTCGAGGACGAGGATCGCCGGGCGGCGCGCCACTTCGGCGAGGCGGCCCGTACCGCCGGCGTCAGCAAGATCGTGTACCTGGGCGGGCTCGGCGACAGCCGCCGCGAACTCTCGCCCCACCTCAGGAGCCGCCATGAGACCGGCGAGATCCTCCGCCAGTCGGGCGTGCCCGTCGTCGAATTGCGGGCATCGATCATCCTGGGATCTGGCAGCCTGTCCTTCGAGTTGATCCGCGCCCTGGTCGAGCGCCTCCCGATCATGCTGTGCCCGAAGTGGGTGCGCATAGAAGCCCAGCCGATCGCCATCGAAGACGTCATCGCGTACCTCGAAGGCACCCTCGCCCTTCCCGCCGAGCACCGCATCTTCGAGATTGGCGGCGCCGATCGCGTCTCGTATGCCGACATCATGCTCGAGTACGCGCGGCAGCGCGGCCTCCGCCGCCGCCTGATCTTCGTGCCCGTGCTCACGCCGCGCCTCTCGAGCCTGTGGCTCGGGCTCACCACGCCCGTCTACGCCCGCGTCGGACGCAAGCTGATCGAGAGCATCGAGCATCCGACCGTCGTGACGAACGACGACGCCCTGCGGGCGTTCCCCGTGCGGCCGATGGGGCTGGCCGATGCCATCTCGCGCGCGATGCGCTTCGAGGAGCGCGAGTTCGCGGCCACGCGCTGGTCCGACGCCGTGTCGTCGGCCGGCGCGGAGCGCTCGTGGGGCGGCGTGCAGTTCGGATCGCGGCTCGTCGATGTGCGCTCGGCCTTCGTGCCGGTGCCTCGCGCCGCGGCCTTCGCGCCGATCCGCCAGATTGGCGGCACGCGCGGCTGGTACTACGGCAACGGTCTGTGGCGCGTACGCGGCGCGCTCGATCTCTTCGTCGGCGGCGTCGGTTTACGCCGCGGGCGACGGCATCCCGACCGAATTGGCGTGGGCGATGCGCTCGACTTCTGGCGCGTCGAAGCCTACGAACCGGATCGACGCTTGCGGCTTCGGGCCGAGATGAAGCTGCCGGGCCGCGCGTGGCTCGAGTTCGAGGTGAAGGACGCCGAGGGCGGATCCACCATCACGCAGAGCGCGGCGTTCGATCCCGTGGGCCTCCCGGGGCAGCTCTACTGGTACGGCATCTACCCGCTGCACCGGCGCGTGTTCGCCGGCATGCTGGCGGGCATCGCGCGTCGCGCGGTGGCGCCGGCGGCCGGGCCCGGGGCGCCGGCGGCGGCCGCTCAGAATCGGTAAATGGCGGCGAGCCCGGTCCGATCGGGCATTTTGTCTCCGGGAACGACCACGACCTCGCCGCGCGCCGCCATCACCATCTCGGCGATGTCGTCGAGGACGTCGTCCACCTCCGGATGATCCAGGGAGGCCAGTTCGACCCGGCCCGTCCCGGGTGCGAGCCGGCCGGGCACCACGCGATCGGCCTCGACGAGCAATACGCCGACGCGGCCCGCGCGGGCGGCCACGCCGGCCTCGGTGAGGTCGGCCGCACCAAGACCGTGCACGCGCGCGGTCTCGAAGCGCTCGATGAGGTCCGCGAGCCGCGCCAGGTAGCGGGGCTCGATGGCCTGCCAGGTGCGCCGCCCCAGCTCGTCGACATCGAGGGCCTCCGGATCCCCGACCACCCCTTCTTCGACGAGGGCCGGATTCTGGCTGACGCGCCGGAACGGCGTCTGGTGCTCCCCGAGCGCGGCGAGCACGAGCGGGAGGCCCGACGGCCTCGAGTGGTGCTCCAGAACCACGCGATCGACGGCGCGGAAGTAGCGCTCGGCATCGACGTCGACCTCGGCGCTCTTCGTGCCGTGTCCGTGGTGCATCGCCGGTCCGCTGGCGCCGCCGTACGACGCGACGGTCAGGTGCGGCTCCGTCAGTTCCTCGCCGAGCGCTTCGGTGATCGTGCGCGCGCCGGGGGCCATGTCGATCTCCTGCAGCGCGTCGCGGTTGCCCTCGAAGAGCCGCGCCGTCTGCCGCGTCAGCGCCAGCACCTGGTAGCCGTCGGCCGACTGCGCGATGCGGACGAGCGGCTTGATGTGGAAGCTCGAGGCGACGATGGCGCGTTCGGGGACGGGACGCAGCAGCGTGTAGACACGCTGGAAGCGGGGAGCCGCGAGCACGGCGAGGCCGTCGCGCCGGTGCAGCCAGAACGTCTCGTCGTCGGCCAGCGCCCGCAGCGGGCCGAGGATGGGCCCCGTGACGGTCTTGTCGTGCCCCCGCGCGAGCGAGTCCTCGACCGCCTTCAGCAGGTTGCGGAACCGGATGGGATCCTGCTTGCTGTCGGGGAAGTGCCGGTGCGTGGGCTGATAGAGCGAGACGCACGGGCCGGGCTGCGACGCGAGGAGGCCCGAGGCGAGGTCGGCGCGCGGAGACGTCGAGGGCATGGAGTCCACCTTGTGCTGTGGATCCCACGCTACTTCGGCCGCGGCGGGCGTGCAAGATCGGCTGGCCGCCCGGTCCTGGACCCTACGACTACGGAGAGCACCGCCACGAGTGCCAGCAGCGCGAGCGTGACGCGCTCTGCCGGGCCTTCCGGCAGCCCGTGCTGGCGAAACCGAATGCGGTCCTCACGGCTTCGACGCGAGGTACACGAATCGCGACAGACGACGCTCGGCCGCCAGCGTGTGCACCGCGTCGAGGAACCGCTGAAGACCGTCGAATCCCTGCTCGCCCTCCAACCTCACCAGGGCATCGCGTCTCCTGCCTCGAGCGTCTCGCCACCGTCGCGAGACAGAGGCGACCGCCTCGGTCAGATCCCGCACGTCGCGGACGAGGAAGCCGCTCTCGGCCAGCAGGCGCTCGTTGCACCCGAGCGGCGTGAACAGGAAGAACCCGATGGCGCTGCGGGCGCGGATCTCCTCGTTCGTCAGCTGCCCGGTCACGACGATCGGGTCGGTGAAGAGGACGCGGCCGCCGGAACGCAGCACCCGGAACCAGTCCCTCAGCACCTCGAGCCGCCCCGGGAGATGGTTGATCGAGTCGTTGCAGAACACGGCGTCGAACGACTCGTCCGGAAAGGGCAGCGACCGCCCGGCATCGGCGAGCTGGAACGACACCCGCGATGCGAGGCCCAGCGTGTGGGCCCTCCTCGTCGCCGCCTCGATCCCCTCCGGATTGATGTCCACGCCCACACAGCTCGCTCCGGTCTCGAGGGCCATCCGGCAGAGGACCCCGCCAGAGCCGCAGGCCACCTCCAGGGCGCTCAGGCCGGGCGCGAGCTCGAGGGCGCGCAAGAACTCACGCGCCTCCGCCAGGGTGATCCAGCTGGCCTGGCCCAGGTCTTCGTCGTAGGTCTCGCGGCGCACCGCGACCAGCGGATCGGCGTCGAGATGGCCATAGTGTCCGTCGTAGAGATCGACTTCGTTTGGCATCGCGACTTCGTGAGTCGGAGCACGCCTGGAGCGGCTGATATCCGGGGTCGGCCGCAGTGTAGCGTCACGACACCGGGCATTCAATGCCGGGCGCTTGCAGCCCCGCCCCTGATGCACTAGACTTACCGACCGGTAGGTACCCCCAGCCTGCCACCGTGGCGAGCCCCCTCTGCCCCGCGGTGGCCCATGTCGCACGACCCCGTCCGAAGTCAGCCGCTTCCGACATTCCCCATCGAGCCTGACGAGCAGACCCGGCAGCGACTGCTGCGCGCCGGTGTCCACGTCTTCGATCGCAAGGGCTACGACGCCGCCTCCGTGCGCGAGATCGTCGAACGCGCGGGCGTCACCAAGCCGGCTCTCTACTACCACTTCCAGAGCAAGGAAGGCCTGCTCAGGGCCATCCTCGAGGAGGGCTGGCGTCAATTCGACGCGACGCTGGAGCGGGCCGCCGCGCGGCCCGGCCCGACGCGCGCGCGCCTCGAGGCGCTCGGCGACGACCTCTACGGCCTGTTCTCCGGGAACGTGCCGTTTGTCCGCGTCGCACACACGCTGTTCCTGGGGCCGGGCGACACCCCCGTCCCCTTCGACCTCGCGGCCTTCGACCGCAGCCTCGAGCGCACGATCGGGCGCATCGTCCAGGAAGGCCTCGCGCGAGGCGATGTCGTCCGCGGCGAGCCCCGCACGGTCGCGCTCGCCTTCGGCGGCATCCTCGGCGCCTGCGCCGCGCGCCAACTCCACCCGCCATACCGGGCCATGGACCCGGACGAATTTCGCCAGGTCCTCGGACTGCTGTTCGATGGCGTCCTGAGGCGCGAGATTCCAGGAGAGAACAGGTCATGAGACGGCTTCACGCGAATCCGACGGCGAGGGCCGTCGCCACTCTTCTGCCGCTCGGCGCCGCCCTCGGCGTGGCGCTCGGCACCGCGGGCTGCGGCAGCGGCAACGCGTCGGAAGCGGCGGCCGACGCCGGACGTCCGGCCGTGGCCGTCACGGTGGCGGCGGCCGAGGCCCGGGATCTCGTCGAGGTCGTCGAGGTCGTCGGGACGCTCGCCCCGAAATTCTCGGCCGACGTGAAATCGGAGGTGTCGGGCACCGTGACGGCGGTCTACGTCACCGAGTGGGTGCCGGTGAAGCGCGGCACGCGCCTCGCGCGCCTCGACACGCGCGAGACCGAGGCGGGCGTCGAGGCGCTGCGCGCCGCTGCGCTGCAGGCTGGCACCGCCGAGACCCGCGCGCGCCGCGAGTTCGAGCGCGCCGGGCAGCTCCGTGAGTACGGCCTCATCACGCCGCAGAACTTCGACGACGCCAGGAGCGCCCTCGAGGCGGCGGAAGCGGCGACCAGGGCCGCCCAGGCACAGGTACGCGCGGCCGAGGCCAGGCTTTCCAAGTCGTTCATCGTCTCGCCGATGGACGGCGTGGTCGCCATGCGCGCGGTCAGCGTGGGTGACCGCGTCGAGAACATGGGCGGCGGTCCGATGTTCCAGATCGTCGACAACCGGCGCCTCGATCTGACCATCGCCGTGCCCTCGTCGCGACTCGCCCAGGTGAAGGTGGGCCAGCCGCTCGAGTTCACGACCGACTCGGTGCCGGGCCGGGCGTTCACCGGCACGGTGATGTTCATCAACCCGCTCATCGACGAGGCGAGCCGCACCGCGAAGGTCGTCGTCGAGGTCGACAACCGCGACGGCGCGCTGCGCAGCGGCGCCTTCGTCAAGGGCCAAATCGTCGTCGCCAACCGGACCGGGGTGCTGCAGGTGCCGCGCGAGGCCCTGCTCAACTGGAACCTCGACGCGCAGACCGCCGAGGTCTACGTGGTCGACGGCGGGAAGGCGCAGCGCCGTGTGGTGAAGACGGGCACCCAGGCGGGTGAGCGGATCGAGGTCGTCGAAGGGCTCGCCCCCGGAGAGCAGGTGGTCACGCGCGGGGGGTTCGCGTTGAGACCGGGCGACGCGGTGAGCGTCGGGCGGGGAGAGGGGGCGTAGCGATGTTCCTCTCCGACCTGTCGATCCGGCGTCCCGTCGTAGCGACGGTCATGATGCTCACGCTCATGACGCTCGGCGTGTTCTCCTGGCGCCGCCTGCCGATCGACCTCATGCCCGACGTCGAGATTCCGGTGCTCTCGATCCTCACCGAGCTGCCCGGCGCCTCGCCCGAGGCCGTGGAGCGCGAGGTCAGCAAGAAGATCGAGGAGACGGTCAACTCCATCTCCGGCGTGCGTCACGTGAACTCGACCTCGCGCGAGGGCCTCTCGTCGGTCGTCGTCGAGTTCGACCTCGAGGTGGAGATCGACGACGTCTCGCAGGAGGCGCGCGCCAAGATCAACTCGATCCGGCGCGAGCTGCCCGAGGCGATGAAGGAGCCGGTGATCCAGAAGCTCGACTTCGCGTCGATGCCGGTCATCTCGCTGGCCATCCGCTCGACGACGATGGGGCCGCGCGATCTGACGACGCTGGCCGATCGCGTCGTCAAGCGGCGTCTCGAGAGCGTGGCCGGCGTGGCGCAGGCGAAGCTCGTGGGAGCGTCGAACCGCGAGGTGGCCGTCGATCTGGATCCCGCCAGGCTGGCGGCGCTCGGCATGGGCGTCGACGAGGTCGTGGCGGGGCTCGCGACCGAGAACGTCAACTCGCCGCTCGGGCGCCTCACGCGCGGTCCCGTCGAGATGCCGCTGCGCATCTCGGGGAAGCCCGTCGACGCCGCGGCGTACTCGCAGATGGTCGTGGCGCGCCGCGGCGCGCAGCCCATCGCCCTCGGCGAGGTCGCCACCGTGCGCGACACCGTCGAGGAGCCCCGCTCGCTGGCGCTCATCAACGGCCAGCCGGCGGTGGCCATCGACATCACGAAGCAGACGAAGGCCAACACGGTGGCGCTCGTGGACAACGCGATGACCGTCGTCGAGGCGCTGCGTCAGGAGCTGCCGCACGGCGTCGAGATCCAGGTCGTGCGCGACTCGTCGGTGTTCATCCGCGAGGCGGTCACCGACGTCCAGCACACGCTCGTGCTCGGCGGCCTGCTCACCATCGTCATCGTCTTCTGCTTCCTGAACTCGTGGCGCTCGACGGTGATCACGGGGCTCACGCTGCCGATCTCGGTGACCTCGTCGTTCATCATCATGTACTTCCTCGGCATGACGCTGAACATGCTGACGCTCATGGCGCTCTCGCTCGCCATCGGGCTGCTCATCGACGATGCGATCGTGGTGCGCGAGAACATCGTGCGGCACCTGGAGCACGGCGAGGATCACTTCGCGGCGGCGGGGAAGGGCACGAGCGAGATCGGGCTGGCGGTGCTCGCGACGACCATGTCCATCGTGGCCGTGTTCGTGCCGGTGGCCTTCATGCAGGGCATCATCGGCCGGTTCTTCTTTCAGTTCGGCCTGACGGTGGCCTTCGCCGTGCTCGTGTCGCTGTTTGTCTCGTTCACCCTCGACCCGATGCTGTCGTCGCGCTGGCACGACCCCGACATCGGGCGGACGGGGCGGCGCAATCCCCTCTTTCGCGCCCTCGACGCCTTCAACCGCTGGTTCGAGCGCATGGCCGAAGGCTACAAGGGAGTCATTGCCTGGGCGCTCGATCACCGGAAGACCGTCGTCGGTGTCGCCACGCTCGCCTTCGTCGTGGGGCTGGGCCTCTTCAGCGTGCTCCAGACCGAGTTCATGACGGGCATGGATCAGGGCGAGTTCGTCGTGAAGTTCAGGAGTGCGCCGGGCGCGTCGATGGCCGAAACGCGCGGCCGCCTCGAGGAAGTGCTCGGCCGGCTCGAGGAGTTCCCGGAGGTGCGCTACACCTACGCGACCATCGGCGCGCGCGACGCCGACACGGTGCGCGACGCGATGGTGTTCGTGAAGCTCGTGCCGAAGGACGAGCGCGAGCGGGGCCTGCGCGACTTCATCCACGACACCCGGCCGTCGATCGAACGGGTGCCAGGCATCGTGCTGTCGATTCAGGAGGACCCGGACGCGTTCCAGAAGCCGCTGGTCATCGGGATCCAGGGCGACGACGTCGAACGGCTGAAGACGGTGGCCCTCGACCTCAAGGAGCGGCTCTACGACGTGCCCGGCATCGTCGACGTCGACGCGGCGATGGCGCAGGACCTGCCGGAGTACCGGGTGATCGTCGATCGCCACCGCGCGGCGGCGTCGGGCCTCGGCAGCGCGGCGGTCGCCAACACGCTCGGCGTGCTGGTCGGCGGGCAGGCGGTCTCGACGTACGAGGACGAGCAGGGCGAGGCGGTGGACGTGCGGGTGCGGCTGCCCGGCGCGCTGCGCGGCGACGTCACGCAGGTGGGCGATCTGAAAATGTCGGTGCCCGGCAGTAGCGGGATGAGCCTCGTGCCGCTCGCCGACGTCGTGAGCTTCACGCGCGTGACCTCGCCGGCCGAGATCAGCCGGCGCGACATGTCGCGCCAGGTGGTGGTGGACGCGAACCTCGATCGCCTGCCGCTCGGGACGGCGTCGCAGGCCGCGCTCGACGCGGCCGGGGCCCTCGCGCTGCCGCCGGGGTACGAGGTCGTGATGGGCGGCGACACCGAGATCATGGTCGAGTCGTTCGGCCACCTCGCCGAGGCGCTGCTGCTCGCCATCATCTTCGTGTACCTGATTCTGGCCGCGCAGTTCGAATCGTTCATCGACCCGCTGGCCATCATGCTGTCGCTGCCGCTCTCGATCGTGGGGATGGCGGGGACGCTGGTGCTCACGGGCGACACGATCAACATCATGTCGCTCATCGGCCTCATCATGCTGATGGGCCTCGTCACGAAGAACGCCATCCTGCTCGTGGACTACACGAAGGTGCTGCGGCGGCGCGGGCTCGACCGGCGCGCGGCGCTCATCACGGCCGGCCGCACGCGGCTCCGGCCGATCCTGATGACCACGACGGCGATGATCTTCGGCATGCTGCCGCTCTTCTTCGGGCTCGGCGAAGGCGCCGAGTTCCGCGCGCCCATGGCGCGCGCCGTGGTGGGCGGCCTCATCACCTCGACGCTCCTCACGCTCATCGTGGTGCCGGTGGTCTACTCGCTGCTCGATGACGTGGCGGCGTGGATCCTGCGGCACCGCACGCACGCGGCCGCCGAGGGCGCGACCGTGGCGACACTGGTCCTTGCCGTCGTGCTGGCGGGGGCGGGAGATGTTCGCGCCGAAGGTCCGCTGACACGGGCGGGAAGTGCCGCGCTCGCGGGCCAGTCCGCGGCGGCGGCCGCCCCGCGCGCGCTCACCCTGGACCAGGCCCTGGCGATTGCGGCGGCGCAGAACCAGGACATCAGGAAGGCCATCGAGTACCAGAACTGGGTACGCGGCAAGTACGTCGAGGAGCGCGCGGCCGCGCTGCCGCAGGCGAGCGTCACCGGTACGCTCATGCGAACGTTCGACGACAGCCAGAGCGGGCTCTTCAAGGACTTCATGCCCGGCGGCGACGATGGGGAAGAGGGCGGCGAGGCGGTCGACATCGGCGAAATCTTCGGCGGCCGGCAGGAGATCCGGTCGGGCGAGGTGAACGTCACGCAGGTCATCTTCAGCTGGGGGCAGGTGGGGGCGGCCATCCGCGCGGCGAAGCTCGGGTTCGGACTCGCCGACGAGCAGCTGCGCCGCTTCCGCCAGACCGTGGCGCGCGACGTGACGGCCGCCTTCTACGACGTCCTCGCGGCGCGCGAGCTGCTGTCGATTGCCGAGGAAGATCTGGCGCAGAAGACCCGGCACCTCGAGGAGTCGCGGCGACGGCACACGATCGGCACGCTCACCGATTACGACCTGCTGGCGGCGGAGGTGGCGGTCGAGAACGCGCGGCCGCCCGTCATCCGCGCGGGGAACCGCGTGCGCCAGGCCAGGCAGCAGCTGCAGTTCCTGCTGGCCGAGCCCGATGAGGTCGACGTGGTGGGCGCGCTCGCCGTGGCGCCGGGGCCCGTGCCGGCCTATGACACGGTGCTGGCCACCGCGCTCGACAGGCGCCCGGAGCTCGCCGAGATGAAGCACACGCTGGGCATCTACGAGGAGCTGGTGAAGATCGCGCAAGCGGGCAACAAGCCGCGCGTCGACTTCGCGGCGGGCTGGGGCAAGCGCAGCCTCGCGCTGAAGACGCTCTCCTCCGACGGCACGACGTGGAACGCCGGCATCTTCGCGACGATTCCGCTCTTCGACGGCATGCGGACGAAGGGCCGCGTCGCGCAGGCCGAGGCCGAGGTCTCACGGCTCACGCTCGACCAGCTGCGGCTCCGCGACAGCGTGGCGCTCCAGGTGAGGACGGCCGTGGACGCCGTGCGCGAGGCGTCGGAGATCGTCAAGGCCGTCGAGCGCACCGTGACGCAGGCCGAGCGGCTGGTGTTCCTCGCCGAGAAGGGCTTCGAGCTGGGCGTGAAGACCCGGCTCGAGGTGCAGGACGCGCAGCTGAACCTCCAGTCCGCGCGCGCCAGCCTGGCGCTCGCCCAGCGCGACTACCGGGTCGCCCGCGTGCACGTCGAGTGGGTGTCGGGCGCGCTCGAGACGCCAGGTCCGCTCGTTACGTCGACGTCAGGCGCGGGAACTCGGTGATGCGGATGTTCGTGCACCCGTAGGGCACGAGCGTCACCTGCTCGACCGGCTGGTCGGTGACGGGCCGGGCCGGATCGGCCCACGCGACGTCGGCGGGCGAGATCTCGCCCGCCCACCCTCGCACCAGCTTCCACGTGGGAATCTGACGTCCATTGACCCTGGCGATCATGCCGGCGCCCTCCGGCGAGAACGGCCGCTCCCCGACCGGCCGCTCCTCGAAGGTCAACCCCGCATCGGGCCGGTGGGGATCCACGATGAGTCCGTACGCCCAGGGCGTCGTCGGACGCACCTCGAAGTCGCCGTGGGGCAGCTCGCGATGCGGCTTGTCGGCGTTCACCCGCGTCCATTCCTCGCCGATCTGGAGCGCGTAGACCAGCGGACCTCGCTCCACCGCGATGGCCTCGTTGTAGCGCGTCGAGACGCGCGGGCGCATCGGGAAGCGCACGGTGAGCACCACCTCGCCGGACCACTCGCGATCGAGGCGGTGCAGGGTGCCCGGCCGCATGGCGTCCGGAGCGCCGTCGCCAACGCGCACCGTGGCGCCGTCGGCCCACTCGGGCACGCGCAACACGAGGGGAAAGCGCACGGGGCGCTCCGGGCGAACCGAGATCTCGAGCGTCTCGCGGAACGGGTAGTCCGTGTCGAGCGTCACGGCCACCTTGATGCCCTGCGACTCGAAGTCGACGCGGCTCGGGGCGTACGCCGCGGCCACGAGACCGTGGTCCGGCGTCGTCATCCACAGGTGCGCCGCGAACTTCGGCCACCCCTGGTGCATGTTCGCCGTGCAGCAGCCGAAGTTCGGCTCGAGCCCGTAGATGTTCGACTCGGGCCCGTTCGACGTCCACTGGTGCTCGGGGTTGATCGTGCACTGGGCCTGGTTCGCCTGCTGGTCGTACTGGTGCGCCCACATGTCGGGAGTGAAGGTCGCCGGCAGCGCGTTGAAGGCCACCCGCTCGAGGCGATCGCCGAAGGTCGGCGTGCCGAACACCGAGAAGAGGTGCTCGAGTGAGTACATGAACTCGACCACCGCGCACAGCTCCGTGCCCTGCAGCGGGTTTCGTCCAGCCAGGCACTCGTCACCCGAGAACATGCCCGTCACCTGGCCGTGGTGGCGATCGAGCAGCGCGACCATGTCGGCGGCAAACGCACGGTCGGTCTCGCGGCGGTCGAGCCGCCAGCTGAGCGCCGCCGCCTTGGTCGCCATGGCCGTGTTGACGACGTGCTTGGTCCACTTCCAGAGTCCGCGGCGCGGCGTCGGGATGGTCACGTCCTCGGTCGCATACAACGCCCGATAGTCGACGCCCTGCGCGCGAAGGGTGCGGGCCAGGTCGAGCAGCCACGGCTCGCCCGTGCGCTCGAACACGTAGAAGACGGGCACGAGGCCCTCGAACCACCGGAACCGTCCCCAGTTGTACAGCGGGGTCCGCTCGAGCCCGTCGCGCAGCGCCGTCAGGCTCTTCTTCACTGCGTCCAGCACGCGCGCGTCCCCCGTGACCTCGTGGTACTGCACGAGCGCCTTGTTCGCCAGGAGGATCGCCCACAGGTCGTACCGCTTCGCGACGGCGTCCTCCGGATACGGGCTGTACCAGCCGTCGGCGCGCTGGTGGGTGACGATGTGATCGAGGTAGCGGGTGAGGCGCGCCTTGAGCGGCGCCGCGTCGAGGAGCCACGCGAGCGGAATGGCGCCATCGAGCCAGTAGGGCGCACGCTCCCAGCCCTCGGCGTCGCCGCCGAACCACTGGCTGCGGCCCACGTCGGGCCAGAACTCGTCGAGGTGTCCGGTGAGGCCGGCGGCCTGGATCCGCAGCTGGCGCTCGAGCCAGCCCGCCGGGCGGACGGCGCCGAGGGGGAGCGGCCGGAAGGCGGGCGCGGCGAGCGGACCGCCCGAGGCCGGCTCGGGCTGCCGGGCGGGGCTCGCGACGTCACCCGCGGAGGCGCCTCCGTTCGCGCGCGCGACGGTCGAGGCCGCGACCGCGGCGGCCATGCTGGTCAAGAGCTCACGGCGGCTCACATCGCTCATCGATCCCTCTCCGGCAGCGGCGGGCCCATCGGCCCGGGTCTCGGCGGCCACGGTTGGCGCGGCCGGCAATGGGGGAGAGAATAGCCGAACGCCGGCCGCGAGACACGTGCCAGGCCGCAGGAGCGAGAACCATGCCACGACGCTACTGGCTGATGAAGGTCGAGCCCGAGGCCTACACGATCGAGGACCTCGAGCGCGACGGCCGCACGAGCTGGGAGGGGGTGCGCAACTACCAGGCGCGCAACTTCATGCGCGACCAGATGCAGGTGGGCGACGGCGTGCTCTTCTACGCCTCGAACGCGTCGCCGTCTGGCGTCACCGGGCTCGCCACCATCGCGCGAGCCGGCTACCCGGATCGCACGGCGTGGACGAAGGGCCACACCTATTTCGACGAGGGGAGCGACAAGGCCAACCCCACGTGGTACATGGTCGACATCGCCTTCGAGGAGCGCTTTCCGGAGATCGTGCCGCTCGAGACGCTCAAGGGCACGAAGGGGCTCGAGAACATGATGGTGACGAAGAAGGGCAGCCGCCTGTCCGTCCAACCCGTCACGAAGGCCGAGTACGACATCGTCGCCAGGCTGGGGCGGAAGCGCGTGCCGGGAGGGAACCGATGATCACTGCGAGAGCTGGACGACTCCTCGTCGCTGCCCTGCTGCTCTGGGCACCGCTGGTGTGCGCGGAACAGAAGGCCGACGCCATCGACGCGTTTCTGTCGCGTTTCAGCGACCTCCAGGCGCTGAACGGTGCCGTGCTGGTCGCCGATGGCGGGAAGGTCATCTACAGGAAAGGGTTCGGCCAGGCCGACTTCGAGTGGGGCGTCGCGAACACGCCGGACACGAGGTTCAGGCTCGCGTCGGTCAGCAAGCAGTTCACGGCCGCCGTCATCCTCCAGCTGGTTCAGGAAGGCAAGTTCACCCTCGATACCACGCTCGCCGAGGCGCTGCCGTCCTACCGGAAGGACACGGGCGCGAAGGTGACGATTCATCACCTGCTCAACCACACGTCGGGGATTCCGAGCTACACGAGCCTTCCGGCCTTCGCCTCCGACATCAGCCGCGATCCCTATGGCGTGAAGGAGTTCGTCGAGAAGTACTGCAGCGGCGACCTCGAGTTCGAGCCGGGGAGCACCTTCCGGTACAACAACTCCGGCTACTTCATTCTCGGCGCCATCATCGAGCAGGCGACCGGCACGTCGTACGAGACCGCGGTCGCCGATCGTCTGTTCCGGCCCCTGGGGATGCGAAGCTCGGGCTACGACAGGAGCGGGCCCGTGATCGAGAAGCGCGCGCGTGGGTACGAGCGAAGCCTGGGCGGGGTCCGCAACGCCGACTACCTCGACATGTCGCTGCCCTATGCGGCCGGCTCGCTGTATTCGACCGTCGAGGACCTGTTCCTGTGGGATCAGGCGCTGTACGGCGACACGATCGTGCCGGCGGCACTGAAGGCGCGGATGTTCACGCCGGGCCTCGAGGGCTACGGATACGGGTGGGGCATCGCCGAGCGGCCCATCGGACCCGGAAAGGCCATGCGCACGCACATCTCGCACGGCGGCGGGATCAACGGGTTCAACACCTTGATCGTCCGCGTCCCGGAGGATCGCCACCTCGTCGTGCTCCTGAACAACACGGGCGGGACGAGCCTGGGGGCCATGTCGGCCGGGGTGCTCGACATCCTCTACGGGCGGACGCCTCCGCTGCCGAAGCGGCCCGTCTCCCATCTCCTGTACGAAACCCTGGGCAGCAAGGGGGTCGAGGCCGCCATCGCGCAGTACCACGAGCTGAAGAAGACCCGGGCGAACGAGGTCGACTTCGGCGAGCGCTTCCTGAACGAGCTCGGGTACGAACTGATGCGGGGCGGGCGCCTCGACGACGCCATCGAGATCCTGAAACTGAACGTGGAGGCGTTTCCCGGGCAGAGCAACCCGTACGACAGCCTGGGCGAGGCCTACATGAAGGCCGGCCAGAACGAACTCGCCATCAAGAACTACGCGAAGTCGCTCGAGCTCAATCCCGCCAACCGCCACGCGGTGGAGCAGTTGGCGGTGCTGACGAAGCGGTGACGCCTACTGCGGAAGATAGCTCGCCGGCACCGGGTTCTCAGGACGCTCCTGGTCCCACATCACGGTCACGATCCACCAGCGGCCGTCGTGCCGCATCAACTGAATCGAGTTGATGCCGCGCGCGAACGGCCGTGCCTCGTCGGCGGCGCGCCTCGACTCGTACGTGCTGAAGACGTGCGCGATGGTGCCGAACGCCTCGACGCGCCGTGCGATCTCACGTTCGAAGAACCCGTTCTTCGCGAAGGCGTCGCTCGTGCGCGCCACGTAGTCGTCGGGCGAGAGCGCGGCTGGCGCGGCGCCATCGCGCCTCGGTGCGGCCGGGATGAGCCGCGCGCCAGGGGCGAAGAGGCCACGGAATCGATTCCAGTCACGCGCCTGCCCGGCCGGACCGGAGATGACGTCGTAGAGCGCCGCCACGATGCGCTCGGGCGACGAGGTGTCGTCGGCCGGCTGCGCCTGCCCGTGTGTCGTCGTCATCATCCCCAGCAGCGCCGCTGCCACCGCCATTCGCATCGCTCGAGTGCCGTGCATGGAGCTCTCCTTGTGCGGTTGATCAGCCGATCAGCTGATCAGCGGATCGGCCGATCAGCCGATTCCCAGACCAGACCCGATCCGCCGATCCGCTGTCTGCGTCAGTTCCCCCCCACCGTCACCGTCACGTGCGACGGGTACTGCTTCGAGTGGTGCACCGCGTTGTGTGCGACGACCCCCTCGGTCTCGTCGAAGTTGTTGCCGCCGGTGTTCAGGTTGCGATCGAAGCGCGGGAAGTTGCTGCTCGACACCTCGATGCGCAGCCGGTGGCCCGGCGCGAACCAGTTGCTCGTCACAATGGGCTGGAGCGTCACCTTGTAGACCTGGCCCTTCTCCATCCAGGCGACCGGCTTGTCGTACCCGTCGCGGTAGCGCATGCGCTGAATCGACTCGTCCAGGTTGTAGGCGCGCCCGTCCGGGTAGACGTCGATCACCTTCACCGTGAAGTCCGTGTCCTTCGCATCCGACGACACGTAGAGGGTCGGGACGATGGGCCCTGTCAGCTCGAGCCCTTCCGCGAACGGCTCGGAGGTGTAGACGAGCACGTCGTGGCGCGACTCGTTCCGGCGCTGGTCGAACGAGCCCGGCGTCACCGCGTTCCCCATGCAGCAGACGTTGCCGCCGTGCGAGGGCACGGGGTTGGCCGGATCGTAGGTGAACCGGTCGGGCGTGTCGGCGGCCGGCGGCGCCGTCACGAGCGCCCCGTCGCCGTACAGGGAGTTCGCCTTTCCGCCGCTCGCCAGGTAGAAGGTGCGGGTCTCGGCGCCAGGCGGCGGCCAGGTATCGGCCGTCTGCCAGACGTTGCGCCCCATCGTGAAGTAGGTGACCTTCGGCTGTCGCGCCAGCCGCTCGCTCGACTCGCCCTTGAGAAACCGATCGAAGAACCCGTACGTCAGCTCGTCGTAGTCGTAGCGCGCATCGCCCATGCTCCGCTCGCCGACAATGGTGTCCTCGGACGAGCGGCGGAAGGAGCAGTGCGCCACGGGGGCGATGACCGCCCACTGCTGGTCGGCGACCTCGGGACGCGCGGTGGCGCGCACGTGGTTGAAGAGCGCCAGGTTCGGCGCCACCGAGACGTCGTACCACGACATGTACCAGAGACCCGGGATGTTGATCGGCATGTCGTCGTGCCAGAGCCCGCCCTTGTACCAGGCCGGGTCGTTCGGCGTGCGCTGGATCATGCGGCCGCCCGTGTCGACCGGCATCGCGTCGGCGAAGATGCCGCGCGGCCCGTCGACCGCCTTCAGGATGTCCTGCACGGGCAGGTGCCAGAAGGCCTTGGCCCAGTCCACCGCCGGCATCCGCGGGGCGAGATCGAAGAACCGCGCGGCGTGGACGAGGTCCTCGCGCGGCGTGTCGCGCGGGAACTGCGGCCGCACCTGGTTCTGCTCGCCGTAGATCCACGAGATGAAGAGCATCTGCACGGCCCCGCCGCGATACCAGTTGCCCTGCTCGTAGTACGGCCCGACGCGGCCGACGCCCGCGCCGTAGCCCTGCGCGTTCATGGCCGCGTAGGCCGGGTGGCCGAGCGTCGCGATGCCCATCTGGTACTCGGCGGTCGAGGAACAGCCCACGGTTCCGACCTTGCCGTTCGACCAGGACTGCGCGGCAATCCACGAGAGCGCGTCGTAGCCGTCGGTGCGCGGCGCGCCGAGGATGTCGTAGTTCCCTTCCGAGAAGAAGTGCCCGCGTTCGTTCTGCACGACGTAGGCGTAGCCGCGCTTCACCGCCGTCAGCGCCTGCGTCATGTCGGCGGGCACGCCGTTGCGCACGTCCCAGAAGTTGAAGTTGTAGGGCGTGCGCACCCAGATGGTCGGCACGGGGCCCGTCGCGTCCTTCGGCCGGTAGATGTCGGTCGCCAGCCGCACCCCGTCGCGCATGGGCACCATCACCTTCCGCTCGACGACGGCCATCTCCTGGAGTTCGCGCTCGAGGGCCCACCGGCGGGCGACCTGGTCGGGTGTCAGCGTGGTGCTGCGCTGGGCGGCGAGCGGCAGGGTCGTGGCGACGAGGGCGGCGACGAGGGCCGCGCGAACCAATCGAAGCTGGAACATGGGCACGCTCCGGGCAGAGAAGACGAAAGCCGCGCCAGTGTAGCATCGGGCGCTGGGCGCTGGGCGCTGGGGGCCTGGAGCCCGAATCCGACCGGATGCCGGACGCCGGACCCGGATGCCGGATGCCGGACGCCGGATGCCGGATGTTGCGGGCGCGATGGCTCATCCAGTACCGTGACCGGATGG
>JAHDVQ010000025.1:0-2467 GCA_023384595.1 Vicinamibacteraceae bacterium | reverse complement strand
GCCGGATGCCGGATGTTGCGGGCGCGATGGCTCATCCAGTACCGTGACCGGATGGTCGACCCGGTCGGTTCGCTTCCCGCGTTTCCCCGGCCTCTCGACGCCTACCCGGCGGCGGGAGACTCCATCCTCGAGACGCTCGTCACGCGGCTGAACATCGAGCCGTTCAACGCCGTCGCCACGGGCATCTTCCTGCTCGCCATCATCCACACGTTCGCCGCGGCGCGGTTCGCCCACCTCGCCCACGACGTGCAGCATCGTCACGACGAGCGGGCCCGCGCCGAGGGGCGCGAGCCGAAGCCCGTCATCGCCGCCGAGGTCCTGCACTTCTTCGGAGAAGTCGAGGTCGTCTTCGGCCTCTGGGTCGTGGCGCTGCTCGCTGCCATGACGGCCTGGTTCGATATCGACACCGCCAAGCACTATCTGGACGACACGGTGAACTACACCGAGCCGATGTTCGTGGTGGTCATCATGGCGCTGGCCGCGACGCGGCCCATCATCCAGCTCGCCGAGTCGACCCTGCGCAAGCTCGCCAACGCGTGGGGCGGGACGCCCGCGGCTTGGTGGATCTGCATCCTGACGATCGGCCCGATCCTCGGATCGTTCATCACCGAACCGGCCGCCATGACGATCTGCGCGCTGCTCCTCGCGCGCCAGTTCTTCGACCTCGGCCCGAGCACCCGCCTGAAGTACGCCACCCTCGGTCTGCTCTTCGTGAACGTGTCGGTGGGCGGCGTCCTGACGCACTTCGCCGCGCCGCCGGTGCTCATGGTGGCCAGGCCCTTCGGGTGGGACACGCCGTTCATGCTGACGCACTTCGGCTGGCGCGCCGTGCTCTCGGTGGTGTTGTCGGTCGTCGCCTACCTGGCGATCTTCGGCCGGGAACTGCGCGCCCTCGCCGCGCGGCTGCCGGTGCCCGACATCGACAGGCCCGAGCAGGAGGGTGGTAGACCGCCCCTGCCGGTTCCCGCCTGGATCACGCTCACGCACATTGCCTTCATCGCGTGGACGGTCTTCAACTCGCACTACCCGGCGCTCTTCCTGGGCGGGTTCCTGTTCTTTCTCGGCTTCGCGAAGGCCACCGCGGAGTTCCAGAGCCGCATCGAGCTGAAGACGCCGATGCTCGTGGGCTTCTTCCTCGCGGGTCTCGTCATCCACGGCGGGCTGCAGGGCTGGTGGATTGCGCCGGTCCTGAGCGCGCTGTCGGAGGTGCCGCTCTTCCTTGGCGCGGCGGCGCTCACCGCGTTCAACGACAACGCGCTCATCACGTATCTCTCGACGCTCGCCAACCTGTCCGATCCGCTCAAGTTGGCGGTGGTCTCGGGCGCGGTCGCCGGCGGGGGCCTCACCGTCATCGCCAATGCGCCGAACCCGGCCGGGCAGGCGCTGCTGCGACGGTTCTTCGGGGGGGCGGTCTCACCGGCCGGCCTCCTGGCCGGCGCGCTCCTGCCGACGCTCATCGTGCTGTTCGTCTTCGGCGTGCTCTGAAATCGTCCTCCGGCCCCGAACAGCGGGCCGGGCAGCGTCAGCGGGGCCGGCTGCTATGCTCGACTCATGAAGCACCGAGCCGGCCCGCTTCTCGCGGGCGCCTGCTGTGTGACGGCCATGGCGCTGTTGCCGGCCAGTCACGCAGTGCTGCCTGCCTCGGCGAGTCAGGCCGCGAGCCCGCCGACCCTCTCGCTGCGCGTCTCGACCAGGACCCGCGCCATGCGGCCCGGCGAGGTCGTCCTCATCACCGTCACATCGTCGAAGCCAATAGCCGCTATCGCCGCGAAGGCCTTCGACAAGCCGGTGCTCTTCTGGGAGTCGGCCGAGCACGATGAGCACGGCACCTGGCAGGCTCTCGTCGGCATCCCGGTCGGCACGAAGGCCGGTACGCGGACCATCGCGATCGAGGCCCGGACGCCCGAAGGCGAGACGGCGCGCCGGCTCGTGCGGCTGAGGGTCTCCGCAAGCCGTTTTGCCACGCGCCGCCTGAGGGTCGATCCGCGCTTTGCCGACCCTCCCGCGTCGGTGGAGGCGCGCATCGCCGAGGAATCGAAGGCGCTCGCCGACGTGCTGTCGGCCCCTCCGACGCCGCGGATCTGGCGCGGTGAGTTCTCGCGCCCGGTCCCCGGCCCCGCCACGAGCAGCTTCGGACGCCTCAGCATCGTCAACGGCCGGCGCCGCGGCCGGCACATGGGCGTGGACCTGCGCGCGGCGGAAGGGGCGCCGGTTCACGCGCCCAACCACGGCGTCGTGGTGCTCGCCGCCGACCGCTACCTGTCGGGCCAGACCGTCGTGGTCGATCACGGCGGGGGCGTGCTGTCGCTCTTCGCGCACCTGTCGCATATGGCCGTGGCCGTAGGCGACCGTGTCTCGCCAGGCGCGCTCATCGGCGAGGCGGGCTCGACGGGGCGGGTGACGGGCCCGCACCTGCATTGGGCCATGCGCGTGGGCGGCACGAGCGTGAACCCGCTCTCGCTCGTGG
>JAHDVQ010000024.1:8050-35531 GCA_023384595.1 Vicinamibacteraceae bacterium | reverse complement strand
ATCGAGATGGCGGCCGCCGTCGGAGAACGAGTCGGGGGTGACGTTGAGCACGCCCATGACGAGCGTGCGATCGGCGGGCAGCCGCAGCAGGCGGCCGCCGGGAAGGGGCACGTCGTAGGCGGTGTGGAGCACCTCCTGCGGGCTACTCCTGCGGCAGGGGCTTGTTGAGCGGCGGCACCACGCTGGGCCGCGGCGCCGGACGACGGGCCTCTTCAGGGGCCGCAGACTGCGGTGCGGACGGCGCGGCCGCCGGCGCGTCGACGGGCTCGCCGCGCACGATGCGGGTCACCTGCTCGCCGTCGAGCACCTCGCGCACGAGCAGTTCCTCGGCCATCCGGAGCAGCGCGTCCTTGTGCTGCTCGAGAATCCGCCGCGCCCGCGCGTAGTTGTCCATCACGAACCGCTTGACCTCCTGGTCGATGCGGATCGCCGTGTCCTCGCTGTAGTCCTGGTGCTGGGCGATCTCGCGGCCGAGGAAGATCTGCTCCTCCTTCTTGCCGAAGGTGAGCGGGCCCATGGCGTCGCTCATGCCCCACTCGCACACCATCTTCCGCGCGAGTTCCGTCGCGCGCTCGATGTCGTTGCCCGCGCCCGTCGTGAGCTGCCCGTTGGTGATCTCCTCGGCCAGGCGCCCGCCGAGCAGGATGGCGATCTGGTCCTCGAGGTACTCGCGGTTGTAGTTGTGGCGATCGTCGATCGGCAGCTGCTGCGTCACGCCGAGCGCCATGCCGCGCGGGATGATCGTGACCTTGTGGATCGGGTCGGCCGTCGGGAGCACCACCGTCAGCAGCGCGTGCCCCGCCTCGTGGATGGCCGTGACCTTCTTCTCCTCGTCGCTGATGATCATCGAGCGGCGCTCGGTGCCCATGAGCACCTTGTCCTTGGCGAACTCGAAGTCCGCCATGGCCACGACCTTCTTGTTGTAGCGGGCGGCATTCAGCGCGGCCTCGTTCACGAGGTTCGCGAGATCGGCGCCCGAGAAGCCCGAGGTCCCGCGCGCGAGCACGTGCACGTCCACGTCGTCGGAGAGCGGGATCTTCTTGGTGTGGACCGAGAGAATGCCCTCGCGGCCCTTCACGTCGGGCCGGTTGACGACGATGCGCCGATCGAAGCGCCCGGGGCGCAGGAGCGCCGGGTCGAGCACGTCCGGGCGGTTGGTGGCCGCCACGAGGATGACGCCCTCGTTGCTCTCGAAGCCGTCCATCTCCACGAGCAGCTGGTTGAGCGTCTGCTCGCGCTCGTCGTGCCCGCCGCCGAGGCCCGCGCCGCGGTGCCGGCCGACGGCATCGATCTCGTCGATGAAGACGATGCAGGGCGCGTTCTTCTTGCCCTGCTCGAAGAGGTCGCGCACGCGCGAGGCGCCCACGCCGACGAACATCTCGACGAAGTCCGAGCCGCTGATCGAGAAGAACGGCACGTTGGCCTCGCCCGCCACCGCGCGCGCGAGGAGCGTCTTGCCGGTGCCGGGCGATCCCATGAGCAGCACGCCCTTCGGGATGCGGCCCCCGAGCTTCTGGAACTTCTGCGGTTCACGGAGGAAGTCGATGATCTCCTGCAGCTCCTCCTTCGCCTCGTCCACGCCGGCCACGTCCTTGAAGGTGACCTTCTTCTGTGTGCTCGACGAGAGCTTGGCGCGGCTCTTCCCGAAGGAGAGCGCCTTGTTGCCGCCCGTCTGCACCTGCCGCATGAAGAACACCCAGAAGCCGATGAGCAGCAGGATGGGCGCCCACGAGAACAGGATGACGGACCACGGGCTGGTCGTCTCGGCCTTGGCCGAGACCTCGACGTTGCGTTCGATGAGCTTGTTGCCGAGCCCTTCGTACTGAGGAGGCGCGTAGGTACGGAACTTCTCACCCGACTTCGAGGTCCCGAGGATCTCGTTGCCGGTCATGACGACCTTCTGGACCTGGCCCTCGTCGAGCTGCTTCACGAACTCGCTGAAGGTGACCGGCTTGTCGCGTGTCTGGAACGTCGTCGAGAAGTTCCAGATGAGCACGCCGACAACGACGAGCACCATCCAGAAGAGCAGGCTCTTGAGCGTGGAATTCAAACTGCGCCCCCTGATGGCTTCATCTTCAAGAGTAACAGGTGCACGGGCTACAGGCTATGGGCTACAGGCTACGGGCCGGGATCGCGCGCCGGAGGGCGCGAGACACGCATCTCCTTGCCTTCAATATCGACGCGAAACCCGCCCGACTGGATACATCCGCGCGTCCGGCGCCCCAGCTCGGCGAGGGCGTCGAGCCGGGCCAGTGAAACCCCACCTCCGCCGAGCGCCTCGACCACGCTCCGCACCACCCGCCGCGCCAGGGCGGGCGGGAGCGCGGCGAACGCGGCGCGGTCGATGCGGGCGACGCCGTCTTCAGTTAAGACGAACCGGCGGGCCCAGTCGGTCGCGACCGTCTCGAGCGCCAGCTCCTCGTCGGCCGCAAGGCGCGCACTGCGCGCCAGGGCCCGCTCGGCGCCCGGAAACGCCCGGCCGAGCACAGGCATCACCACCCGCCGCAGCCGATTCCGGGCCAGCGACTCGTCGTCGTTGGTCGAGTCGTGCCGGAACGCCCGTTCGCGCGCCTCCAGGTAGGCGACGACCTCGTCGCGCGTCGTGTCGAGCAGCGGCCGCGCCAGGTCGCCCCGCCGCGGCGCCATGCCGGCCAGCCCCCGGCGGGACGCCCCCCGCACGGCCCTCAGCAGAAAGGTCTCGGCGAGGTCGCCCCGGGTGTGCCCCGTCGCCGTGACCGTGCCGGTCAGGGCGCGGCAGGCCCGCCTGTAGGCGCTGTGGCGCGCGTGATGGCCCGCGTGCTCGATGGACCATCCGCGGCGCGCCGCCATGGCGGGAACGTCCAGCCGCTCCACGTGACGGGGAAGCCCCAGTTCCGCCGCCAGACGCTCGACGAGCGCGAGGTCGGCATCGGCCTCGGCACCGCGAATCCCGTGGTGGACATGGACGATTCCGGCCAGGTCCACCTCGAGCGAGGCCGCGGCCTCCGTCATGAGCCAGGCGAGGGCGACCGAATCGGGGCCACCCGAGACGGCGAGCACGACGCGCTCGCCCGGCCGGAAGACGGCCGAAGCGCGGCAGAAGGCAATCACCGTCGCGGCCAGCGAGGTCATGAGCGGCGCGGGGCCGGGCCCCGGGAGCGAGGAGCCGCCCGAACCAGGGCGGCGATGAGAACGGCGAGATGAATCGGGTCGAAGTGGTGCCGGAGGGCGGACTCGAACCGCCGACCTAGCGCTTATGAGACGCTCGCTCTAACCGGCTGAGCTACTCCGGCCTCCGCGCCCGTCGCGCGCGTCAGCGCGCCCGCACAAACGTGCGGAATCAGTGAGTTTAGCACAGGCGTTGGGCCTTGGGCCTTGGACCTTGGGCCTTGGGCCTTGGACCTTGGGCCTTGGGCCTTGGGCGTTGGGCGTTGGGCTTCCGGGGGGCCGGCCGGCTCAGGTGGCGGGCTCGTCGGCCGCGATGACGGCGGCCGCGAGCAGCGGGATCAGGATCTCGTGGTGGCCGGTGAGCGAAATGCCCCGCCCGACGCCCCGGGTCGGGCGCCGCACGACGTTGGTCTCCGGACGGTACATCCTCAGAAAGTCGATGTTCACCGTGGTCAGGCCCTCGAGCGAGTGCCCCTGGTTGCGCGCCAGGGCCACCGCCTTGAGGAACACCTCGGGAATGACGACGGCCGACCCGCAGTTGAGGAACACGCCCCCCGCGAGCCGGCAGACCGACGAGGTCAGATACCGGAAGTCGCGCAGGCTCGTCTCGCCGATCGCCGCGCCCGAGGCCGCCGGGTGCATGTGGATGATGTCGGTGCCCACGGCCACGTGCACCGTGACGGGAATCCCGAGCCGCGCCGCGCTCGCGAGCAGGCTGGCCCCCGCGTACGGCGCGCCGCCCTCGTGGAGCGCCCGAGACACGGCCTGCCCAAGGCCCTCGCCCGCCGCGGACGCTGCCACGATGATCTCGTTCAGGCCCCGGCCGGTTTCCTCGGCCATGCCAAAGCGTCCGGGCCCGAGCGCCTCGTCCACGTCCTCGGAGGTCTGACCCGCCAGGGCAATCTCGTAGTCGTGGATGACGCCGGCCCCGTTGGTGGCGAGCGCCGACACGAAGCCGCGCTCCATGAGATCGACGAGGATCGGGCCGAGGCCCGTCTTCACGACGTGTCCGCCGAAGGCCCAGATGACGGGCCGTCCGTCCCGGCGGGCCCCGACGATGGCTTCGACGGCGGCACGGAGCTCGTCGGCGGCGAGCAGCCGGGGGAACGACGCCACGAGATCGCGCGCCGCCTTTGGATCGCGGCACGGCCGCGCGAACTGTTCGACGCGCACCTTGCTCGCACGCGACGCGAGCGGGTAGGTGCCGACACCCGAGAGATCGAACTCTTCGTAGGCAAGCTTCATCGAACCGACTCCCGCGCTGTCGAACCCTCTTGCCCCGCGTGCGCCCACTGCGGCCGCGCGCGCACGGGCCTGCCATCAGACGTCACGCACGCCATCAGACATCAGACGACGAGCATGGCGTCGCCGTAGCTGTAGAACCGGTACTGGCGACGGACGGCCTCGGCGTAGGCGGCCAGGACGCGCTCGCGGCCCGCGAACGCGCAGACCAGCATGAGCAGCGACGACCGCGGCACGTGGAAATTGGTCACGAGTGCCCCGACCGCGCGAAACGTGTGTCCCGGACGGATGAAGAGATCCGTCGTGCCATGCCCGGCACTCACCCGTCCGGTGGCCGCCGCGGCCGCCTCGAGCGCACGCGTCGTGGTGGTGCCGACCACCACGAGCCGTCGCCCCGCCTCGAGCGCGTCGTTGATGGCCACGGCGCTGGCCTCGCTGAGGCTGTAGTACTCCGGGTCGACGCGGTGCGCGTCCACCTCGTCCACCCGCACCGGCTTGAACGTGCCGTAGCCCACGTGCAGCGTCACCGGCACGATGGGGATGCCGCGCGCCCGGATGGCCTCGAGCAGCGCCTCGGTGAAGTGCAGGCCGGCCGTGGGAGCCGCCACCGACCCGCGTTCGCGTGCGAACACCGTCTGATAGCGCTCGCGGTCGCCCGGGGTGTCGCCGCGCTTGATGTACGGCGGCAGCGGCACATGCCCGACCTGGTCGATGGCGGCAGACAGGTCGGGCGCCCCTTCGGCCTCGAGCCGCACGGTGCGCCGGCCGAAGCTCTCGCGTCCCACGATCTCGCCATGGATGCGCACCGGGCCCTCGCCGCACACGAACCTGGCGCCGGGGACGAGCTTCTGACCCGGGTGCACGAGCGCATCCCATCGCCCTTCCCCGAGGGGCCCGAGCAGCAGACACTCGATGTGCCCCCCGCTCGGGACGCGGCGTCCGAGCAGACGGGCCGGAATCACCTTCGAATCGTTCACCACGAGCACATCGTCTTTGCGAAGGTGGTCGAGCAGCGAGGCGAACTCGGTGTGCTCCACCCGCCCGGACGACCGATCGAGCACGAGCAGCCGCGACGTGCCGCGCTCGGCCGGGGGCTCCTGCGCGATGAGTTCCGGCGGCAGGTCGTAGGTGAAGTCGTCGAGGCGCATGGCGAAAAGGGCCGTGGCGCATTGTAGTCGTTGGGACCGTCCGGTCGCGCCGTGCCCCGTCTTGATACACTCGACAGAGGCCCCGCGGGCCTTCCCTGACGATATGCCAGCCCCTCGCGTTCTCCCCGTCCCTCTCGTCGTTGTCGTCCAGCCCGCCTCCGGCGGACCCTGGTGTCCGGGCCGAGGCGATCGCGGCCGCGTCAAGGCCGGCGCGCGATGAGGGTCTGGCCGGGACAGCCCTTTCCGCTGGGCGCGACGTGGGACGGGGTCGGGGTGAACTTCGCCCTCTTCTCGGAGCACGCGACGGGCGTCGATCTGTGCCTGTTCGACTCGCCCTACGCGGCCCGCGAGGCGGCCCGCGTGCGCCTGACCGAGCGGACCGACCAGGTGTGGCACGGCTACCTGCCCGATATCCGGCCGGGACAGTTGTACGGGTTCAGGGTCGAGGGGCCCTACGCGCCGGCCGAGGGGCACCGCTTCAACCCGGCGAAGCTGCTCCTCGACCCGTATGCCAAGTCCGTCGGGCGCATGGTGCGGTGGCACGACTCGATGTTCGGCTTCGTGGTCGGGCACGCGCAGGCGGACCTCTCGAAAGACGATCGCGACAGCGCGCCGTACGCGCCGCTCGCGGCGGTGGTCGACCCGGCGTTCACGTGGGGCGACGATCGCCCACCGCGCACGCCCTGGCACGAAACGGTCATCTACGAGGCGCACGTGCGGGGCTTCACGAAGCTCCACCCCGAGGTGCCCGACGAGCTGCGCGGCACGTATCTGGGCCTCGTCTCCGAGCCGGCACTCGCGCACCTGAAGTCGCTCGGGGTCACGGCCGTGGAGCTGATGCCGGTGCACCACCACGTGGACGAGCACCACCTCGTGGAGCGGAAGCTCACGAACTACTGGGGCTACAACACCCTGGCCTACTTCGCGCCGGACCTGCGCTATTCGGTCTCGCGGAACCCGATCGAGTCGGTGCGCGAGTTCAAGATGATGGTGCGCGCGCTGCACGCGGCGGGCCTCGAGGTCATCCTCGACGTGGTCTACAACCACACGGCCGAGGGCAGCCATCTGGGGCCGACGCTCTCGCTGCGCGGCATCGACAACGCCGCCTACTACCGGCTGTCGCCGAACAACAAGCGGCTCTACGAGGACTTCACGGGCTGCGGCAACACGCTCAACATGCGAAGCCCGCGCGTGTTGCAGCTCATCATGGACAGCCTGCGCTACTGGGTCCTCGAGATGCACGTCGACGGCTTCCGGTTCGACCTGGCGAGCGCGCTCGCGCGCGAGCTGTACGCGGTCGACAAGCTGGGATCGTTCTTCGACATCATCCACCAGGACCCCGTGCTGTCGCGCGTGAAGCTCATCGCCGAGCCCTGGGACCTGGGCGAGGGCGGCTATCAGGTGGGGAACTTCCCCGTGGGCTGGACCGAGTGGAACGGGCGCTACCGCGACTGCGTGCGCCGGTTCTGGCGCGGCGACGGGGGGCAGGTGTCGGAGCTGGCGACGCGGCTGGCGGGCAGCAGCGACCTCTACGAGCAGAGCGGACGGCGGCCGTACGCGAGCATCAACTTCGTCACCGCGCACGACGGCTTCACGCTCGTCGATCTCGTCAGCTATGCGCAGAAGCACAACGAGGCCAACGGCGAGCAGAACCGCGACGGCGAGAACCACAACCTGTCGTTCAACTTCGGCGTCGAGGGCCCGACGGCCGACGCGGACATCCTGGAGGCGCGCGAGCGCCAACGGCGCAACCTGGTGGCCACGCTGCTGCTCTCGCAGGGCGTCCCCATGCTGCTCTCGGGCGACGAGCTCGGTCTCACCCACCGCGGCAACAACAACCCGTACTGCCAGGACAGCGACCTGAACTGGCTGTCGTGGACGCTCGATGCGCGGGGCCAGCAGTTCCTCGAGTTCGTGCGGACGCTCATCGCCTTCCGCAAGCGGCACCCGGTGCTCCGCCGGCGGCGCTTCTTCCAGGGGCGTCAGATCCGGGGCGCGGGCGTCAAGGATCTGGCGTGGTTCGATCCGTCGGGCGCCGAGATGACCGACGAGAAGTGGTTCTCGCCGCACGTGCGCTGCCTGGCCGTGCGGCTGTCGGGCGATGCCATCGACGAGACCGACGCCCGCGGGCGGCGGGTCGTCGACGACACGCTGCTCATCCTGCTGAACGCGCAGGATACCCGGGCGCCGTTCGTGCTGCCGCCCACGCTCGCCGACGAGCGCTGGGTGATCATGATCGACACGGCCCACGTGCCACGCGAGCACCGCCGCCTGCTCGGCGGCGACCAGTATCCGCTCGAGGCACGTTCGCTCGCGGTGCTTCGCCTCGGGCGCTACCGGGTCGCGGGATAGCCGGCGGGTTTTCCCCCTCGCCGCGCGTCACCCGCGTGCCCCCGTCGCTCCCGGCACCGGCGTGCCGGGACGCAACCGCCGCCGCCAGCTCCCCCGTCGGCTGGCGGCCGTTACAGAACGAAGGAACGAGATCGCATGTCGAACAGCAAGCCGGAGCACCCCTATCGCGTGGTCGTCGAGCAGGTGCGCCCCGACGTGAACTGGGGCCGTCATCCCGCCAAGCGGACGGTGGGCGAGCGGGTGACGGTCGAGGCCGACATCATCGCCGACGGGCACGACACGTTGGCGGCGGTGCTGCGCGTCCGTCACACCGCGCCCGGCGCGCGGCCCGGTCCGTGGCAGGAGTCGCCGATGACGCTCGTCAACAACGACCTCTGGACCGGCGGTTTCCTCGTCGAGGCCATGGGACGCTACGAGTACGTGGTGGCGGCCTGGGTCGATCGGTTCGCGAGCTGGCGGCACGAGCTCGAGAAGAAGTACGCGGCCGGACAGGATGTCGCGAGCGAGCTGCTCGAGGGCGCGCACATCGTGGCCCGGACGGCGGAGGCGCTCGCACCGCCCGCGTCGAAGCGCCGGCGGGGGACCGATGCCGGTGCCGCCGACGCCGCCGGGGGCAGGACGTGGCTCGCCGATCGCGCGGCGGCGCTCGCCGCCGACGCCCCGCAGCCCGATCGGGTGGGCCTGGCGCTCGACGACGAGCTCGCGTCGCGCATGGCCCGCCACGCGCCGCGCGGCCCGGTGTCGACGAGCGAGCCGGTGCGTGCCATCGAGGTCGATCGCGAGCGCGCCAGGACGGGAGCGTGGTACGAGATGTTCCCGCGCTCGGCCACGCGGGATCCCTCGCGGGGGGCGACGCTGCGGGAAGCCGCCGACGACCTCCCCCGCATCGCCGCCATGGGGTTCGACGTGGTGTACCTGCCGCCCGTCCACCCGATTGGCACCTCGTTCCGGAAGGGGCCCAACAACACGCTCTCGGCGAATCCGGACGACCCGGGGAGCCCCTGGGCCATCGGCAGCGCCGAGGGCGGGCACGACGCGGTGCACCCGGAGCTCGGGACGATCGACGATTTCCTCTTCTTCCAGGCCCGGGCGCACGAACTCGGGCTCGAGGTGGCGCTCGACATCGCCTTCCAGTGCTCGCCCGACCACCCGTACGTCTCGTCGAATCCGGAGTGGTTCAGGCACCGCCCCGACGGCACGATCAAGTACGCCGAGAACCCGCCCAAGAAGTACCAGGACATCTACCCGCTCGACTTCGAGACCGACGCGTGGCCGGCGCTCTGGGACGAACTGAAGCGCGTGGTGCTGTTCTGGGTCGAGCGCGGGGTGCGGCTCCTGCGCGTGGACAACCCGCACACCAAGCCGTTCGCCTTCTGGAAGTGGCTCATCGCCGAGGTCCGGCGCGAGTACCCCGACACGGTGTTCCTCTCGGAGGCCTTCACGCGGCCGAAGGTGATGAAGCACTTGGCGAAGATCGGCTTCCAGCAGTCGTACAGCTACTTCACGTGGCGCACCGGGAAGGCCGAGCTGACGGAGTACTTCACCGAGCTCTATCGCACGGACGTCGTGGAGTACCTTCGGCCGAATCTCTTCGCGAACACGCCCGACATCCTGCACGAGTACCTGCAGCGCGGCGGGCGCCCGGCGTTCGAGGTGAGGCTGGTGCTCGCGGCGACGCTCGGCGCGAACTACGGCATCTACAGCGGCTTCGAGCTCGCCGAGAACCGTCCCGTGCGGCCGGGAAGCGAGGAGTACCTCGACTCGGAGAAGTACCAGATCCGCGTGCGCGACTGGCACGACCCGGTGTCGATTGCGCCGCTCATCACGCAGGTCAACGCCATCAGGCACGAGCACCCGGCGCTGCAGCACGACCGCTTTCTCGAGTTCCACGACACCGACAACGGGCAGCTGCTCGCCTACAGCAAGTCGGCGCCCGACGGGACCGGGCACCTGCTGATGGTCGTCAATCTCGATGTCGTCAACATGCAGCACGGGACGGTGGCCGTGCCCATCGACCGGTGGAACCTTCCGGCGGCCGGCTACTGGGCCGAGGACCTGCTCAGCGGCGAACGGTATTTCTGGCAGGGCGACCGCAACTACGTACGCCTCGATCCCGGCTTCCGCGCAGCCCACATCCTGCGCCTCTTCCCTGCGACGGAGTAGTGACGACCATGACGGACACGCGGGCGGCCGATCCACTCTGGTACAAGGACGCGGTCATCTACGAACTGCACGTGCGTGCCTTCTTCGACAGCACGGGCGACGGCGTCGGCGACTTCCCGGGCCTGACGAGCAAGCTCGACTACCTCCAGGACCTCGGCGTGGACTGCCTCTGGCTCCTGCCCTTCTATCCCTCGCCGCTGCGCGACGACGGGTACGACATCGCGAACTACGAGGCGGTACACCCGTCGTACGGGACGCTGCGCGACTTCAAGACGTTCCTGCGCGAGGCCCACGCGCGCGGCATGCGGGTGGTGACCGAGCTGGTCATCAACCACACGTCGGACCAGCACCCGTGGTTCCAGGCCGCGCGGAAGGCGCCGCCCGGCTCGGCCAAGCGCGACTACTACGTGTGGAGCGACACCAACAGACGCTACGACGGCGTCCGGATCATCTTCACCGACTCGGAGCCCTCCAACTGGACGTGGGATCCCGAGGCGGGCGCCTACTACTGGCACCGCTTCTTCCGGCACCAGCCCGACCTGAACTTCGACAACCCGCGCGTGCAGCGCGCCGTGCTGAAGTGGATGAAGTTCTGGCTCGACATGGGCGTCGACGGCCTGCGTCTCGACGCCATCCCGTACCTGTTCGAGCGCGAGGGCACCAACTGCGAGAACCTCCCGGAGACGCACGAGTTCCTCAAGCGCATCCGGCGCGAGGTGGACGAGCGCTACCAGGCCCGCATGCTGCTCGCCGAGGCCAACCAGTGGCCGGCCGACGTGCGCGCCTACTTCGGCCAGGGCGACGAGTGCCACATGGCCTTCCACTTCCCGCTGATGCCGCGCATCTTCATGGCGCTGCAGCTCGAGGACGCTCACCCGGTCGTCGAGATCCTGCGGCAGACGCCGGCGATTCCCGAGTCGTCGCAGTGGGCGCTGTTCCTGCGCAACCACGACGAGCTGACGCTCGAGATGGTGACCGACGAGGAGCGCGACTACATGTACCGCGCCTACGCCGCCGACCCGCAGATGCGCATCAACGTGGGCATCCGCCGGCGTCTGGCGCCGCTCATGGAGAACAACCGCCAGCGCGTCGAGCTGCTCTACTGCCTGCTGTTCACCCTGCCGGGGACGCCCATCATCTACTACGGCGACGAGATCGGCATGGGCGACAACATCTACCTGGGCGACCGGAACGGGGTCCGGACGCCCATGCAATGGACGGGCGACAGGAACGCGGGCTTCTCGACGGCCGACCCGGCGCGCCTGTTCGCGCCGCCCATCATGGACGCCGTCTACGGCTACCAGGCGCTCAACGTCGAGGCACAGCAGCGCTCGCCGTTCTCGCTTCTCAACTTCGTCCGGCGGTTCATCGCGTTGCGCAGGCAGCACGGGCTGTTCGGACGCGGCTCGCTCACGTTCCTCAACACGTCGAACCGCCGCGTCATCGCGTACCTGCGCCAGCACGAGGGCCGCACGGTGCTCGTCGTGGCCAACCTGTCGCGCAGCGTGCAGCCGGCCCTCGTGGACCTCTCACGGTTCTCGGGGCTGGTGCCCACCGAGATGCGCGACCAGACGGCGTTCCCGCGCATCGGCGAGGCACCGTACTTCCTCTCGCTCGGCGGCTACGCCTTCCTGCTCTTCGAGCTGCGGCCGTTCGAAGAGGACCTCATCGTGCGGACGGTACCGGAGGCCGAAGCGCCGCCGCGCGCGGTCTACGCGAGCGGGGCCTGGGAAACCATGCTCGAGGGGAGCGTCCGCCACCTCATCGAGCGCGACTTCCTGCGCGACTTCGTCCTCCGCCAGCGGTGGTTCCCTGGCAAGGCGCGGCGGCTCGACCACGCCGAGATCGCCGACTGGGCGGTGTTCACGCGCGGTCACGAGCCGTCGTTCCTCTGGATCGTCGACGCCACGTACGACGAGGGCCCGGCGGAGCGGTTCTTCATGCCGGTGGCGACGGCCTCGGGCGAGGCGGCCCACTCGCTTCAACACGACCACCCGGCTGCGATCGTGGCGAGGGTGAGCGGCGCCCGCAAGGGCGTCGTGCACGACGGCTTCCAGGATGGCGTCGCACGCGCGCTGCTCCTGGCCATCGAGACGGGCCGGACGCTGACAATGCGCGGTGGCACGGTCAGGGCGCGGCGAACGGCGGCCTACGACGAGGTCCGGGGCGGCGAGTCGGCGGCGACGCTGCCGGCGCGCCGCGTGGGCGGCGAGCAGAGCAACACGTCGTTCATCTACGGCGAGGCCTTCATCCTGAAGGTGATCCGCCGGCTCGAACCGGGCCTGAACCCCGACTTCGAGGTGCTGCGCCACCTGACCGAGCGCATCGGCTTCGCGCACGTGCCGCGGCTCGCCGGCCACATCGAGTACGAGGACCGCGAGGGCGCGACCACGACGCTCGGGGTGCTCACCGCGCTCGTCGAGCACCAGGCCACGGGCTGGGACCAGGCGCTCGACCAGGCCCGGCGCTTCTTCGACCGCGCGCTCGCCTCGTCGCAGCGTCTCTCGCCCGAGATCACACGGCCGGCCTCTCTGCTCCAACTCATCGAGACGCCGGTCCCGCTGGTCGTGCTCGACACGGTGGGCGGGCTGCTCGAGAGCGCCGTGACGCTGGGGCGGCGGACGGCGGCCCTGCACCTCGCGCTCGCGACGAGCGATGGCGACGAGGCCTTCGAACCGGAGCCCTTCGGCGAGGCCGAACGCGCGGATCTCGCGACCTCGATGCGGGCGCTCGCGACCTCGGCCATCGACACGCTCGCGCACCGGTCGGGCCACGCGCCCGAGTCGCTCCGCGACGACATTTCGCGGCTCGTCGCGCGGCGCCCCGCGATCCTCGAGAGCTTCGACCAGCTCTCGACGGTGGCGGCCGGCGGCCAGCGCACCCGTGTGCACGGCGACTACCACCTGGGGCAGGTGCTCTGGAACCAGGGCGACTTCATCATCCTCGACTTCGAGGGCGAACCCATGCGCCCGCTCGCCGAGCGGCGCGCCAAGCACCCGCCCATCAAGGACGTGGCCGGCATGCTGCGCTCGTTCAGCTACGCGGCCTACGCGGCGCTCTTCGAGTACACGGCCACGCGGCCGCGCGACTTCGAGCGGCTGGAGCCCTGGGCGCACCTTGCCGAGACGTGGACGTCGGTCCTCTTCCTCCGCGCGTATCGCGACACCCTCGGCGGCTCACCCATCGTGCCGCACGACGACAAGGCGTTCGAGGTGCTGCTGAACGCCTACCTGACCGAGAAGGCGCTGTACGAACTGCAATACGAGCTGGGGAACCGCCCCGACTGGCTGCGCATCCCTCTCGTCGGGCTGCTCGCGATGTTCCCCGAGCCGTGGGAGGCGTGATCGATGGCGGCGTCGCGAGGGCAGCCGTGGCGGCCGTGGCTGGGCGCGGTCCCCATCGACGGTGGACGCGGCGTGCGCTTCCGCGTGCCCGCGCCGGAGGCGCGGACCGTGGCGGTCGTCCTGGAATCACCCGGCGAGGCGCCGGCCGGCACCGCGCCCCGGCTGCCCGCGGGACCCGTGCCGCTCGATCGCGAGGCGGGCGGCACGTGGGCCGTCGTCGTGGACGAGGCGCGAGCCGGGGACCGCTACCGGTTCCTGCTCGACGGCCTCTCGCTGCCCGACCCCATCTCGCGCTTCCAGCCGGAGGGCGTGCACGGCCCGTCCGAGGTCGTCGCGCCCGCGGCATTCCGCTGGACTGACGCGGCATGGCGCGGCGTGCCGCTCAACCGCGCCGTCGTCTACGAGCTGCACGTCGGGACCTTCACGCCCGACGGGACGTTCGCGGCGGCCGCGGCCCGGCTGCCGCATCTCCGTGATCTCGGCGTCACGGTCGTGGAGCTCATGCCGCTGGCCGACTTTCCCGGGACGCGGAACTGGGGCTACGACGGCGCGGCGCTCTTCGCGCCGTCGCGGTGCTACGGGCGGCCCGACGACCTGCGGCGGTTCGTGGACGCGGCCCACGCGCTCGGCCTCGGCGTGCATCTCGACGTGGTCTTCAACCACCTGGGCCCCGACGGGGCCTACCTCGCGTCGTTCGTGCCCGGCATCTTCACGCCGCGGCACCGTACGCCGTGGGGACGCGCCATCGATCTCGACGGCCCCGGCGCCACACTCAACCGGCGGATCTTCATCGAGAACCTCCTGCACTGGCTCGTCGAGTACCACGTGGACGGCTTCCGCCTGGATGCGACGCACGACCTGCACGACGAGAGCCCGGAGCACTTCCTCGCCGAGGCGGCCGCCGCCGTGCACGGCGCCGCGGGCGAGCGTCACGCGCTCGTGGTGGCCGAGGACGATCGCAACCTCGCCACGATCGTGCAGCCTCGCGAACGGGGCGGCTACGGACTCGATGCCGTGTGGGCCGACGACTTCCACCACGGCGTCCGCGTCGCGCTCGCCGGCGATTCGGAGGGGTACTACCGTGACTTCTCGGGCAGCACGTCGTCGCTGGCCCGGACCATCGATCGGGGATGGCTGTATGGCGGCGAGCACTCGATCCACCGCGGGGCTCCGCGCGGCACGTCGAGCGAGGGGATCGGCCGGGGCCGCTTCGTCGTCTCGATCCAGACGCACGACCAGGTGGGCAATCGCGCCTTCGGAGAGCGGCTGCACCATCAGGTGCCGCCGGAGGCGTGGCGCGCCGCGTCGGTCCTGCTGCTCACGACGCCCCACACCCCGCTGCTCTTCATGGGACAGGAGTGGGCGACCCGGCGGCCGTTCCGCTTCTTCACCGACCACGCCGACGCGCTCGGCGCGTCCGTGACGGAGGGGCGACGGCGCGAGTTCGCGCACTTCTCGGCGTTCGCGTCCGAGGCCCTCCGCGCGGCGATCCCGGACCCGCAGGCGCTCGACACCTTCATCGGAAGCCGCCTCGCCTGGGACGAGCTCGACGACCCGGTCCACGCCGGCGTGCTTCGCCTCTATCGCGACGCGCTGGCCCTGCGCCGTGCGCTCGTGTGGACGAGCGAGTACGACGGCACCCTGGCGCTGTCGGACGACGTCGTGGCCGTCGCCTATAGGGACCGGCAGGCCAGAACACTGGTAGTGTGTGCGCTCAGGGGACCGGCCGTGGTGCCGCTCGAGCGCTGGCTGGCTGGCGCGCCAGCCGGCGCGGGCACACGGGGCTGGCGCACGGCGCTCACGACCGAGGCGCCCGCCTATGTGGCGTCGCCACAGCCCGTTGTGATGGACTGGAACGCGGAGACGGCCACCTTCGGCCGGGCCGGCGCCCTGGTATTGACCACCTCCCATGGCTGAGACGACCGCGCACCACGATCGGGCCGTGCCCGTGAACACGTACCGCCTGCAGTTGCACGCCGGGTTCGGCTTCCGCGACGCGGCGGCGATCGTGCCGTACCTGGCGCGGCTGGGCGTCACCCACGTCTACACCTCGCCCTATCTGCGCGCCCGGCCGGGCAGCACGCACGGCTACGACATCTGCGATCACAACGCCCTCAACCCCGAGATCGGCGCCGAGGCCGATTACCAGGTGTTCATCGAGGCGCTGCACGCGAACGGGCTCGGCCACGTCATCGACTTCGTCCCGAACCACATGGGCCTCGACCCGGTCGAGAACGCCTGGTGGCGCGACGTGCTCGAGAGCGGCACCTGCTCGCCCTACGCCGAGCACTTCGACATCGACTGGGAACCGGTCAAGACCGAGCTGCACGACAAGATTCTCCTGCCGGTGCTGGCCGACCAGTACGGGCGCGTGCTCGAACGCGGCGAGCTGCGGCTGGTCTACGACGACGGCCAGCTCGTGCTCGACTACAACGGCCTCGTCCTGCCCATCAACCCGCGGCAGTCGCCGCGGGCGCTGCGCATCGGGCTCGACGCGCTCGAGGCGTCGCTCGGACCGTCGGATCCCGATCTCCGCGAGTTCCTCAGCATCCTCACGAGCCTGGCCAACCTGCCCGCCTACACCGAGCGCGATCCGGTTCGCATCGCCGAGCGGCAGCGCGAGAAGGAGGTCGCGCGCGAGCGCCTGGCCCGGCTCGTCGCCCAGTCGTCAGCCATCAGGGCGCACGTGGACGCGGCGCTCGTCGCGGCCAACGGGCGCCCCGGCACGACGGCGTCCTTCGACGTGCTGCACGACCTGCTCGAGGCGCAGCCCTACCGGCTCTCGTACTGGCGCACGGCCGCCCACGAGATCAACTACCGGCGGTTCTTCGACGTGAACGACCTCGGCGGCGTGCGGGTCGAGCTCGATGCGGTCTTCGATCAGGTGCACGCGCTGCTCGGCCGCCTGCTCGCGAAGGGCGCCGTCGACGCCGTCCGCATCGACCACGCCGACGGGCTCTACGATCCGACGGCGTACTTCGAGCGCCTGCACGCGGTGGCGCGCGCGGTCCGGGGCCACGCCGGCGCGCCCGGCCCGGATGTGCCGCACTCCCTGTGGCTGGCGGCCGAGAAGATCCTCTCGAAGGGCGAGCACCTGCCCGCGGCGTGGCCGGTGGCCGGCACCACCGGCTACGAGGTGCTCAACCAGGTGCTGGGGCTCTTCGTCGATCCGGCCGGCCAGAAGCCGCTGCTGCGCCTCTACCGCCGTCTGACCAGTCTCGACGAGACGTTCGACGACATCGTCTACGGCACCAAGCGCCTCATCATGGACACGTCGATGGCGAGCGAGTTGAACGTGCTCGCGCACGCCCTCAACCGCATCTCGGAGGGGAACCGCCGTTCGCGCGACTTCACGCTCAACAGCCTGCGCGACGCGCTCATCGAGTTCGTCGCGTGCCTGCCGGTCTACCGCACCTACGTCACCACGACGGGCTGGACGGCCGACGACGCCCGGACCATCGACATCGCCATCGGCCGGGCCCGGCGCCGCAACCCGGCCATGGAGTCGTCGATCTTCGATTTCCTGCGAGCCGTGGTGCTGCCCGTCGCGCCCGGCGACGCCGCGGCCGCCGGCGACGCGTTCGCCCCGCGCGATGCCGAGGAATACGACGCCTTCGGCCGCTTCGCGATGCGCCTCCAGCAGTACACGGGCCCCGTGCAGGCCAAGGGCGTCGAGGACACCGCCTTCTACCGCTACAACGTGCTCCTCGCGCTCAACGAAGTCGGCGGCGAGCCCTCGCGCTTCGGCACCCCGGTCGCGGCGTTCCACTCGGCGAACATCGCGCGGCAGCTCACGCATCCGCGCTCGATGGTGACGACGGGCACGCACGACACGAAGCTCGGCGAGGACGTACGGACCCGCATCGCGGCCCTGTCGGAGGTCGCCGAGACGTGGCGGCGCGAGTTGTCGCGCTGGCTCCGCATCACCGCTCGCGAGCGGCGGCTGCTCGACGGCGACTGGGCGCCCGATCGCAACGACGAGTACCGGTTCTACCAGGTGCTCGTTGGCGCGTGGCCCGCCGGCCTCGACGGGGTCACCGAAGCACCCGCCGACCTGGTCGCCCGCCTGCAGACGTACATGATCAAGGCGATTCGCGAGGCCAAGGTCCACACCAGCTGGCTCACGCAGAATGCGGGTTACGAGGACGCCGTCACGCGCTTCGTCGAGCGTGTCCTCACGGGCGCGACGGGCGCTCGCCTGCTGCCCATGCTGCTGCCGTTCCAGCAGCGCGTCGCGCGGATCGGCCTCGTGAACTCGCTCAGCCAGGTGCTCCTGCGTTCGACCGTGCCGGGCGTCGCGGACCTCTACCAGGGCAGCGAGCTGTGGGATCTGAACCTGGTCGATCCGGACAACCGGCGTCCTGTCGACTTCGCGCGGCGGGCGGCGGCGCTGACCTCGATGGAGCCGATCCTGCCGCTCACCAGCCTCGACGAGGTGGAGACGTTCACCGAGGATCGCCACCGCGCGATCGTCCAGATGCTCGCCGCCTGGCCGGACGGCCGCCTCAAGCTCTATCTCACGGCCATGGGGCTTCGGATACGGCGCCGGTGGCCGGCGCTGTTTCTGGAAGGCACCTACGTGCCGTGCGACACGGACGTCACCGTGCCGGCGGGCCTCGTCGCCTACGCGAGGCACCACGAGGGCGAGTGGCTGCTCGCCGTGGCGCCGCGTCTCGCCGCGCGCCTCGTGGGCAGTGGGCCCGACGAGTGGCCGACCGGGGAGGCGTGGAAGACGAGCCGCGTGCTCCTGCCTCCCGGCGCCCCGTCCGGGACGTGGGTCAACCTGCTCACCGGAGAGCGGTGCCGGCCCATGTCGCACCGAGCGGAGCGATGGCTCTTCGCGGGCGACTCCATGCGGCGCCTGCCGGTGGCGCTGCTGGCGGCGAGGGCCGCCGGCTGATGCCCTGGCGCGGCTCCACGGCGGAACGGGAGCGATACCGGTCCGAGGACGGCGGCGCCGATGCGCTCGACGTGTTCGTGAACGCGTCGAAGGACCGCTTCGACACGAGCCGCCTGTGGCGATGGGTGCCCGGGTCGGCGCTGCTCGCCGCGCCCGCGCTGTGGCTCGTGCCCGTGGGCTGGCTGCTCGGGCCCTCGGCTCTCGGCCTGGCCACGCCGGAGCTGGTCGTCGGCGCGAGCCCGCTCCTCTCGGTGGCCATGGCGGCGCTCGGCGTCTTCGTCGGCCTCGGGCTGCGCCTCAACTCGCCGGGCGAGCGGCGGCTGCTGCTGGCTTCGACCGCCGAATCGATCATCGTCATGGGCCTCGTGGGCGGCGCGGGCGCCGCCTGGCTCGCCGTCACGGGCGGGACGCTGACGCCGGCCATCGCACTCGCGCTCGGCGCGGCGGCGATCGCCGCGGCCGCGTCGACCCCGTCCACCTCGACGCCGGGGCCCACCTTCGCGCGGCTCGCCGATCTCGACGACGTGGTGCCGATCCTGCTCGGGGCGCTGCTGCTCGCGGCGGTGCAGGAGCCGACGTGGCGGGCCGCCCTCTTCGTCGTCGGCCGGTCCGCCGCGCTCGCGATCCTCTTTGCGGCGGCTGGATGGCTGCTCCTGCGCGGCAGCCACGGCGAGGCCGAGCGTGTCACCGTCGTCGCGGGGCTGCTGCTCCTGCTCGGCGGGGCCGCGCAATACCTGGGCACGCCCGCGCTGCTCACCGGGCTGGCCGCGGGCGCCCTCTGGTCTCGCGCGCCGGGCGAGGAGTTCGTCCGACGCTACATGGATCCGATCCAGCGGCCGGTGGTCGTCCTGCTCGTCGTCGCGGCCGGCGCGCTGCTCACCATCACGACGGCGGTGGTCGTCGCGGCCCTCGTCTTCGCGACGCTGCGGCTCGCCGGGAAGCTCCTCGGCGGGCGGGTCGCGGCCCTCGTGCTCGGCATCACCGCGCGGGAGTCGCTCGGGCGTCTGCTCGTCTGGCCCGGCGTCATCGGCATGGCCTTTCTCGTGAACCTCGCCCAGCTCCACACCGTGGACCCGTGGCTGCAGCTCGCCTTCGGCGCGGTCACGCTGGGCACGGTCGTCGGCGAGGTCGCGTCGCTCTGGCTCTCGCGCGGCGTGGAGGACGCGTCGTGAGACGCCTGTTCGCCCTCGCGGCCATCGTCGTCGCGATGGCCGCCCTGCGCCAGGCCAGCCCCGAGGCGGTGTCGCCGTTCTACCACCTGCCGCTCGCCGTCGGCTTCACGCTGCTCGCGGCGACGGTCATCGGCGACGCGGTGGCGCGCGTCGGCCTGCCCCGCATCACGGGTTATCTGCTGTTCGGCATCGTGTGCGGGCCGTCGGTGGCCGATCTCGTCTCGCGCGAGATGGCGCGCGACCTGCAAGTGGTCAACGGCGCCGCCGTCGCCCTCATCGGCCTCATCGGCGGCCTCGAGTTGCGCTGGTCGAGGCTGGCGCCGCGCCTGGCCCAGACCACCCGCTTCACGCTGGCGCTCGTCCTGGTGCTCTACGGCGGGCTCGCGCTGCTGCTGGGCCTGGCGTGGCCGTGGCTGCCCATCCACCCCGAGGCGAGCCCTCCCGTCAGGTGGGCGCTCGCGTCGCTGCTGGCGGCGGCCGTCGCGACCTTCTCGCCCGTGGTGAGCGTCGCCGTCGTCGCCGAGCAGCGGGCGCGCGGCCGGCTGACGGACGTCGTGCTCAGCACGACCATCCTCGGCGACCTCGCGCTCGTGGCGGTCTTCTCGCTGTCGCTTCAGGCGCTGCGCTGGCTGCTCACGCCTGGCGCGGCTGGCGACCTCGCGCTGCTCGTCGAGATGGCGTGGCTGCTCGTCGGCTCGCTCGCGGGCGGCGCCCTCGTCGGCGCCGCCTTCGCGCTCTACGTCACGTTCGTGGGCCGCGAGCTGACCGCCGTGCTGCTGGTGCTCTCGCTCGTCGGCAGCCAGGCGGCGCGCATGCTCGGCCTCGAGCCGATCTTCGCCGGCATTGCCGCCGGGTTCGTCGTGGGCAACGTCGCGCGCGGACAGGGCGAGGTGCTCCGCATCGCCATCAGCAAGGGCTCGCTGCCCGTGCTCGTCGTCTTCTTCGCGGCCGCGGGCTCGGCCCTCGATCTGCAGGCGCTCGCCACGATGTGGCCCGTCGTCGTGGGCCTCGTCGCGGCGCGCCTGCTGTTTCTCAGGCTGGGAACGCGGCTCGCGTCGAGGGCGGCCGACATCGAGCCCGAGATCGCGCCGCTCGTCTGGCGCGGGCTCTTCTCGCAGGCCGGCATCACGCTGGGACTCGGCGCGGTCATCGCCTCGGAGTTCCTGGGGTGGGGCACGAGGGTGCAGGCGCTGGCGGTGGCGCTCGTGGCCGTCCACGAGACGGTGGGGCCGGTGCTGTTCCGCAATGCCCTGCGCCGCGCGGGCGAGCACGCGCCCGCCCGCGGCAAGCCGCTCATCGTCGCCTCGAACCGCGAGCCCTACGTCCACACCTACCGCGACGACGGCAGCGTCTACTGTCCGGCGACGGCCGGCGGCGTGGCCGTCGCGCTCGACGCGCTCATGCGGCAGCGGGGCGGCGTCTGGGTGGCGCACGGGGCCGGCACGGCCGACCGTGCCGTCGTCGACGAGCGCGATCACGTGCTCGTGCCGCCCGACGCGCCGTCGTACACGCTGCGCCGGCTGTGGATCGACGAGCCGGACTTCTCGCGTTACTACGGCGGGCTCGCCAACGAGGGCCTGTGGCCGCTCTGCCACGTCGTCGACGTGCGGCCGATCTTCCGCGAGGCCGACTGGGTCGCCTACCGGCGCGTCAACGCGCAGTTTGCCGCGGCCATCCACCAGGAGATGGCCAACCCGGCGACGCTCGTCTTCATCCAGGACTACCACCTCGCGCTCGTCGCGGCCGAGCTGCGGGCGCGCCGGCCCGACGCGCGCACGGCCATCTTCTGGCACATCCCGTGGCCCTCGCCCGACCGGCTGCGCGTCTGCCCGTGGCGCCGCGAGCTGCTCCTCGGCCTGCTGGCCAACGATCTCGTGGCCTTCCAGACCGAGCGCGACAGACGCAACTACGTGATGGCCACGCTCGACGAGCTCGGCGACGACGTGAGCGCCAACGGTCCCTACGTCTCGCTCGGCCGGCACGACTGCGCCGTCGTGTCGGTGCCGATCGGCATCGACTTCGACCGCATCCAGGACATCGTGGCAGACCCTGCCACCGAGGTTGAACGGCAGCGGCTCGTCGAGCGGTTCGGGCTGAGGGGACAGATTGTCGGCGTCGGCGTCGACCGGCTCGACTACACCAAGGGCATCCCGGAACGCCTGGCTGCGCTCGACCGCCTTCTCACGCGAAGGAAGGAGCTGCGAGGCACGCTCACCTTCGTGCAGGTGGGCGTGCCATCACGTTCGGAGCTGGGGAGCTACAGCGCTATCGAGACGGAGATCGACCGCGCCGTCGAGCGCATCAACCGCCGGCACGCCGTCGAGGGCGGCGCCGTGCCGGTCGTCTACCACAAGTCGGCGCTGCCCGTGCAGAGCCTGGTCCCGCTGTTCAGAATGGCGCGCTTCTGCGTCGTCAGCTCGCTGCACGACGGGATGAACCTGGTCGCCAAGGAGTTCGTCGCCTCGCGCGACGACCTGAAGGGGGTCCTGGTCCTCAGCGAGTTCGCGGGAGCGGCCCAGGAGCTGGGCGACGCGATCATCGTGAACCCGTACGACATCGAGGGCTTCGCGGCGGCGCTCGGACGCGCCATCGACATGCCCGCCGTCGATCAGGAGCGCCGCATGCGGACGATGCGGCGCATCGTCGCCGGGCGAGACGTGTTCAACTGGGCGTCGGACATTCTCGAGGGCCTCGAGAGCCTGGGCCGCCGTCCGTTGCTCTTCCCCCCGCCCGAGGAGCCTGCCGCGCCAGCCGTCGCCGATCGCAGCATCGCGTGAACGCCGCCGGGCCGATCAGCACGCCCAGCGCATCAGCACCGATCCCACGGTGAAGCCGGCGCCCACCGAGGTGAGCAGCACGAGGTCGCCCTTCTCGAGCCGCCCTTCCTGGCGCGCGTCCTCGAGCGCCAGCGGGATGGTCGCCGCCGTCGTGTTGCCGAACCGCTCGATGTTGACGATGACCTTCTCGGGGGGCAGGCCGAGCTTGTCGGCCGCCGACATGATGATGCGCCGGTTGGCCTGGTGCGAGACGAACAGGTCCACGTGCTCGGGGCCGAGTCCCTGCTGCGCGAGTACGCGCCGGCAGATCTCCTCGGTCTTCCGCACCGCGAACTTGAAGACCGCCTGGCCGTCCTGCTTCACGTAGTGCAGGCGCTTCTCGACGGTCTCGTGCGAGGCCGGCATCAGGCTGCCGCCCGCCGGCATGCAGAGCGCGGGACCGCCGCTCCCGTCGATCTCGTTCGCGAAGTCGAGGATGCCGAGCTCGGGATCGTCCGACGGCGACACCACCACGGCGCCCGCGCCGTCGCCGAACAGCACGCAGGTCGCGCGATCCGTGTAGTCGATGATGCTCGACATGACGTCGGCGCCGACCACCAGCGCGTGCTCGTGCGCGCCCGACGCCACGAGGTTGGCCGCGGCCGTCAGCGCGAAGGTGAAGCCGGAACAGGCTCCCCCGAGGTCGAACCCCCAGGCCCTGCTCGCGCCGATCTTGTGCTGGATCCGGCACGCGGTGCTCGGGAAGATGGTGTCGGGCGTGGTCGTGCCGACGACGATGACGCCGATGTCGCCGGCCGTCACGCCCGCGCGATCGAGCGCGAGCCGCGCCGCCTCGGCCCCGAGGTCCGAGGTCGCGACGCCGGGGTCGACGATGTGCCGCTCGCGGATGCCCGTCCGCTGCAGGATCCACTCGTCGGTCGTCTCGACCATCTGCTCCAGGTCCTTGTTGGTCAGCAGGCGCGGCGGCACGTAGGTGGCGAGCGAGGCGACACGGACGCGGCGCAGCGGCCGGCCCACGGCAATGTGCGGGCTGGGAGCAGACGGACTCACCACAGCTTCATGTCCTTTCGGGGAGGGAGCAGGCCGAAGTACTCGTACGCCCGTGCGGTCGCGACCCGGCCGCGCGGCGTCCGCTCGAGAAACCCGATCTGCATGAGGAACGGCTCGTAGATGTCCTCGATGGCGTCACGCTCTTCGCTGAGCGACGCCGCCAGCGTGTTGACGCCCACGGGACCGCCGTTGAACTTCTCGATGATGGCGCGCAGCAGCCGGCGGTCGACCTCGTCGAAGCCGTGCTCGTCGACGTCGAGCAGGTCGAGCGCGCGCCGCGCGACGTCGAGCGTGATGCGCCCGTCGGCGCGGACCTGCGCGTAGTCGCGCACCCGCCGCAGCAGCCGGTTCGCGATCCGCGGCGTGCCGCGCGTGCGGCCCGCAATCTCGCGCGCGGCCTCGTCGTCGATGTCCACCTTCAGGATGCGCGCCGAGCGCAGCACGATCTCGAGCATGTCCGCGCTGGTGTAGAAGTCGAGCCGGTGCACGATGCCGAAGCGGCTGCGCAGGGGCGAGGTCAGGAGCCCCGTGCGCGTGGTGGCGCCGATGAGCGTGAAACGCTGCAGCGGCACCTTCACGGAGCGCGCCCCGGGACCCTGCCCGATCACGATGTCGAGCTCGTAGTCTTCCATCGCCGGGTAGAGGATCTCCTCGATGGCCGGCGTCAGCCGGTGAATCTCGTCGATGAAGAGCACCTCGTTCGGCTGGAGGTTCGTGAGAATCGCGGCCAGGTCGCCGGGGCGTTCGAGCACCGGCCCCGCGGTCGAGCGCACGGGGACGGTCAGCTCGTTCGCGATGACGAGCGCGAGCGTCGTCTTGCCGAGCCCCGGCGGTCCGTAGAGCAGCACGTGATCCAGCGCCTCGCCGCGCTGCCGCGCCGCCGCGATCGAGACCGACAGGTTCTCGCGCACGCGGTCCTGGCCCACGTACTCGTCGAGGAGCCGCGGACGCAGCCCCGCCTCGAACTGGACGTCCTCGGGTTCACGTGCGGCGGAAACGAGGCGGTCCGACATGGCGTCACCGTGCGAGGCGCTGCAGCGCCTGTCGCAGCAGCTGCTCGAAGACCGCGGGCTCGGCGGCGTCCTTCATCACGGCGTCGAGCGCCTTCTCGGCGAGCGCCTCGTTGTAGCCCAGGTTCACGAGGGCCGATCGGACGTCGTCGCGCACGGTCCGCCCGGCGGCTCTGGGCGCTCCGCCTGCGCCGGTCGTGTCGGGCCCGCCATCGAGCTTGTCCTTCAGTTCGAGCGCGATGCGTTCGGCCGTCTTCTTCCCGATGCCGGGAATCTTCGACAGCCTCGCGATGTCGGACGCGCGGACCGCCTCGATCAGCCCCGCCGGCTCGATGCCCGAGAGCGCGGTGAGGGCCAGGCGCGGCCCCACGCCGTTGACCGTGATGAGCCGGTCGAAGAGGCGCTGCTCGAGCGCGGTGAGGAAGCCGTAGAGGGCAATCTGATCCTCGCGCACCACGGTGTGCACGCGCAGCGCGACCTCGGTGCCCGGCTCGGGCAGCTCGTAGAAGGTCGACAACGGCACCGACACGGCATACCCCACGCCGTTGACGTCCACGACGAGCGCCTGCGGCCCTTTCTCGATGAGGCGGCCGCGCAGGAAGGCAATCATCCCTTGACGCCCGCCTGCCGGACCCGTGCCAGGAGCGTCGTGACCTCGGCCTCGCCGAGCGCCCGCCACGAGCGGGCCCCGCCCCGCCGCCGCGACGGAGCGACGCGGCTCCCCTCGAGGGCGGCTTCCTGCGCCCGGCGCCCCGGATCCTGCCCCGCGTGCACGTGGCAGAGCGCGTTCGCGAGGGCGTCGGACGCGTCGAAGGGCGTCGGCGCCTCGACGAGCCCCAGCAGGAGCATCACCATCCGCTGGACCTGCTGCTTGTCGGCACGGCCGTAGCCGACGACGGCGCGCTTCACCTCGGCGGGGGTGTACTCGAAGACGGGCAGGCCGGCTTCGACGGCCGCCAGCAGCGCGACGCCCCGCGCCTGGCCCAGCACCAGCGCGCTCCGCACGTTGGCCGCGTGAAACACGTTCTCGACGACGACGCAGTGCGGGCGCGTGCGGGCGATCTCCGCGGCGAGCGCGCGGTGGATGACGAGCAGCTTCTCGGGAAGGGACGCGCGGGGGGGCGTGAGCACGGCACCGGCCGCGACGAGCCGGTGGCGGATGCCGTCGCTCGCGACGCACCCGAAACCGGTGCGGATCGAGCCGGGATCGATGCCGAAGACTTTCACGCCAGGGAGGCCTCGATCTCCTTCTCCTCGATGTCGAAGTTCGAATACACCTTGTTGACGTCGTCGTGGTCGTCGAGCGCCGTCATGAGCCGCACCATCTGTGTGGCTTCCTTGCCCTCGAGCTTCACGTAATTCTGCGGCAGCATCGTGACCTCGGCCGCGTCGGGCTCGATGCCCAGCTCCTTCACGGCCTCGAGCACGGCCTGGTAGGCGTCGGGTGCCGACAGCACCTCCCACGAGTCGCCGTCGTCGCGCAGGTCGTCGGCCCCGGCCTCGATCGCGGCCGCCATCAACTGCTCTTCGTCCGCCTTCTCCTTCGAGACGACGATGTAGCCCTTCTTGTCGAACATCCAGGCGACGCTGTTGGTCTCGCCGAGGTTGCCGCCGTGCTTCGAGAGCAGGTGGCGCAGTTCACCCACCGTGCGATTGCGGTTGTCGGTCAGCGCGTCGACGATGAGCGCGGCGCCCCCGGGGCCGTAGCCCTCGTAGGTGACCTCCTCGTAGGTCATGCCCGGCTCTTCACCGGTGCCCCGCCTGATGGCGCGCTTGATGTTCTCGGCGGGCATGTTGGCCGCCTTCGCGTCGGCAATGATGGTGCGCAACCGCGGGTTCATATCGGGGTCGCCGCCGCCGGCGCGGGCGGCCACCGTCAGTTCCTTGATGATGCGCGTGAAGATCTTGCCGCGCTTGGCGTCGGCCGCGCCCTTCTTGTGCTTGATGGTATGCCATTTGGAATGGCCGGACATGGGGTCACCCCGCTCGAAAAAGCCGAGAAAAACGACCCTGAAGTTTATCACGGGGACTGGCGGCACCGGCCCGTTCCGGTGGAGAATTGACCGCACACAACGGCGGCCAGCGTGGCCGGCTCGGCCGGCCCGGGAGACCCACCATGCGCATCGCGGGCATCATCCTCATCGTCCTCGGTCTTGCCGCCCTGGCCCTCCAGGGCCTCTCGTTCACGAGGAAGGAGACGGTCCTCGACGCGGGGCCCGTCGAGGTGAGCCGGAGCACGCGCGAGACCATTCCGCTCCCGCCCATTGTCGGCATCGTGGCCGTCGTCGCCGGCCTCGGCCTGGTCTACGCCGGGCGCACGAAGAAGTAGCGCCCTGCCGGCGGCACGCGCCGTCACGCGGTGCGCGCCCGCCTGGTGGAGCCCGGACGCCGCGTAGCCAGCAGGATCCACGAGTCGGCGTCGTCCGAGACCGGCCTTCCCTGGTAATCGCCGAGGACGACGTCGACGTCGAAGCCGGCCTCCTCGAGGTGCGTGCGAACCAGCGGCACCGGCAGCGTCCGGAACGTGACCGTGAAGCGCGCCACCTTCGCCCCCGCGCCGCGCCCCTCGCGGTACTCGTGGTGGAAGACGGTGAGCCCGCGGGCACGATCCTGCTCGACGGATTCGACGAGCGCGATCGGCGTGCGGTCCTTCCCATGATGACCGCGCATCGTGACGCGGTTGCGGTACTCGCGCCATCGGGGCACGTCGGGCACGAGGTCGATGCCGAGCCGTCCGCCGGGTGTGAGCACACGGGCCGCCGACGAGAGCGTCGCGCGGACGTCGTCGTCGCTGAGCAGCGACTGCAGGATGCCGTAGGGGGCGAGCACCACGCCGAAGGACGCGTCGGGGAACGGCAGGCTCCTGATGTCGCCGCGTACGAGGTGCGGCCGCGAGGCGAGCGGCAGGCGGCGCCGGCGGCGGAAGGCGTGCGCCAGCATCGGGGCCGAGCGGTCGAGGCCCACGACGCGCAGGCCGGCCCGGGCGAGCGGAGCGGCAATGCGGCCCGTGCCACAGCCCAGTTCGAGGACGGGCCCGGGGTGTCGCCCCGCGAACTCGCGCCAGAACGCCACGTCGCGGCGTCCCACCGTGCGGGCGTTCTCCCAATCGTAGTAGGCCGCATACGCGTCCCAACCCTGCCAGCCTTCGGGCATGGGGGAGATCATATCCGGCGTCC
>JAHDVQ010000024.1:4057-7950 GCA_023384595.1 Vicinamibacteraceae bacterium | reverse complement strand
TCCGGTCAGGCGTCCGGCGTTCGGGGCTGCGGGCTCTACAGCCGCCGGCCGTCCCTGCCGATTGACTCGATATGCCGGGCCGTCCGAAGCCTGCCCAGTCGATGCAGTGCCCCAATTGCGGGGCGCCGGCCTCTCCCGATGCCACGCGGTGCGGCTACTGCCGTGCGCGGCTGGCGACCATCGCCTGCCCCTCGTGCCTCGGCCCGGTCTTCACGGGCACGGCGTACTGCCCCCGCTGCGGCACGCCGGCCTCGCGCGCGCCCGCCGACGCGGCGCCGCGGGTGTGCCCGCGCTGCCGCGAGCGCATGTCTCCCATCACGGTCGGCGAGGTGACCGTCCACGACTGCGGCCGTTGCGACGGCGTCTGGGTGGATCCCCCCACGTTCGAGCGGCTGTGCAGCCAGCGCGAGCACGCGACGCTCGGCGCGCTCGCCACCCGGCGTCCGCCGCGCGAGGCGCCGGACGGCGTGAGGCACGCCTCGACGAGTCGGCCGGAGCGGGTCCGCTACCGCAAGTGTCCCGACTGCCAGCGCTTCATGAACCGCGTGAACTTCGCCCGGGGCTCGGGCATCGTGCTCGACGTGTGCCGGGAGCACGGCACCTTCTTCGATCCCGGGGAGCTTCGACGCCTCATGGACTTCATCGGCCAGGGCGGCCTCGCCCGCGCGCGCGAGGCGCAGATTGCCGCCCTCGACGAGCGGCGGCGCGAGATCGAACGGCTCGAGGCGGCGCGCGCGGTGCGCGGGCTCTCGACCGAGGCCCGCGATCCGTTCCGCGACCGGACGCGCGAATCGGTCTTCTGGGCCTGGCTCTCGGCACTCACCAGGGCGAGGTGAGCGTCAGGCGCCCTTCGTGGTGATCGTCTCCAGCCCGTGCGACCCCGGGCCGCGCTCCGTGCGCCAGAGCATGAACGAGAAGAGCAGCCCCAGCGAGGCCAGCGCGGTGAAGATCCACATGCCGGCCGCATAGCCGCCGGGGTTGGTCTCGCTCGCGCCGAACAGGTCGTTGGTGAACCCGATGGCCCAGGGCACGATCGCCATGCCGATCTGCTGGCAGAGCGTCATGAGCGCGTAGCCGGTGCCGAGCCGCCGCTCCTCGACGATGTAGGCCACCGAGGGCCACATGACGGCGGGAATCAACGAGAACGCCAGCCCGAGCAGGATCATCACGACCAGCAGCGTGAGCGGAATCGAGGCCCCGCCGAGCGCCACGGGAGCCCCCGCGGGCGCGTAGGTGACGACGAGGAAAAGAGGAAGAAGCACCAGCGATCCGATCGCCATGAAGAGCGAGCGCCTGCCCACGCGGTCGACGAGCAGGCCGAAGAGCGGCGTCGCAATCATCGCCGAGACCGGCAGGAAGCTGTTGAGCAGTCCGGCCGCCTCACGCTCGAGGCCGTGCGCCTGCTGGAAGTAGTAGATGGCGAAGGCGCGGAACGGGAAGACGACCGAGTAGAACACGACGCAGAGCGCCACGATGTACCAGTAGGACGCGCTGAACGAGAAGAGGCCGCGGCGTTCGAGCTTGTCGGTGCCGCCGGCCGCCCCCAGCACGTACCGGTCCGCCGCCCGCGCCTCGAGCATCCAGTAGAGGAACGCGCCGGCCACCGAGATGCCGGCAATCGCGGTCGCGAGCCAGAGCGGATCCTGCCAGGTCGCGTAGAGCGGCCGCGCCCAGGTCGGCGACCAGTCGGCCGAGGCCGACCCGAGGCGCGCGATCGTCAGGTTGAGCCCGAAGGCGAAGCTCAGTTCCTTGCCCTTGAACCACTTCGCGAGCGCGGTGGTCACCGCGACGATGAGCGGCTCGGCGCCGACACCGAGCAGGAAGCGCCCCGTCGCCATCACCGCGAAGTTCGCCGAGACGGCCGTGACGAAGGCCGCGCCCAGGCAGATGATCGCGAAGAGCGCGATCGACTTCCGCGTGCCCCAGCGGTCGATGATGTAGCCGCCGCCGAGCAGGACGATGACCGCCGCCACGCTGTAGACCGAGTAGAGCAGACCGAGCTGCTGGTCGCTGAACCCGAGCTGCGACTTGAGCAGATCGAAGACCGGCGCCGCCGAGTCGTAGACGTAGTAGTTGCCGAACATCGCCAGGCTGACGAACACGAGAACGAGCCAGCGATAGAGCGGCGGAACGGGCGGACGCGTTGGCATCGCGGAGCCGGATTGCCCTGGGGTCATGGCCCCTCATACTATCGCGCCCGCCGGTCCTCCGGAGTCGCGCTATGATGCCGCGAGCCGAGGTGGCCATGAATCGTCGAACGTTCCTCGTCGTGGGTGCCGGCGCGGTTGGCGCGGCGGCGTGTGGAGAGCCCGGTCGCGACCGACGGCCGCCGGCAGCCGCGGGCACCCCGTCGCCCGGCGGAGAGCCCGCACCGAGGACGCCTGCGTTCGATCTCGAGGAGCTGACCGTCGCCGAGCTCTCGGACGGCATGGCCAGGGGGCGCTGGTCGTCGGCCGATCTCGTGCGGCAGTACCTGGCCCGCATCGAGGCCCTCGACCAGCGGGGACCGAGGCTGCGGGCGCTGATTGCCGTCGATCCCGGCGCCGAAGACGCGGCGCGCGCGCTCGACGAGGAACGCCGCACGCGGGGGGCGCGCGGTCCGCTGCACGGCGTGCCCGTGATCGTGAAGGACAATCTCGACACCGCCGGCCCCCTCGCGACCACCGCCGGCTCGCTCGCCTTCACCGGGAACGTCGCCGCCCGCGACGCCTTCGTCGTGGAGCGGCTCCGCGCCGCCGGTGCGGTCCTGCTCGGCAAGGCCAACCTGAGCGAGTGGGCCAACTTCCGGTCGACACGCTCCTCGAGCGGGTGGAGCGCGGTTGGCGGACAGTGCCGCAACCCGTACGTGCTCGATCGCAACCCGTGCGGATCGAGCTCCGGCACCGGGGCCGCCATTGCCGCCAGCTACGCGGCCGTGGGGGTCGGCACGGAGACCGACGGCTCAATCGTCTGCCCCTCGAACAGCTGCGGCCTGGTCGGCATCAAGCCGACCGTCGGTCTCGTGAGCCGCCGCGGCATCGTCCCCATCTCGCACTCGCAGGACACGGCGGGCCCCATGGCGCGCACCGTGGCCGATGCCGCCGCGCTGCTCGGCGCGATGGCCGGGCCCGACCCCGGCGACGCGGCAACGACGGCCGGCGCCGGGCACGTCGAGGGCGACTACACGAAGTTCCTCGACCCGCGGGGCCTCAACGGCGTGAGGATCGGCGTCGCGCGCAGGCACTTCGGCTTCCATCCGGACGTCGATCGTCTGATGGAGGAGGCGCTGAAGACGCTGGCCGGCGCCGGCGCCGTGCTCGTCGATCCGGCCGACCTTCCGTCGCATGGCACCTTCGAGGAAGCCGAGTTCACCGTGCTGCTCTACGAGTTCAAGGCCGGGCTGAACGCGTATCTGGCCGGAACACCGCCCGCCGTGAAAGCCAGGACGCTCGAGGCCCTCATCGCCTTCAACGAGGCGGAGTCCGAGCGCGAGATGCCGTACTTCGGGCAGGAGATCTTCCTGCGCGCGCAGGCGTGCGGGCCGCTGACCGACCGGAAGTACGTCGAGGCGCTCGCCGAGTGCCGGCGGAAGAGCCGCGCGGAAGGCATCGACGCCGTCCTCGCCCGCCATCGCGTGGAAGCCATCGTGGCGCCGACGGGCGGACCGGCGTGGGTGACCGACCTCGTCAACGGCGACCACTTCGGGGGCGGCAGCTCGACGGCCGCCGCGGTCGCCGGCTACCCCAACATCACGGTGCCCGCCGGGTTCGTCCGAGGATTGCCGGTCGGGATCTCGTTCTTCTCGACGGCGTGGCGCGAAGGCCCGCTCATCCGCATGGCGTACGCCTTCGAGCAGGCCACCAAGCACAGACGGCCGCCGCAGTTCGTGCCGACGCTCGGGACGTAATCGGCGG
>JAHDVQ010000024.1:0-3957 GCA_023384595.1 Vicinamibacteraceae bacterium | reverse complement strand
CCAGTGAGCCGAATCGAGTCGCTCTCGATTCCGGGCGGCTCGAATCTGGTGAGGCCAGCCGGCTCGAAGGCGGAGGCGCCCGGCGCCTGCGGTTCACGCCAGAGCGGAACGCGCACCACGAACTCGCTGCCGGTGGCGGCCCACGTCACCGGCACGCCCAGCGCGAGACGCGATCGTTCGGCCAGGTTCGTGAGTCCCGTTCCCGTCGTCTTCGGCACGCGGGCGAACGGGACGAGCGGACTGCGCACTTCGAGCGCGCCGTCCACCATCGCGAGGGTGATGACGAACGAAGACACCTTCGTCACGTCGTTGTGCTTCACGGCGTTCTCGACGAGCCCCTGGAGCGAGGCGGGCAGCACCAGCCACGCATGGCGCGATCGCCCGTCGATGCGCACGTCGAGCGCGAGGCCCTCGCCGAAGCGCAGCCCCATGAGCGTCATGTAGTGGCCGATGAAGGTCAGCTCCTCGTCGAGGCTGACCCAGGCCCGCCCGCGCGCCGTCACGATGTAGCGCAGGACCTCGCCGAGCGCGTCGAGGAAGCGGAGGGCCTTGTCGCGATCGTGCTCGACGAGGTACGAGAGGGCGTTCAGGGCATTGAACAGGAAGTGCGGCTCCAGTTGATTGCGCAGCGCCTCGAGCTCGGCCTCGACCCGCTCGCGCTCGAGACGCTCCCCTCGCACGCGGTCGCTCTCCCAGTCGCGCAGCAGGAACACCGTCTCGTAGACGTGCACCACGAAGAGCACGCAGGCCGTCGTCACCGCGACGGCCGAGGCCAGGCGGGCGAGGCCGACCCCCTCGGGCGTGGCGACGAGGGTCCAGGTCCAGAGCAGCAGCGTGCTCGTAGGCACGGTGTAGAGCAGCGTCGGCCCGCCGACGACCAGCACGCGCTTCCACGGCGTCGCGAACCAGTCGCAGCGCCGCACGAAGCGCAGGTAGAGGCGCCGGTTGCCCTCCCACAGCGCGAACGCCACGAGGATGAACCACCCGTAGCTGGCGATGAGCGCGGGCCATGTCAACGTGTGAGGCTCGACGAGCCGCGTGACCGTGGGGATGACCAGGCCGAAGAGCGGGTTCAGGACGAGCCGCGGCCAGAGGTCCCTCACGGCCGGCTGGGCAGACGCCGACCGCGAGATGGCCGAGTGCGGGAGCGAAGGTCCCTGGCGCGCCATCAGCGGGTCTCAACAAGATTGAGACGGAGTTTTCACCCCGTCGGATGCGCCCTGGGGCCAGTGGGAGGCGATCCGGGACGGACGGGCCCCGGTCAACGGCACTCGACCAGAATCCGTCCGTGCAGCTTGCGCTCGAGCAGTGGCGCGAACGACCCGAGGATCTCCTCGAGCCGGATGGTACGCGTGGCGATGTGCGCCAGATGGCTCGGCTTGAGCGGACCGCCGAGCCGGCGCCACACCGCCGCACGCAGGGGCATGGGACAGTTCGCCGAACTGGCGCCGAGCAGGCTCACGCCGCGCAGGATGAAGGGGTACACCGTCGCGTCGAACTCCGGCCCGCCGGCGTTGCCGACGGCCACGACGTTGCCCCAGAGGTGCACGTGGCGCAGCAGCGCCGAGAGCAACGCTCCCCCCACGTTGTCGATGACGCCGCCGTAGCGCGCGCTCTCGAGAGGGCGCGTGCCGAGCGCGAGCGCGTCGGGCGTGACGACCTCGGCCGCCCCGAGCGCCTTGAGGTACGCCTTGTGCTCGGGCCGTCCCGTCACGGCCATCACGTGATAGCCGCTCGCGGCCAGGATCGACACGGCGGCCGAACCGACGCCACCCGTCGCCCCGGTCACGACGATGGGGCCCGTGTCGGGGCGCTGCCCGTTCTCTTCCATGCGGTGAAGCGCCAGCGCGGCGGTGAAACCGGCCGTGCCGAGCGTCATCGCTTCGAACAGCGTGAGACCCGGCGGCAGCGGCACCACCCAGTCGCCAGGCACGCGCACGTACTGCGCGAAGCCGCCGTCGTGCGCTTCACCGAGCCCCATGCCGTTGACGAGCACGGCATCGCCGATCCCGAACCGCGGGTCGGACGAACTGGCGACGTGGCCCGCCACGTCGATGCCGGCGTTGAGGGGGAAACGCTTCAGGATGCGGCCGCGGCCCGTGACGGCGAGCGCGTCCTTGTAGTTGATGCCCGACCATTCGGCCTTGATGACGACATCGCCGGGTGAAAGCTCGTCGATGTCCATGCTCACGAGGCGGCCGGTGATCTGGTCGCCCTCCTGGAACACCCGACATGCGAGAAAGCCCACGACCCATCCTCCATCGGTGCGGGCACCGGACGGAACGCCCGATCCGTGCCCAGTCTACTCCCGCCAGCATCGGCGCGTGAGTACCGGGAGTGGCCATGGAAGGGTGCGATCGCGCATCATGGATCGCCCCATGACCGCCAACCCTTCCACCATCACATCGTTCATCCTCCGCGTGTTCGCCGCGCTCATCGCGCTCGAGGCGTTGGCGACGCCGGCTCCGGCGCAGACGGGCATCGCCACCGTGTCGCCCGAACCGGTCGTGCGCGAGTTCCTTCGTGCTTTTTTCGCCGGCGACTCGGCGGCCCTCCACCGCGTGGTCGACCCGCACCCGGGCACGAGCCGCCTGCTGGCAGCCCGGGCACGCGCGCCGGAAGAGGCGGCGGCGATTGCCGAGGACGCGCAGGCCATGCGGATCGAGCCGGTGCAGGAGTACCGATTCGAGGGCAAGACGCTCGACGCGCTTCCGCCTGGCAGCGGATGGCCCGTCGGCACCACGGCACGCTTCATGGCGCCGTTCAGGGGCAGCCTGCTCGTCGTCTCGACGGTCCGACGCCAGGACGGATGGAAGATCGACCTGCGCTGGTGGGCGGCGGAGGTGGCGTTGATGGAGCGCGAGGCGCCCCCACCCGAGGACTCACCGGAGTTCGCGGCCAGGAGCCTGGTGGCGGCCATGCTCGACCTCGATCGAGAGGCGGCGGCGCAGTTCCTCGTGCCCGGCGGCCCTGGTGGCGACATCGATCGGCTCTTCGCTGGCGCACCACCGTATCGGGAGCCCTCGGGTCACCTGATGGCGCTGGTCGCGGAAATGCCGATCGTCGAAGCCGGGCCCGACGACTACGCCCGCATGCCTTCGGGCCGCATCGTCCGCGGCGGCGCGACGGCCGACACGAGGCTGCTCGTCGGCATCTACGGGATGTTTGAGATGCCGTTTCAGCTTCGCCGCATCGACGGGCGATGGCGCGTGGAAGCGGAACCGTACTTCGCCATTCTCAACCGGTAGTATGGCCAACCTTCCGACGCTCGCGGGGATTGCCGGCGGCTGTGCGCTCGGCGGCCTGCTGCGTTACTAGATTGGCGGCGTCGTCGACCAGCGCGTGGGCGAGACATTCCCGTGGGGTACGCTCGTCGTGAACCTCGTGGGCTCGGTCGTCATCGGCGCCTTCGCGGCCGCCACGGCGCCCGACGGGCGGCTGCTCGTGGGCCCGGTCCTGCGCCAGACAGTGACCATCGGCCTGCTGGGCGGCTTCACCACTTTTTCGTCGTTCAGCCTGCAGACGCTGGCGCTCGTGCAAGGCGGCGAGTGGACACGGGCAGGCGCCAACGTGATGCTGTCGGTTGTGCTGTGCCTCGCCGGGGTCTGGGCGGGCTGGCAGGCCGGGGTCGCGATGACGCGGTGAGATCGGGAGCCTGAACCGGAGCGCGCCAATGCCTCTCGAACGCGACTGCCTGCTTGCTCGGATCTTCCTCGGCGAGAGCGACCGCGTCGACGGACGGCCGCTCTACGAAGTGCTCGTCCTCAAGGCGCGCGAGATGGGCCTGGCCGGGGCGACGGTGCTGCGCGGGCCGATGGGATTCGGCCACTCGAGCCGGCTACACACGGCCAAGATCCTCCGCCTCTCGGCCGACCTTCCCATTGTCGTGGAGATCGTCGACACCGAGGAGCGCCTCCGCCCATTCCTCGACGCCATCGAGCCGATCATGACGAGCGG
>JAHDVQ010000023.1:31101-35550 GCA_023384595.1 Vicinamibacteraceae bacterium | reverse complement strand
CGCTCCAGCCTCAGCGTAAGATCCACCCATGCGCCTGCGCTTTGCGCCCAGTCCGACCGGCCGGCTCCACGTCGGGAACGCCCGTACTGCCCTCTTCAACTGGCTGCTCGCCAGGGGACACGGCGGGACGTTCATCCTCCGCATCGAGGACACCGACGCCGAGCGCTCGACGCCGGCCTCAGAGGCCGGCATCCTCGACGACCTCCGCTGGCTCGGGCTCGACTGGGACGAGGGCCCGGACATCGGCGGCCCGCACGGCCCTTACAGACAATCGGAACGCCTTGCCCTCTACGCGGCACACGCCGACCGGCTCCTCGCCACCGGGCAGGCGTACTACTGCTTCTGCACCGCCGAGGAACTCGAACGCGACCGCGCCCGCCAGCTCGCGCACCAGCTGCCCACGAAATACGCCGGCCGCTGCCGCCAGCTGCTACCCGACGACGCCCAGCGGCGCCGCGCCGCGGGCGAGCCCGCCGCGATCCGTTTCAAGGTGCCCCACGGACGCGAGGTGGTGTTCGACGATCGCGTGCGCGGCCGCGTGGCCTGGCACACGGACGTCATCGGCGACTTCGTCCTCGTCCGCTCCGAGGGTCGCCCCGCCTACAACTTCGCCGTCGTCGTCGACGACGGGCTGATGGGAGTGACCGACGTGATTCGCGGCGAGGACCACGTGTCGAACACGCCGCGGCAGCTGCTGCTCTACGAGGCGCTCGGGTACGTCCCTCCTCGCTTTGCGCACCTCGCACTGGTCATGGGCCCCGACCACGCCCCGCTCTCGAAACGGCACGGCGCGACGTCGGTCGGCGAGTTCCGCGCGCGCGGCTACCTGCCCGAAGCGTTGCGCAACTACCTCGCGCTCGTCGGCTGGTCGCCCGGCCACGACGACGAGTTGCTGCCAGTCGACGAGCTGGCGCGGCGCTTCTCGGTCGACGCGGTCAGCAAGAGCGCGGGCGTCTTCGATGTCGCGAAGCTCGACTGGATGAACCGCACGTACATGAAGCAGGCCGACCCGGCGCGTCTTGGCGCGCTGATGACGCCACACCTGCGGGACGCCGGGTATCTCACGGCACCCGACGAGGAGGGCGCGGCGTTTCTCGCGTCGCTGACGCCGATGGTCGCGGGTGCGGTGGACCGGCTCGAGGAGGCGCCGGCACGCCTGCGGTTCCTGTTCGTCTTCGACGCCGCGGCAGCCCTGGCCCGCGAGGACGTCGCCGCCGAGTTCGGACACGGGGACGCGCGGGGCGTGGTCGCGGCGCTCGCCGAGGCCCTCGAGACCGCAGGCCCGCTCACCGACCGCGACGCCTACCGTGCGCTCGTCGCGCGCGTGAAGGAGGCGAGTGGACAGAAGGGCCGCGCGCTCTTCCATCCGATCCGGGTGGCGCTGACTGGCGAGACAGGCGGACCGGAACTGGATCTGGCGGCGCCGGCCATCGATCGCGGCGCGGCGCTGGCGCCCTCATCGGGCCTCGTGCCGATCCGCTCGTGCCGCCATCGCGCGCGCGCCTTCGCCAGCGCGCTGGCACGGGGGTAGCGCCCATGTTCCTCCACGGCGTCCACCCCGTCCTCGAGGCGATCAAGGCCGGACGGGCCCGGCGTGTGCTGGTCGCCGCGCGCGACGAGCGACGGCTGCGCGAGGCGCTCGAGTCCGCGCGGCAGGCGCGCCTCTCGGTGGAGCGCGTGTCACAAGAAGAACTGGACCGCCTGACGCACAACGGCGTGCACCAGGGCATCGCGGCGGAGATCGAGGCCCCTGGCGGCTTCAGCGTCGCGGAACTCGTCGCCGCGGCCGGCGGCGACGCTCCGCTCATCGTCGTGCTCGACGGCGTCGAGGATCCGCACAACGTGGGCGCCATCCTGCGCAGCGCCGATGCGGCCGGCGTGCATGGGGTCGTTCGCCAGACGCGGCATGCGGCGCGGCTCGACGGCATCGCGGCCAAGGCGTCGGCTGGCGCGGTGGCCTACGCGCGGATCGCCGACGTGGTGAACATCGCGCGCGCCATCGAGGAGCTGAAGGCGCTGGGCGTCTGGGTGGTAGGGCTCGACGGCGAGGCGCGCGACGCCCACGACGAGATCGACTTCACGGTGCCGACGGCCATTGTCGTCGGCGCCGAGGGCACGGGGCTGCGGCGCCTCGTGCGGGAGCGTTGCGACCGCCTCGCGCGCATTCCCATGCACGGACACGTCGAGAGCCTGAATGTGTCGGTGGCCGCCGGTGTCGTGCTGTTCGAGGCGAGACGGCAGCGGAATTCGGGGGGCGGATCCGGGTCGGCTCCTACCTGAATCGCGCCAGCACGGCGCGGTCGATGACGCAGTGGACCGTGCGGGCCTTGCCGATGAACTCGATGGTGATCGCGGTTGTGGGGGCGAATGCCGCGAAGTCGTAGTAGAAGGTGCCGCCGCCGTTGCTGAGCATCGATTCGGCCGGCTTCAGCACCTTCCCCCCGCGGCGCACGGCGAGCCCGGCGACGGGGTTGTCGCGCTTGAGCGGCGAGACGCCCAGGATGATGCGCGTCCGCTGCGCCTCGGCCCAGCTCGGGGTCGGCGCCTTCCGGCCCTTGCTGACCTCCGACCACACGGTGTAGGCCACCATCTTGTACGGCGTGTAGAGCGAGAGCGCGAACTCCTCGTTCCTGCAGGCGTCGGCGTCGTAGAACACACAGGCGGGCCGCGCGCCGCCCTGCTTGCCGCACTCGACGGCATTCCAGTAGTTCTCGCGGTTGGCGGCCTGGATGCCCTTCGTCCAGGCCGGTTTGATGGTGGCGGGCACCCGCGCCTTCACGGTGACGGGCGCGGGCTGCGCCGCGGCCGCCGCCGGCAGGAGCAGCAGGAAAGAGAGGACGGACAGGGTCTTCACCATGCGCGGTGTTCCGTGCGCGCGATGATCTCGTCCTGCAGCGCGCGCGTCAAGTCGCAGAAGTAGTCGCTGTAGCCCGCGACCCGCACGATGAGGTCCCGGTGCGCCTCGGGGTGCGCCTGCGCGGCGCGAAGCGTGTCGGCCGTCACCACGTTGAACTGCACGTGGTGCCCGTCGAGCGCGAAGTACCCGCGCACGAGCTGCACGAGGCGATCGAGCCCGGCCTCGCCTTCGAGCAGGTCTGGTGTGAGCTTCAGGTTCAGCAGCGTGCCGCCGGTGCGGGCGTGATCGAGCCGCGCCGCTGAACGCATCACCGCCGTCGGTCCCTGCGTGTCGGATCCCTGCACCGGCGAGATGCCGTCCGAGAGCGGCGTCCCGGCCCGGCGGCCGTCGGGCGTCGCCCCGACGCGCGACCCGAAGTAGACATGGCAGGTCGTCGACAGGTAGTTCAGGTGATGGGCCCCGCCGCGTGTGTTCGGGCGCCCGTCGACGAGCTCGTGCAGTGTGTCGAAGACCCCTTCGAGAATCGCGTCGGCGCCGGCCGCGTCGTTCCCGTACCGGGGCGTTCGCGTCCACAGCCGTTGCCGCAACGGCTCGCGGCCCGCGAAATCCGAGCCGAGCGCGTCCACGAGTTCGCCGAGTCCCAGCTCGCCGCGCTCGAAGACGTGCACGCGGATCGCCGACAGGCTGTCGACGAGCGTGCCGATGCCGACCGGCATCATGTAGGTCGTGTTGTAGCGCGCGCCGCCCGCGTGGTAGTCGAGCCCGCGTTCGATGCAGTCGTCGACGAGCAGCGACAGGAACGGGGCCGGCATCCACGTCGCGTACAGCCGCTCGACGATGCGGTTGCCGCCAATCTTGATGTCGAGGAAGTGCCGCAGCTGCCGCGTGAACGCTTCGACGACCGCCTCGTAGGACGTCAGCGCGCCCGGCGCGCCGGTTGCCGGCCCGAGGCGCCGGCTCGTGGCGGGGTCCACGCCGTCGTTGAGCGCAATCTCCAGCACCTTCGGCAGGTTGAAGTACCCCGTCAGGATGTAGGCCTCGCGGCCGAACGCCCCCGTCTCGACGCAGCCGCTCGTGCCGCCCTCGCGCGCGTCCGCAATCGACTTGCCCTGGCGCAACAGTTCCTCGACGACCATGTCGGCGTTGAACACCGACGGCTGGCCCCACCCCTGCCTGATGATGGCCGCCGCGCGACGGATGAACCGATCGGGGCTCTTGCGGCTCACCTGGATGTTCGACGAGGGCTGCAACAGCCGCATCTCGTCGATGACGTCGAGCAGCAGGTCGCTGACCTCGTTCACCCCGTCGCCGCCCTCGCGGGTCAGGCCGCCGACGTTGATGTTGCAGAAGTCGGTGTAGGTCCCGCTCTCGGCCGCCGTGACCCCGACCTTCGGCGGGGCCGGCTGGTTGTTGAACTTGATCCAGAAGCACTCGAGCAGCTCGAGCGCGCCCTCGCGAGTGAGCCTGCCCTCGGCCAGATCGCGCTCGTAGAACGGCAGCAGGTGCTGGTCGAGGCGGCCCGGGCAGAACGAGTCCCAGGTGTTCAGCTCGGTGACGACACCCAGGTGCACGAACCAGTAGGCCTGGAGCGC
>JAHDVQ010000023.1:7507-31001 GCA_023384595.1 Vicinamibacteraceae bacterium | reverse complement strand
GTCTCGAGGAAGCCCTCGCGATAGATCCGGTCGCCGAGCACGGTATGGCCCGGCGCACGCTGTTCCATGAACTCGGTGAAGATCCCCGCCTCGTAGGCGGCGTGCCACTCCGGTGGCAGCTCGCGGAACAGCCGGTCGCGCATCGACCGGCCGCGCCAGGCCGGGATGACGCGCTCGGCCTGGAGCGCGCGCGCGTCGGGCGGCACGTGGAACGCGATCTTCTCGCGCGAGTCGAGGATGTCGAGGTCGTCGATGGTGTGGCAGCACAGCTCGGGGAAGGTCGGCGCCGCCTTGGGCGCGGGCCCGCGCTCGCCGACAATCAGCTCTCCCTCGCCGATGTGGATGGTCTTCTTCGCCAGCACGTGCGCGAGCACGTGCGCCCGCTGCAGTGCGGGCGCCAGGCCGGCGGCGGCCTCGGTCGCTTCGGTGACGAGCAGGGCGCGTTCGATCGAGAGCCACGGCTTCTCGTCGAGGCTCTGCTGGCGCAGTCGGGCCACGCGGGGTGTCATCCTCCCCCTCCTATGCTGACGTCCAGGCCGATCGCCTCGAGGAGGCGCCTGGCCTCGGCCAGGGATTCCGGTGTCGGGGGCTTCAGGTGGGACAACGCATAGGGCTGGCCGAGCCGCAGGTACTTCGCCGATCCCGCCGCGTGATACGGCAGGAGATCGACGCCGGCCACACCGGCGGTCTTCGCCTCGCGGCCGATGGCGGCCACGTTCGCGGGCGCATCGGTGATGCCCGGGATGAACGGCAGCCGCACCCGCACGCGCGGGTGGATGGATGCCAGCCGGCGGAAGTTCGCGAGCACGCGCCGGTTCGAGACACCCGTGTGCTCCCGGTGACGCGCGTCGTCGTGCAGCTTGAGATCGAAGAGCACCAGATCGGCGCGCGACGCGACCTCGACGGCCGCCCACGGCGCGTACCCGCTGGTCTCGACCGCGGTGTCGAGGCCACGCTGGCGGCACCCGTCGAGGAGGGCGGCGAGGAACGCCGGTTGCCGCAGCGGTTCGCCGCCCGAGAAGGTCACGCCGCCGCCGGAGGCGCCGTGGAACACCGCGTCGCGCTCGAGGCGCGCGAGCAGGGCCACGGCCTCGACGCGCTCGCCGGCAACGGACCGCGCTTCGGTCGGGCACCCGTCAGCGCATCGTCCGCACACCGTGCAGCGCGCGCGATCGACGGCCGGGCCGCCTGCCGGCCGCATCGACGCGGCGCCCGACGCGCACGCATCGAGACAGGCGCCACACCCGAGGCATCGTTCGGCGCGCAGCATCACCTGGGGACGGGCCGCCTGGGTCTCGGGACTGTGACACCAGACGCAGCGAAGCGGACAGCCCTTGAAGAAGACGACCGTCCGCAGCCCCGGGCCGTCGTGCACGGCAAAGCGCTCGATGCCCGTGATCACCCCCCGCGCGGCCCGGCCGCGGCTGCGGCGCGCCGGGGCCGCACGGTGGCGAGGACGCCCGTCGCCGGTGGCGGGACGGCGACCGTCGCTGACGGGAAGACGCGCCCGGGCGGGCGCATCGAGGGTGGACATGCGGGCGTCTCGCTGGGCCGGGGGGCTGGATACGAGGCGGGTCCGTCGCCCTGACCCACGCAGTATACGCCATCGTGAACGTTCACGGTCCGGACAAAACGCGGTAGACTGTGCTGGAATGCCCGGTCCGCACGCGCTATCCTCATGACGACTCCCGCCGTATGAGTTCCGCGACCAGACGCGCTTCCGCTCCCAGGCCCGTGGGCATCAAGGACATTGCGCGAGCGCTCGGCGTGTCGACCGGCACCGTCGATCGGGCGCTGCACGCCAAGCCCGGCATCAACCCGATGACCCGCACGCGCGTGTTGCGGATGGCCGAATCGCTGGGCTACCGCCCGAACCTCGCAGCGCGCCACCTCAAGTCGCGCAAGGTTCTGCGCATCACCGTCAACCTCCCGCGCGAGATTGCGCTCTTCTGGGACTCGCTGCGCGAGGGCATCCGCGAGGCGGCCACGCCGTTTGCCCCGGCCCTCGAGGTGGAGTTCGCCAGCTACCCTCGCCTCGGCGAGGGCGATGTCGCGGCCTTCGAGCGGGCGCTCGCGAGCGGCACGAACGGCTTCATCGTCGCGCCGGGCGACCCGGTGGCGCTGCGGCCTCACATCCGCACCGCGGCGCAGCGTGGCGTGCCCGTCGTGTGCGTGGTCACCGACGCGCCCGACACGCAACGGCTCACGTCGGTCTCGGCCGACCCGTACACGGTTGGCGCGGTGGCCGGCGAGTTCCTCACGCGCTGCCTGCCAGGCGGCGGCGAGGTCGGCTTCTTCACGGGATGGCTCGCCACGCAGGACCACGCCGACAAGCTGCGGGGATTCGAGCAGAGTCTCGCGCACGACGGCCACAAGCTGCGCGTGGCCGGCGTCGTCGAGGCGCACGACGACGAGCGCGAGGGGCACCGCCGGGCGTTGGCGCTGCTCGAGGCGCACCCTGACCTCAAGGGGATCTACGTGAGCACGGTGAACTCGCTGCCGGTGCTGCGCGCCGCCGAGGAACTGGGCCGCCTCAGCACGCTCACGATCGTCACGACCGACCTCTTTCCAGACCTCGTGGGATGGATCCGCCGTGGCGCGGTGGCCGCCACCGTCTACCAGCGCCCCATCAGCCAGGGCCGCCTGGCCCTGCAGGCGCTCTACCAGTTCCTCGTCGACGGCACCTGCCCCCCGCCGAAGCTGCACGTCGTGCCGATTCTCGTCATGCGCAGCAATCTGGAACTGTTCCTCGAGCGCCTTCCCGCCGACGCCGAGGCCCCCGCGGGCGAGCCGGGCGTTGTCCGGACCTGAGGGCCGCACGCCGGTCAGCGCGCGCGCTCGACCGACACCCGCATGGCCGGCGAGGTCACGGACCAGGTGAACGCCACCTCGCCCCCCTCGCTCGCGTCGAGGGTCTGACGTGCCTGGCCGTCGAGGCTGAGCGTGTACCTCCCCGGCACGAGGCCGCGGAGCCTGAGGCGCGTCTGGTGCGCGCGTCCCGACCGGTTCTCGAGATCGAAGGCGAGGCCGGTCCGATCCGATCGCAGCGTCACCGGGCGCTCGCGCGCGAAGCCGTCCCAGTCGAGCCACACGTGCAGCCGCTCCGACGGGGCGCGCCCCACCAGGTGCAGCCGCTGCCGGATGCCGTCGCGCGGCACGACGCTGAACGTCCCGTCGCGCCGCTCCAGCGTGCCTCCGAGGGCGATCCATCCGAACACCGGATCATCGGTGACGATGGTGGCCGCGGCGCGCAGGGCCCCGCCAAACCCGAGGTCGATCTCGCCATCGTAGGGCCAGGCGCCGCGCCCGACGTCCTTGCGGATCCACGTCGGCCCGAACTTCTCGGCGTTGAAGCCCCAGCCCGCGGCCCCGTCGTTCCCGGGTCCCGGATACCAGTAGCCGTAGTTCGACGCCTCGGTCCCCGAGTTCACGAGCGCCCACGAACTGAGGAACGACGCATAGCCGGTGCGGAGCGTCTCGGCCGGGTCCGCCGCGACGTGCAGCGCGTAATCGAGCAAGGCCCAGCCGCCCATCTGCGCCATGTAGCTCAGGGTGTAGCGGCTGCTCTCGCGGCGGTAGTCGCTGCCCATGTAGTAGTAGGCCGGCTCGATGACGCCGCGCAGCGCGAGGTTGGCTGAAATCTGCCGCTCCATGAACTCGGACACGCGTGCAAACGGCACCTCGGGATGCGACCACCACTTGTCGAGCCGCACGTCGTACCACGCGCGCTCGTCGGGCGTGGGCGGATGCGCCATGGCGTAGCGGGCGATGGCCTGGGTCGATTCGAAGGCCGTCGTGTCGAAGGCGTACTCGGATCGAAACGGGTAGGGATCGTCGTAGATGAAGTAGCGGACCTTCTTCTCCCACTCGGTGCGCAGCCACGCGGCGTCCTCGTCGCGTCCCTCGGTCTCGAGCGCGTCGATGAGGTCGAGGATGACCAGCTCGTTGTAGCAGCCCCACTTGTAGACCTCGTAGAAGGGCCGCAGCTGATACGGATAGGTGAAGTACGCCTTGGCCGTCGCGGTGGCACGTTCGAGGTAGCCTGCGGCATCGAGGTACCGCGTCACGCCCGGATACTGCCTGGCCAGCTCGTAGAGATGGAAGTACAGCATCACCAGGTGGGGGTAGTCGTACATCCGCCAGACGTGCTCGAGGCCCTTGCCGCTCGAATCGAAGCCCCACTCGCTCTGTCGCAGCTCGTGCCAGTTCGGCACGCCGTAAATGCCGTAGGGGTACGGCATCTCGCGGTCGGTGCGCTGCAACTTCCCCCAGACGAAGCGTTCGAGGTAGTACTCGAGCGCCGCCACCTCGCCCGCATCCGGGTAGTGCCGGTTCTTGGCGGCGATGAACGGCGCCTTGCCGAGCGCGGGGTCGTCAGAGGCCAGCACGTAGCCCCACCAGCCGTCGTACCCGTCGGTGTCGTCCGGACCGCGCAGCCGGGCGACGCGCATGTCCCACACCGAGAACAGCCCGTCGTACCACCGGTCGGGACGGCGGTGCTGTTGCCTCAAGACCAGGAAGGCCGCCCGCTTCCGCACGAGTGTCTCGATCGGCTCGGTCACGAAGAAGTCGAGCCGCGTCGTCCGCCCGTCGGCCTCGCGCACGTCGATCCAGTGCTCGCCGAGCCGTGTGAAGCGCACCTCGTAGAGGATGGTGCGCGCGTCGCCGGCGGGCGCGCCCTCGCCCGACGGAGGCGGGAGCGGTGTGACGTGGGTCTCGGCGGGGTGCTCGGCGTCGAGTCCGGCGATGGCCCGCGTCGACCGGATGGCCACCCGGGCGGTGAGGTCGGAGGGCACGGTCATGCCCGGCACCACCCGGACGTCGGGAACGCCGCGCGCCACCAGGACGTCGCGCACGCCCTGCAGATCGGCCGCCGGCTGGAACGCGAATCCACAAGCCAGCGTGTCGCCGGGGCGGCCGGCGGGGGCCAGCACGCGGCTCGTGTGCGGCAGCCTCCACGTCCCGCGGCGTTCGAGGCCGCCCTTCACGGCCGAGTGCACGTAGACGTAGAAGTCCTCGCGGACGTCGCGGATCTGGTCGGTCAGCTCGTGGAACTCGAGGCGCGTGTCGGGCCGCGGAGTCATGACGAGCATCGGGCCGACGCCGTTCGGGCGGATCCAGTACAGAAACGACCCGTGCCCGCCGATGAAGTGGTGCTTCACCACGGTCTGCTCGAAGATCGCGGCCGGCGTGTCACCGCCGCGGGTGTTCATCGGCAGCGGCATCGCCAGGTCGCCCACCTCGATGGGGCGATCGCTCACGTTCCGCACCTCGATCGTCCAGTCGATCCCCTGCGGCGTCTCGTCGAAGCGGCTGACGAGCGAGAGCGCGGGCCGGCCGTCGGCGGCGACCTGCCATGTCGCCTCGTACCGCGGCGAGGGCGAGGCCGCGTCGCGCCCGGCCGCGCGCACCTCGCGCGGCAGCGGGCGCGCCACCTCGGTGCTGTCGGTGCGCGCCTGCTTCCACCGCGCGCCGGGCTCGGCCCAGCGGTAGTGCACCACGAGACCGCCGAGGACGCGTCCCGGGGCGAGGAACTCGGTGCCGAAGCGGTCGCCGGCGAGGCGGAGGCTCGTGACGCCGCGCGCGTCGGTCTCGATGACGACCGGCGGCTCGGCGCGCGCGACCGGCGCCGCCAGAGCCGCGGCGCCCACGGCGAGGAGGGCGACGATGCGGGCTCGCATGGGCAACGCTCAGGGCAGCCGCAGGCGCAGGATGGTGAGTGAGTGCGCGGGGAACGTGTAGGAGAACCCGTCGCCGGCGCTGTCGATCCGCACCGTTCGCGTCGAGGGGCGCACCTTCCTGTCGTCGCCGAAGGTGTGCGTCGCCTTGAGGTCGGACGGATGCAGCTCCCACACCGCCGCCTCCGGCGGCAGGTCGCCCGTCTGGTGCTCGACGCGGGCGGTAATCGCGCGGTCGCGGCTCCGGTTCAGCACGTTGACGAACAGGTCCTTCGTCGCCGGCGCGTAGGTCGCCGAGACGTCCAGGTACTGGATCGGCACGGGAGAGGGCGCGATGGTGTAGGTCGGGCCCGACACCCAGGCATCGAGCGAGAGGTTGCCGCGCTGTTTCCCGTACTCGACGATCGGGAAATAGGTGGGCTGGAGGAACAGGCCCTCGCGGCTGGTCATGATCGGCGCGATGACGTTCACCATCTGCGCGAGGTTGGCCATCTTCACCACGTCGGCGTGCCGGAAGAACACGTTGAAGAACATGCCCATCGCGAGCGCGTCCTCCGCGTTGTAGATCTCCTCGAGCTGCTCCTTCTCGAACGCCCGGTACCACACGTTCCACTCGTCGTAGGCGATGTGGATGGGGCGCGGGTCGGGCTGCCCTGCCTGTGCCTCGCGAATCTGCGCGGCCGTCGTGTCGATGTAGTGCTCGATGCGCCGCGACCAGCCGCCGAGGAACTTCTCGACGTCGTCGTCGCGGTTGTTGACGTAGGTGTGCAGCGCGATGTAGTCGACGTGGTTGCGCAGCGCGCGCAACACCGTCCGGTTCCAACCGATCCAGTCGGCGCCGAAGTTGCTGGCACCGTTGGCGACGAGCTTGATGTCGCGATCGACGGTGCGCATGGCCTTGGCCGCCTCGAGCGCGACCTTCGCGTAGTCGTCGGCGTTCTTGTGTCCGAGCTGCCAGGGGCCGTCGATCTCGTTGCCGAGCGCCCAGTACTTCACGTTCCACGGGGCGTCGCGTCCGTTGCGCCGCCGCGCGTCGGCCCACGCCGTCGCGCGCGATTCGTTCGTGTACTCGACCCAGTGCCGCGCGTCCTCGATGGTGCCGAGCCCGAGGTTGATGCAGATGTAGGGGTCGGCGCCAATGCGCTCGGCGTATCGCAGGAACTCGTCGGTGCCGAAGCGGTTGCTCTCGAGCGCGTTCCACGCGCCCTCGACGCGGACAGGGCGCGAGGCCTTCGGCCCGATGCCGTCCTTCCAGTTGTAGCCCGACGCGAAGTTGCCGCCCGGCCAGCGGAGAATCGACACGTCGAGCGCCTCGACGGCGGCCATCACGTCCTGCCGGAAGCCGTCGGCGTCCGAGAGCGGACTGCCCTCCTCGTAGATGCCGCCGTAGATCATCCGCCCGAGGTGCTCGGCGAAGTGGCCGAACACGTGCGGGTGGACCTCGCCGATGGTGCGGTCGAGATCGATCTTGATGCGCGCCTCCCGCGGCGCCGGCGCATCCTGCTGACCCGCCGCTGCTGCGGGCGTCGCGGCCAGCGCGAGGAGACACGGCACGAAGAGCAGACGGGTGGACGGGATTCGCACGGGCACCTCCACGACGCGACACCGACGTCGCCGACATGCTAGCGCCGATCGCGCCCCTCACAGCCGTCGAAGGGCTACTGTCCGCATAAGCCCTTCGGATTGGCCGGTGTACCCACGCGATCGCTAGAATGCCTGGGCATGAGCACCCAGCGTGGACGCCGCCACTCGCTCCTTCTCCGCGTTCTCCGCGCCGCCGCCGCGACGGCCGCCTGCGTCACCGCCGCGGCCGGGCCCGCGCCCGCGCAGCCGGCGCGTGCCGACTACGAGCGCGCCCTGGGTCTGCGCGAGGCCTATCAGAAGGCCGCTGTCGGCATCGCCGGGCCCGCGACGTGGATCGGCAAGACGGGGCGCTTCTGGTACCGCCGTTCGGTCGAGGGCGGGCACGAGTTCCTCGTGGTCGATGCCGCGACGCGCGCCCGCGAGCGCGCGTTCGACCACGACGCGGTGGCCGCGGCGCTCGGTCGCGCGACGGGCGGCCGCTACACCGGCGTCACGCTCCCCTTCCAGCGCATCGAGTTCGCCGAGGACGGCCGCCGACTCGAGGTGCGCGTCGAGGGGACGCTCTATCGTTGCGCCCTCGCGGAGCCGGTCTCGTGCGAGAAAGTCGAGCCGCCGGCCGGCGCGTGGGGCGGTCCGGGGTTCTCGTGTGTGGCCTCGACCGCAGACCGCCCGCTGGTCTCGCCAGACGGCGCGTGGGAGGCGTTCGTCCAGAACTACAACGTCGCGGTGCGCCCTCGACCCGCGAAGGAAGCGCCGAAGACCCCGGACACCGTCACGCTCAGCACCGATGGCTCCGAGGGCCAGTGCTACGCACCGCGCTCCATTGTCTGGTCGCCCGACTCGACGCGGATTGCCGCCTACCGGGTGACGCCGGGCCATCGCCGCGAGGTGCACTACATCGAGTCGTCGCCCGAGGATCAGCTTCAGCCGAAGCACTCGACGAGGTTCTACGCCAAGCCCGGCGACGTGCTCGACATCGAGCGGCCGGTGCTCTTCCACGTGCCGACGGCGCGACGGATCGACGTCGATTCCGCCCTCTTCCCCCACGCGTTCGACATGTCGCCGCTCGTGTGGCGGAAGGACGGCCGGGCCGTCACGTTCGAGTACAACCAGCGCGGCCACCAGGTGTACCGCGTGATCGAGGTGTCGGCCGAGACCGGGGCCGCCCGCGCCGTCGTCGACGAGCGGGCGGCGACCTTCTTCAACTACTCCGGCAAGAAGTTTCGCCACGACGTGGACGACGGCCGCGAGGTCGTCTGGATGTCGGAGCGCGACGGGTGGAACCACCTGTATCTGTACGACGGCGCCACCGGGACGGTGCGGCAGCAGATCACCTCGGGATCGTGGCCCGTGCGCGAGGTGTTGAAGGTCGACGAGCAGGCGCGCCGCATCTGGTTCACCGCGAGCGGCGTGCGCGACGGTGTCGACCCGTACTTCCTCGACGCCTACCGGATCGACTTCGACGGAGGCCATCTCGTCCGCCTCACCGAGGGCGACCTCAATCACGCGGTGAGCCTGTCCGACGACGGCCAGTGGCTCGTCGACACGGCGTCGCGCGTCGACGTCGCGCCGACCATGACGCTCAGGCGGGGCGAGGACGGCGAGGCTGTCGCGGAGCTCGAGCGCGGAGACCTTGGCCCGTTGCGCCGCGCGGGCTGGCGGCCGCCGGAGGTGTTCGTCGCCAAGGGGCGCGACGGGGCGACCGACATCTGGGGGGTGATCTACCGGCCCTCCACCTACGACGCCGCGAAGCAGTATCCCGTCATCGAGAACATCTACGCGGGCCCGCAGTCGGCCTTCGTGCCCAAGTCCTTCTCGGCCTACAACCCGATGCAGGCGCAGGCCGAACTCGGCTTCATCGTCGTGCAGATCGACGGCATGGGCACCGCGCATCGCTCGAAGGCGTTTCACGACGTCGCATGGAAGAACCTCAAGGACGCGGGGCTCCCCGACCGCATTCTGTGGCACCAGGCGCAGGCGCGCCGCGACCCGTCGTACGACATCACACGGGTCGGCATCTACGGCACCTCGGCCGGGGGCCAGAGTTCGCTGGGGGCCCTCCTCTTCCACCCCGAGTTCTACAAGGTCGCCGTGTCGGCCGTGGGATGCCACGACAACCGCATGGACAAGATCTGGTGGAACGAGCAGTGGATGGGATGGCCGATCGGCCCGCACTACGCCGAGTCGTCGAACGTCGTGAACGCGTCGCGGCTGGAGGGCCGGGTGCTGCTTGTCGTGGGCGAACTCGACACGAACGTGGATCCCTCGTCGACCATGCAGGTGGCGAACGCGCTCATCAAGGCCAACAAGACCTTCGACCTGCTGGTGATTCCCGGCGCCGGCCACGGCCCCGGAGGCGCGTACGGCGAGCGCAAGCGCTTCGACTTCTTCGTCCAGCACCTGCTCGGCGCGGTGCCGCCCGACTGGAACAGCGCGCCGTAACGCGTGGGCGGCGCGCCCCTCAGCCCGCGCGGCAGCCGTCGCGGGATGGCGACGGCGCCGCGGTGCGCGGATGGCGGCCCGGGACGGGACGCGGCCCCGCGAGACGCGCCGACGGCGCGAAGGCGGCCGGCGGGGACGCCGTCTCCCATCGGAACCGGCGCACGGTGCTCACGAACACGCGCGCGGCGTCCGAGAGGAACCGCTCGTCGCGAAACACCATGCGGGTGGTCCGGGGCGCGCGGAACTCGGGGGCGGCGATCTCGACGAGTGTGCCGGCCTCGAGTTCGCGCACGACGGCCAGCCGGGGCACGAGGGCGAGCCCGACGCCAGCCTCGACGAAGCGCTTGACGTCCTCCGACCCGGAGACGTCGGCCACGACCCGGCACGAGAGGTGATGCTGCGCGAACGCGCGTTCGAGCACGGCCGCGCACGAGGGACACCGGTCGTGCCGCACGAAGGGCTCGTCGGCCAGATCCGCCAGCGACACCCGCGCGCGTCGCGACAGCGGATGGCCGGCGGGCGCCACGAGCGTCATCTCGTCGGCGTGCACCTCGACCACCTGCAGCTCGCGGAAGCCGGGGTCCTCGCGGACGAACCCCACGTCGACCTGGCGCTCGATGACCTGGCGCGGGATCTCGCTGGAGCCCGCCCGGCGGACCGTGAGCCGAATCTGCGGGTGCGCGCGGAGGAAGGCGCTCACAGGTCCCGGCAGGAGGTGCGCGGCGGCCGATTCGTGCGCGACGACCGACACCGTGCCGGCCACGCACTGCTTGAGGTCGTCGAGCGAGCGCATCGCCTGGTCGCGCAGGCGCACCATTTTCCGTGCGTAGTCGGCCAGCACGCGGCCGGCGGCGGTGAGGCACAGGTCGGGCGTGTCGCGGCAGAAGACGGGTGACCCGAGAAGGTCCTCGATCTTCCGGACGCTCTGGCTCACCGCCGACTGCGTGCGGTGCACGCGCTCGGCGGCCCTGGTGAACGAGCCTTCGTCGACGACGGCGAGAAAGTGCTCGAGCTGAAGCAGATCCATGTCGTCACCCACCGCCCAAGGCCCAAGGCCCAACGCCCAAGGCCTATTCCCTGACCTTCCACTCGTTGATGCCGGCCGTCGCCTGCGGCTGCGGGGTGACCTCGATCCGCAGCCCGCGCGTGGTGACCGGCGTGAACGTCGTCCGGTTGAATCGGTCGGCGGCCACGCCGAACTCCGTCGCCTCGACCGGCTTCCAGACCTCGCCATCCTTGTAGAGCAGGCGCCACGAGGCCGGCAGCTTCACGCGCCCGCGCTCGCGCTCGGCGAACCAGTAGACCGAGACTTCCGACACGGTGGTGGGCGCGTCGAAGGCGTACTCGATCCAGGGCCCGCCTTCGCGCGGCGGGGCGAAGACGAAGGCCGATGCGTTGTCGTCGCTCGCCTGCGGCTGCTCGCCGTCGTTCACCATGTTCGGCGCGCGGCCGCCCGACGCCGTCACGGTGGCCCGTGTCGCCAGGGTCGGGAAGGGCGCCGGCCGGGCCAGGCTCTCCCGCGTCGGCATCCACACGACCATCTGACCCCGGCCACGGTTGGCCCAGGCATGATACGGGATGGCCGTGAAGCGCACGGGCGTCTTCGTCACCGCGCCCTTCGCATCGTAGGCGAGCGAGAGGGCATCGCCCGTGACGACCTGCACGCCGTTCAGCAGGTCGGCGCGGAACGTCGTCTCGAGGCGCGGGTCGGAGGCGAGCACCAGATTGCGCACCCGCTCACCGTGGTTGTCGGGCCACTCGAGAGCGAAGACGATGGGGCCGCGCTGGAAGGCCACGCGGTCGCGGTCGGCTTCGACCTTCGGGTGCGCGACCAGCCGCCGCACGGGCATGGGCAGCTGCAGCATCACGACGTCGCCGGCCTTCCAGGTCCGTTCGATGGTCGTGTAGCCCTTCTCGAGCGCCACCGTCACGGGCTCGCCGTTGACCGACAGCGCCGGCGGAGCGTCGTGCGTGTCGAGGAACCGGTACAAATCGCTCGGCACGGGCTCGTTGCGAGCCCAGCCCGGAATGCGGATCTTCATCGCGAAGCGGCCCTCGGACTCGGGGGTCACCGTCAGGCGGACGTCGCCCTCCCAGGGGTAGCGCGTCTGCTGGGCGACCTTCACCTTGCGGCCGCTGCCGAGCGTGATGTCGGCCGACCCCTGCGCGAAGAGGTTCACATAGAGCGTGTCGCCCTCGGTCGCGTACAGATAGCCCGGCACCGACGCCAGGAACCGCGTCACGTTGCCGGGACAGCAGGCGACGCCGAACCACGGGCTGCGCTCGTGCTGACCGTTCGACTCGAGAGGGTTCGGGTAGAAGAACGTCTTGCCGTCGAGCGCCACGCCCGAGATGAGGCCGTTGAAGAGCGTGCGCTCCATCACGTCGATGTACTTCGCGTCGGCGTGCAGCAGGAACAGCCGGTGGTTCCAGTAGTCGTTGCCGATGGCGGCGCACGTCTCGTTGTAGGCCGTCATGTTCGGCAGTTCGTACGGGCCGCCAAAGGCCTCGCCCCGGCCCGTCGCGCCGATGCCGCCGGTGATGTACAGCTTCGTGCCGGCGACGTTCTCCCAGATGCGGTCGCTCGCGGCCAGGTAGCTCGTGTCGCCGGTGAGCGCGGCCACGTCGGCCATGCCAGAGTACATATAGGTCGCGCGGACGGCGTGGCCTACGGCTTCGGTCTGCTCGATCACCTTCTGGTGCGACTGGTTGTACTCGCGCCCTGCTCCCTTGTCGCCGTCGGGACCGCGGACGTCGAGCATGAACTTCGCCAGCTCGAGGTACCTGGGCTCGCCGGTGACGCGATAGAGCTTCACGAGGCCCATCTCGGTGTTCTGGTGGCCCGGCCAGATGGCCTTCTTGCCGGGGCCGAAGGTCTCGGTCAGCAGGTCCGCCGTGCGCAGCGCGATGTCGAGCAGCGAGCGCTTCCCCGTGGCCTGGTAGTGCGCGACGGCCGCCTCGTAGAGGTGCCCGAGGTTGTACAGCTCGTGGCTGTCGTCCTTCTCGAGCACCCAGCGCTCGGGCCCTGCCCAGGGATGCGGGTGCTTCGGATCGATCGTGCGCGTCGTGTAGAGATAGCCGTCCTTCTCCTGCGCCGCGCCGATCTTCGCGATGAGGTCGTCGAGATAGGCGTCGAGCTTCGGATCCGGGTGGACGCTGAGCGCGTACGAGGCGCCCTCGATCACCTTGAAGACGTCGCTGTCGTCGAAGGGATAGCCCGGAGGCTTCGTGTCCTCGAGCTTCTCGCCCCGCAGCACGCGCGCTGCCCGGATGAAGTTGTTCACCCGTCCCGTCTGCTCGCACATCTGGAAGGCGAAGGGGATGGTGTCCTCGCGGTTGATGTCGATGCGCGGGCGCCAGAAGTGATCGTCGAGGTGGACCGAGGTGAAGGGGACCGGCTGGACGGGATAGTCGCGCGGAGGCCGGGGGGCCGGCGCCTGGGCCAGCGGCGAGCCCGCGCTGACGAGGAATCCAACGAGGCCCGCGCCGAGGAGTCCGAGGCGAGCCGCCCACTGTGGCGTCAGGATCATGATGGTGCTCCGTTCGTACGCGCGCCACGGGATGCCGGCCGCGCGGAGGGAGCGCGGCCGGCACCCCGTGGCGGGTCACGGCCCTGGGGGCTGGCGCCGGCCCGGCAGCCGGAGGAGAGCAGCTGCCGGGCCGGGGTGGGTTCGCCGCCCGTCCGGGCCGTCTGCCCCAGCGCTCACTCTCGACTCGAGTGAGTCCGGGGCTAGAAGTAGAAGCGCGCCCCCAGCTGGAGGATGCGCTGCTGCGCGGTGCTCGTCACCCGCCCGAAGTTGATCGACTCGATCGCGCCGGTCGGGTTGTTCAGGTTCACCGTGTTGAACACGTTGTACGCCTCGAGCCGAAGCTGCAGCGTCGAGGTGCGCGCCCCGAACCACGGGAACGAGAGGTTCTTCGAGAGCGACAGGTCCATGCGCTTGTAGCCCGGCCCGCGGAACACGTTGCGCCCGAGCGAGCCGCGCGTCCCCGGTGCCGGCTTCGAGAAGTCGCTGCCGCTCATCACGCCCGTCAGCCACTCGTCCTGCGACGGGTTGCCGAGATCGTCGTACGACGCGGCGTTCGGCCGGTCGCCGGTCTGCCCGTCGGCGTTGAAGTCGCAGCCCTGCGAGAACGTCTGGTTGCACACGACGTTGAACGGCGTGCCGGTCTGCCAGATGCCGATCGCGTTCAGCTGCCACCCGCCAATCAGGTAGTCGAGCGCCTTGATGTCGGAGCGGAACGGCAGCGCCACGATGAAGCTCGTCGTCAGCTTGTGCCGCACGTCGAAATCGGCCGGGCCGCGGTCGGCCTCGGGATCGGTGACCTCGACGGGATTGCCGAGCGTGTCCTCGGCCTTGCCCAGCGTGTAGGCCAGCTGGAAGGCGAAGCCTCGATCGTAGCGGCGGCTCAGCTGCGCCGTCAGCCCGTGGTAGTCGGTGTCCATCGAGCTCTCGGCGAGGCCGATGACGTTGAACGCCGGATTCAGCCGATCGAGCCGCCCGTCGAAGAGGTCGCCGGCGAACCGGTTGTAGTTGGTCGCGCCGGGGCCGTCACCGTTCAGGATGTTGCGCCCCTTGGTGCCGATGTAGTTCACCTCGCCCAGCATCTGCCACGGCAGCACCTTCTGCGCCCCGATGAACCAGTTGTAGACCTGCGGCGTCACCATGTCGGGATCGACCACGCGCAGGTCGATGCGCGCGCCCTGGATGCCGCCGAGGTCGTTCAGTCCGCGCCCGAGCGCCGGGTTCGCGGGGAACGGCCCGAGGCTGTATACGATGGGGACCTGGTTCTGGATGCTGGCGGTCGACGAGGCGAACTGCGGCGGGTTCAACCGCTCGTCGCTGAACACCGTGTTGTTGATGCGGTTGTACGACACGCCGAAACCGCCCCGCACGACGAGGTTGGCGTCGCCCTTCGGATCCCACGAGAAGCCGAGCCGCGGGGCGAAGTTGTTCCAGTCGGTATCGTACAGCTTGCTGATGGCCGCCACGCGCGCCGCCACCATCTGCTCCTGCTTGGTCGACCCGGGCCCGAGGATGATGCCGTTGAACTCGCCCTCGGCCTTGCTCGGGTTCCCGAAGTTCTCGTAGCGCAGACCGAGCGTCACCGTCAGGTTCGGCCGGACCTTCCAGTTGTCCTGGAAGAAGAAGCCCCACTCGTTGGTGATGTACTTGCCCGGCGCGGTCGTCGACTGCCCGGTGGCCGGGTCGACGGCCCGCGTCTCGGAGAAGGGCTCGTCGTCGACGAAGTCGAGGATGCTGCTGAAGGAGTAGTTGGGCCGCTGCCAGTGATAGAGGATGGCCCCGTCCCGGCCGTGACGGAACTCACCGCCCATCCGGAAGCTGTGCGTCCCGCGCGTCATCGTCAGGACGTTGCGGAACTCGAAGTTGTTCTGCGTGAACGTGATCGGGTGCCAGAAGTCGACGCCGTAGACGAGGCCACTCAACTGGCTGATGGAGACCGTCGGGACGTCCGGCGTGGGGTCGCCCGTCTCGCCGTGCATGCGGATGAACCCGAAGCTCGCTTCGTTCAGCGTGCTGTTCGAGATGACGCGCGAGTAGTTCGCCGTCAGCAACTGGTTGCGGTACGGGAACGGGTGGTTGAACGCCGAGCGGATGTAGCTCGCCTGCGTCTCGTAGTCGGTGATGTAGTACGTGCCGCGGATGCGGTCCTGACCGCCGCGCAGCGTCTGGTCGAGGCGCACGTTGTACTGCTCGCCCTCGCGCACGCTCGGAATCGCCAGGCTGATGGTGCCCACGTCGGGAATGCCGTCGGGCGGGCCGATGACGCCGGCGCCCGGCGCCGGGCTGCCCAGATCGCGCAGGTTCTCGGTCGGGTAGGCCGGCGGCTGGTAGGTGCGCATCAGCTGCGCCGCGATGGAGTTGGGCCGGTTGGCGAACACCCAGTCGCGCAGCTGCTGGCTCTCGACGGTGTAGAGCGCACCGAGGCCGCTCTTCTCGCGCACGCCCTCGAACGAGAAGAAGAAGAACGTCGAGTCGCGGCGGATCGGGCCGCCGATGCTGCCGCCGTAGTCGTTGCGCTCGAAGTCGGGCTTGACGCGCTCGAAGAAGCCCTTGGCGCGCAGGCTCTCGTTGCGGTGGAACTCGAAGACGCTGCCGTTGAAGAGATTCGTGCCGCCCTTGGTGATGATGCTGACGGCGGCGCCGGTGTTGCGTCCGTACTCGGCCGACGGGTTGTTGGCGATGACCTGGAATTCCTGGACGGCCTCGGCGTTGGGCACGAGGAGCACCGTGCCGCCCCACGGGTTCCCGTTGATGCTCATGCCGTCGACCATCGAGTTGTTGCCGCTCTGGCGCTGGCCGCTGGCCGTGATGCCGAGCCCCTGCTCGGGCGAGAGGAAGTCGGTCGTGCCGGGAATGCCGTTGATGCCGGGCTGCAGCGCGGCGAGCGTGAGCACGTTGCGCGCGACGAGCGGCAGGTCGCGGATCTTCTTCTCCTCGATGACCGTCGAGAGGTCGGCCTTCTCGGTCTGGATGTCGGTGGCCGTGGCGACCACCTCAAGGACCTCGCTGACGCTGCCGGCCGCGAGCTCGAAGTTGAGCCCGACGGTGCTGCCGACGGCGAGAATGACGTCGGTCTGCACCGACCGCCGGAAGCCATCGAGTTCGGCCGACACGGTGTAGCGGCCGGGATCGAGACCCGGGGAGCGATAGACGCCCGACTCGTTGGTGACGGTGGTCCGCGCGACGCCGGTCTCGGCATGGGTGATGGTGATGGTGACGCCGGGCAGGACCCCGCCCGTCTGATCGGTCACCGTGCCCTGGAGCGCGGCCAGCTGCTGCTGAGCGTGGGCCGCGGGTGGCAGGAGCCACAGGGCGATCGCGACGGCCGCGAGCGCCAGGACGTTGTTTCGGAATCGACCCACTATCGACATCGAACGCCTCCAGCCGGAAATGCCCATTCCCGCGTGGTACAAGTTGCCGAGGTCTTCCCGATCGACTGCGACCGTGATCGTTCACGGTGATATAAAACCCAAGTTGAGCCAGAGTCAAGAGGTTCTTGATGATGGGCCGACAAGATTCGCTACTGGGCGTCGGCGACAGCCGAGGCGGCAATTCCGCTGAATTGGCCGAGTTAGCTGGAAATCTCCGGCCTGGGCTCGACCACGCGGACAGGCCCAGGCGCGCCTGATGCGCCCATCAGAAGCGCTGAACGGCGGGCCCGTTCGAGCTGACCAGTACTGTGAACGTTCACGCACGCGTCCTGGGATCCCGGGCCGGCTTCGTTCGCACCGACCAGCGACCCGGGCGCTCGCACGGGAGTGCCGTGATCAGAGCACGGCGCGAATCATGCCGCCATCGACCTGCAGGGCCGCGCCCGTCGTGTAGCGCGACCGCTCCGAGAGCAGAAACGCCGCCGCCCACGCGTACTCGTCGGCCGCACCGTAGCGGGCGAGCGGGATCGACGCCTCCATCCGGCGCCGCTGCTCCTCGAGGGAGATGCCCTCCAGGCGGCTCCGGCCCTCGTCGAGCTCGCGCACGCGGTCGGTGTCGATGCGGCCGGGGATGAGCGTGTTCACGCGAATGCCGTCGGCGGCCAGCTCGAAGGCCAGCGTCTTGGCGAGCGCCGCCACGCCCGCCCGCACGACGTTGGAGAGCGCCAGACCGGCGACGGGCTCCTTCACCGACACCGAGGTCGAGAAGAGGATGCTGCCCCCGCCGCGGGCCTTCATCGACGGCACCGCGAGACGCACCATCCGCACCGCGCTCAGGAGCAGCAGGTCCACCGCCGCCTGCCATGCCGCATCGTCGAAGACGAGGCTCGGGCCCGCCGGGGGCCCGCCGGTGTTCACGAACAACAGGTCGACGCCGCCAAAGCGCGCCGTGGTCTGCTCGAACCAGCGCTCGATGGCCGGGGCTTCGGCGAGGTTCGCGGCGACGCCGAGCGTTTCGGCGCCGGTCTCGTTGGTCACGCGCACGGCGGCCGCCTCGATGGCGGCGGCCTCGCGCGAGGCCATGGAGACGCGCGCGCCCTCGGCAGCGAGCGCGCGCGCCACGGCACCGCCCAGCCCTCGGCTCGCGCCCCCCACCATCGCCACCTTGCCTTGCAGTCCCAGATCCATACTGGCCTCCGATTTCCGGCATCCGGCGTCCGGCATCCGGCATCCGGTCAGGCATCCGGTTAGGCGTCCGGACCGGATCGGTGTCCCTGCGACGAGGTCCTCTCGACAAGCGCCACGGCGTGCACGACGATGGCCTCGCCTCGCCCCGTGGCGTCGACGCCTTCGTTGGTCTTGCCCTTGACGCTGACGGCCGCCGGCTCGACGTTGAGGGCCTCGGCGAGCCGGGCGCACATCGCGGCCGCGTGCGGGCCGATCCTCGGCCGCTCGCAGACGACGACCACGTCGGCGTTCACGACGCGCCAGCCCGCTTCGCGCAGTCGCACGGCCGCCGCCGCCAGCAGCGCGACGCTGTCGGCATCCTTCCAGCGCGGGTCGGTGTCGGGGAACAGCCCGCCGATGTCGCCGAGCGAGGCCGCTCCCAGGATCGCATCGGTCACGGCATGGCACACGGCGTCGGCATCGGAATGCCCGGCGAGCCCTCGTTCGAAAGGAATGCGCACGCCGCCGAGCACGAGCGGGCGCTCCTCGACCAGCCGGTGCGAGTCGTAGCCGATGCCGATACGCAGGGTGCTCATGGACGTGGTCTGGTCTCCGGAGGCTTCGCCTTCCCACGCGCCGGGGCCATCGGCGGCGGCCGCGCCCCCGTGGGCCTGCAGCCACGCGCGCGCGAGTTCGAGGTCCGCCGGGTGGGTCACCTTGAAGTTGGTCGGATCGCCCTCGACGAGCGCCACCGCGTGGCCGGCCTGCTCGGCGAGCGCGGCTTCGTCGGTCGCCTCGACGCCGCCGCGCCCGAGCGCCACGGCGGCCGCGAGCACGTCGCGCCGGAATCCCTGGGGCGTCTGCGCCAGCCACACCTCGTCGCGCGGAAGCGTGGCCACCACCAGCGGCGCGCCTGTCCCGGGCGCCGGTGCCGCGCGCTTCACGGTGTCGCGCGCCGGCACGGCCGCCAGCGCCGCCCCGTGCGACACGGCGGCGTCGATGACGCGATCGATGACGTCGGCGCCCACGAGCGGGCGCGCGGCATCGTGCACGAGCACGATCTCGACATCGGCGGCGAGCCGGTCGGCGCCGTTGGCCACCGAGTCCTGGCGCCGGGCGCCGCCCGGCGCGAGCACGGCGGCGGCGACATCCGGGACCCACCGCTCCCGATCGTGCTCGGTGCCCGCGGGCACGACGACGATGACATCGCGCACGCGGGGGTGCTCGACGAAGGCCGCCACGGCCCGCGACAGGATCGTCTTCCCTTCGAGCAGCAGTTCCTGCTTGGGGACTCCCGCGCCGACGCGTGTGCCCGATCCGCCGGCCACGATGATGGCGGCGACAACCGGCTCGGCCGGCGTGTGCGCGGGGTCGGGGCTCGCGAGGGTGACCATCCCTGGTGCTCAGCAGCGGGCGCGCGCGTGTTCAACGGCGCCAGTGAAGCGGACGAGCCGCTCCGAGGTCGCGTCGATCACGCGGTCGAGCAGGACCTCGGACACGGCGCGCGGCGCATAGACGACCACGAGCAGCGTTCGCCGCCCGGGTTCCACCGACGTCCGAGCCGAATCGGAGGTGGGATTGCCGAACGCGCCGGCCGCGTCGGCCACCACCAGCCGCCCCATGACGTGGACGGTGTCCTTCCGGATGCCCGCGTACTCTTCGCCCTCGCGGCCCGCGCGCAGCGTCACGACGTGGCCCTCGATGCGGTCGGCGTCGTACAGCCCGTAGGGCAGCTCGCACTCGGCCGAGAGCCAGTTGCAGACGTCCACCGCGGTGTTGATGCGCGGCAGCGGCTCGCCCTTTGCGAGACGCCGGCGCAGCGCCTCCGACGAAGGCCGCGTCTTCGTGGGATCCACGCCGAAGCGCCGGTACATGGCGCGGACGAGCGACCGCGCGTCCGGAATCGACGGACCCGCGTCTGCGGCCCTCGATTCGAACTCGCGCAGGGCGTCGTCGAGCGCGACATCGCCAGCGGCCACGTGTGCATCGGCCATGACGAGCACGCCGGCTCCGGCGTGCGGGGCCACGGCCGGATCCACGCGGAACTCAAACACGCTGTCGGCGCTCCTCCCCGGCCCGCTGGCCCTCCGTCTCCTCGAATGACGGAGCCCCGGCGGCCCGCTCGATCGTCGTGCCCGCAGACTCGCTGCCGGGGTCGGCATCGCCCACCGTCGCGTCGAGCACGATGGCGCGCACGCGCGCCGCGAAATCGGACGCCTGCTCCACCTCGAACCCCGTCGTCGGGATGGGCGCGAACACCTCCATCGACACCTGGGCGGGGCTCGTCGTGAGCTGGCCCTTGCGCATCACGTGCCGCGTGGCGCGCACCGCGATGGGCACCACCGGAAGCCCCGACTGGATGGCGAGGCGGAAGATGCCGCTCTTGAAGCGTTGAACGGCGCCGTCGCGGCTGCGTGTGCCCTCGGGGAACACCATCAGGGAGTGGCCTTCCTCCATGAGCCGCGCGATCTGCTTGAAGACCTGCGCGCCGGGATTGTCGCGCTGCACGAGCACGTGGCCGGTGCGGCGGAGGTGCCAGCCGAGGAACGGGAAGTTGCCGAGCGACGCCTTGGCGATGATGCGCAGATCGAAGGGTAGCGACCAGAACAGCACGGGGATGTCGTAGATGCTCTGGTGGTTCGAGACGAAGAGATACGACTGGCCCCTCGGGACACGCTCGAGCCCTGCGACGCGCACGTTCACGCCTGTCGTCGCGAGGATCAGCCACGACCACGCCCGCGCGCACTTGTGGGCGAGGCGGCCGTGCCCGTCGACGAACGACGAGAGGAGCGAGAGCGTCCCGAGCACGGTCGTGTAGACCGCAATGGTGGGGATGAGGAAGAAGACCGTCCGCCACCAGTGAAACGAGGGCACTCCGATGCGCGCCACGGCCGTCGGTGATCAGGAGGCGGCGCGCGGCTTGCGCACCGGCTGGTCGTCGCGCACGGCGGGCGGCGCAGCCTCCGTTCGGGACGTCGCGGACGCCTCCGCTGCCGGTGCCGGGGCCGCGGCCCGGGTGGCGGAGGTCGCGCCGGTCGCGGCCTGAGCCGGGGGCGCCCCCGAGGCGGTAACCGGTGCGGCCGCCGGGGTCCCGGACGGCGTACCAGACGGAACGGCAGCCTGCGGCAGCGAGCTGCCCGCCGTCTGGGCGCCCTGGGCCTGCGCCGCCGCCGCCGGGTCGATGTGCCGGCCGAAGATCATCTTGCCCGCCGTGGTCTGCAGCACCGACGTCACGACGATGTCGATGGTCCGTCCCATCAGCCGCCGCGCGTTGTCCACGACCACCATCGTCCCGTCATCGAGATAGGCGACGCCCTGGTTGTACTCCTTGCCTTCCTTGAGGATGAAGACCTTCATGAACTCGCCGGGCAGCACGACGGGTTTCAGCGCGTTGGCCAGCTCGTTGATGTTCAGCACCGGCACGCCGCGCAGCGAGGCGACCTTGTTCAGGTTGAAGTCGTTGGTCACGATGCCGCCCTGCAGCGAGCGCGCCAGCTCGATGAGCTTGAGGTCGACTTCGCGAATCTCCGGGAAGTCCACGTCGGAGATGATGACGTCGAGCCCCGACATCTTCTGAACCTTCTGCAGGATGTCGAGCCCGCGCCGGCCCCGGTTGCGCTTGAGCGAGTCAGACGAGTCGGCCACCATCTGCAGTTCCTTGAGCACGAACTGCGGCACGACGAGGGTGCCGTCGAGGAACCCCGTCTCGCAGATGTCGGCGACTCGCCCGTCGATGATGACGCTCGTGTCCAGAATCTTGTAGCGGCGCTGCGGCCCGCCCGTGGTGCGGAAGAGCGTCATGAGCTTGGTGGGCCTCAGCCACTCCCCGTACGCCACGCCGAAGACCAGGCCGAGGTAGACGAAGGCCAGCACGAGCGCCGTGTGCGCAAACGCACCCAGGCTCCCCCCCGGCGCTCCCGGCAGCACCGGCCAGGGAATGGCCGACGCGAGGGCGCGGCCGAGCACCAGGCCGACGGCGCCGCCGATGATGCCGCCGAGCAGCGACGTCGGCGCGGCCGACCGCAATGCCCGTTCGGCGAGGATGATGATGCCGGCCACCGCCGCCCCGGCCGCCGCGTTGACGACCGGCCCGCCGGGCAGGGGGACGAACACCGCCGCCGCGGATGCCACGGCGACCACGAGAAGTGCCCGCGCCAGGATGAACCACGCCATAAGAAAAGCCGCTATGAAGATGCGCCGGCGATGCGTGCCGGGCGTCGTTATCATATCGTGCCGCAGGGACTTTGCCGTGAACGAATGCGGCACGGCCCGCGTGGGCGCTACGCGCGGGTGCCGTGGCTGGCCGCGAGATCGCAGAAAGTGAAAATACTCCCGACCCCGTGTCGGGTTCCTGTCACCAGGAGACCAGGTCCTCCAGGGCGTCGGCGAGGGTGCGGACGTTCACGAGCTCCACGCTCGGAGGAGCCTCGGCGGGCGACAGGCTGCCCGATGGCAGCACGCACCGCGTGAACCCGAGCTGCGCCGCTTCCTTCACCCGCAAGGCGGTTTGCGGCACGCCGCGCACTTCGCCGCCCAGCCCCACCTCGCCAAACGTCACCGTCCCGGGACGGATGGGTCGATTCCGCACACTCGAGGCAATCGACGCGATGACGGCAAGGTCGGCCGCGGGCTCGTCGACGGTCATCCCGCCGGCGACGTTGACGAAGACGTCCTCCCCCGCCAGGTTCAGGCCTCCGCGCTTTTCGAGCACCGCCAGCAGTAGCGACAGCCTGTTCTGGTCGAGGCCGCTCGTCATCCGCCGCGCATAGCCGTAGCTCGTCGTGCTCACGAGCGACTGCACCTCCACGAGCAGCGGGCGCGACCCTTCGACGCAGCAGAGCACCGCCGACCCCGGCGTGGATGCCTGGCGCTCGGCCAGGAACATCTCCGACGGGTTGGCCACCGCCTTCAGACCGGCCCCGGTCATCTCGAACACCCCCAGCTCGCTGATGGCGCCGAAGCGGTTCTTGACGGCACGCACGATGCGATGGGCGTGATGACGCTCGCCCTCGAAGTAGAGCACCGTGTCGACGATGTGCTCGAGCGCCTTGGGGCCGGCGAGGCTGCCTTCCTTGGTGACGTGTCCGACGAGCACCGTCGGCAAGTCGCGCCCCTTGGCGGTGAAGAGGAGCTGCGTGGCCGCCTCGCGGACCTGTCCGATGCTGCCCGGCGCCGACTGCAGCTTGAGCGTGAAGATGGTCTGGATCGAGTCGATGACGAGCAGACGCGGCGCGAGCCGGTCGACCTCCTCGAGCACGCGTTCGAGACACGTCTCGGCGAGCAGGTAGAGGGGGGCCCGTCCGACCCCGAGCCGCTCGCCGCGCGACTTCACCTGGTGCTCCGACTCCTCGCCCGACGCGTAGAGGACGGGACCGACGTCGGCGGCAAAGCGCGCCGCGGCCTGCAGCAGCAGCGTCGACTTCCCGATGCCCGGCTCCCCGCCGAGGAGCACCAGCGAGCCGGGCACGACGCCGCCGCCGAGCACGCGGTCGAACTCGCCGATGCCCGTCGAGAGGCGCTCGGCCGCGACGACGTCGATGTCGGCGTAGAGCGTCGCACCCGCACGCTGCCCGATGGCGTAACGCGCGCGGCCGGCCTCGCCCACTGCGGCCGCCGGCGGCGGCGCGGCCTTCTCCTCGACGAGTGAATTCCACTCGCCACACTCCGCGCATCGTCCCATCCACTTCGGGAACTGCGCGCCGCAATTCTGGCAGGCGAAGACGGT
>JAHDVQ010000023.1:0-7407 GCA_023384595.1 Vicinamibacteraceae bacterium | reverse complement strand
ATCGTCCCATCCACTTCGGGAACTGCGCGCCGCAATTCTGGCAGGCGAAGACGGTCTTGGGCTTCATTGGTCAGTTATCAGTTATCAGTTCGGCTTCCGGCTTCCGGCTTCCGGCTTCCGGCGTCCGGCCTCCGGCTTCCGGCTTCGGTGGCCAACGGCTGACGGCATCTTCCCAGCGACCTTCTTCCTCACCAGGCAGTCGTTGCGCCCTGGACTCCTCTTCTGAGGAGTGTGTGTCGCTCCAGAGGACCGTCGAGCCGCGATACTCACGCTCAGCACGCGAACGAGCGGCGGCGATCGACTCGTGCGCTGACACCCCGAGAAGGCACCAGTCAGCGTCGCACCGCAGCAGCTCGACCTCGCTGGATCCAAATGGTTTCGTGATCGCCAAACACCGAACTGGACCCAGAGGGGCGCCATCGACGAGCAGGCTCGACCCGCGGAACTCGCAACCGTCGACGAACGCGCAGGAGAGCACGCGTGCGGCGCCGAGAGCCTTCGGGGGATCGGGCGGTTTCGTCATGCAGCTCAACTGACCACTGATAACTGACGACTGATAACTGACAACTGATGACTGATGACTGATGACTGATGACTGATAACTGATAACTGATGACTGATGACTGATAACTGATAACTGACAACTGACTACTGACTACTGCTGATCCCGAAAGATCCGCTCGATGCGCGAACCGAGGCGGCAGAGCAGCTCCCAGGGGATTGACCCGATGGTGGCCGCCATCTCGCGCACGTCGATGTGTTCGCTCCCCTGGCTGCCGATGAAGACGGCCTCGTCGCCGGGTGCGACATCGAGGCCGGTGACGTCGAGCATCAGCATGTCCATGCACACCGATCCCACGATGGGCACGCGCCGGCCGCCGACGAGAGCGAACCCGCGGTTGCCGAGGCGCCAGTCGAGGCCGTCGGCGTAGCCGGCGGGGACGACGCCGATGCGGCACGGGCGCTCGGCCGTGAACCGGAATCCGTAACCGACGTGCTCGCCGGGCCGCAGCCCCTTCACGGCGACGAGCCGGCTCCGCAGCGACAGCACGGGGCGCACATCGAGCGTCGACGCGAGCGGGGGCGGCACGATGCCGTAGAGGAGCAGGCCGGGTCTGACGAAGTCGTACCACGTGCGGGCATCGCGCAGGAGCGCCGCGCTGTTGGCCGCGTGCGCCAGGCGCGGCAGGACGCCCAGCGCGGCCAGCCGCTCGCGCGCGATCTCGAACCGCTCGCGCTGGTGCTCGAAGTCGTCGCGTTTGGGATCGTCGGCCGTCGCAAAGTGCGTGTAGACGGCGTCGACGCGCAGGTGCGGGCTTCGCAGCACCTCGGGGAGCGTCGCCTGCAGGTGGTCGTCCCGGAACCCGAGCCGGTGCATGCCCGTGTCGATCTTCAGGTGGCACCCCAGTTCCACCCCGCGTGCCCGCGCCTCGCGCTCGAGCACGGCCGCCGCTCCCGGCGTCGACAGCGTGGGCGTCAGATCGTGCGTGAAGACCCCCTCGGGGTTGCTCACCGACAGGGCGCCGAAGACCAGGATGGGCACCGTGATGCCCGCCTCGCGCAGCGTCACGCCCTCCGGCACGTCGGCCACGGCCACCATCGTCGCGCCGGCGGCCTCGAGGGCGCGGGCCGTCTCGACGGCGCCGTGCCCGTAGGCGTTCGCCTTCACCACGGCGACGATCCCCGGCGCCGTTCGCCCGGCGGCGGCGGACTCGGTGTCGAGCATGCGGCGGATGGCCCTCAGGTTCCCCGCGAGGGCCGCAAGGTCGACCAGCGCCTCGGTGGGCCTGGACGCGTGGGCGGAGCCACTCAGCTGCGCTGCCACTCCAGGTTCTCGAAGCGGGTGAACTGCTTGATGAAGGCCAGGCGGACGTCGCCCGTGGGGCCGTTGCGCTGCTTGCCGATGATGATGTCGGCGATGCCTTCGTTCTCCTCCGTCCGCTCGTACTGCTCCTCGCGGTAGATGAACATCACGACGTCGGCGTCCTGCTCGAGGGCGCCCGACTCGCGAAGGTCGGAGAGCTGCGGGCGGTGGTCGGCGCGCGCGTCGGGGGCGCGACTGAGCTGGCTGAGCGCGATGATCGGGACGTTCAGCTCCTTGGCCAGCCCCTTGAGCGCACGCGAGATCGAGGCCAGCTCCTGCTGACGGTTGTCGAAGCGCCCGCGCGCCTGCATCAGCTGCACGTAGTCGACGATGAGCAGGTCGAGGCCGTGCTCGGCCTTGAGGCGCCGCGACTTGGCGCGCATCTCGAGCACGCCGACGCCCGGGCTGTCGTCGATGAAGACCCTCGCCTCGTCGAGCCGGCCCAGCGCCGGACCGAGGCGGCTGTAGTCCTTGTCGAGCAGGTGGCCCGTGCGCAGCCGCGAGAGGTCGATGCGCGCTTCCGACGAGAGCAGACGCATGAAGAGCTGATCCTTCGACATCTCGAGGCTGAAGACGCCGACGGTCATGCCGGCGAGGCCCGCGTGCAGCGCGATGTTCAGCGTGAAGCTCGTCTTCCCCATCGACGGGCGCGCGGCGACAATCACCAGATCCGACCGCTGCAGCCCCGACGTCATCTCGTCGAGCTCCCTGAACCCGGTCGGAATGCCCGTGATGAGCTGCTTGTGCTCCTGGAGCCGCTCGATGGTCGCCACGCTGTCGTGCACCAGCGTCGAGAGCGAGACGAAGCCGGTCCGCAGCGACCGGTCGGCGATGGCGAACACCTCGCGCTCGGCCTCGTCGAGCAGGTCGTCGGCGTCGAGCTCCTGCAGCATCACCGAGCGGTGGATCTTCTCGGCCACGCCACCGAGCTGCCGGAGGACCGACTTCTCCTTGATGATGCGGGCGTACTGGTCGACGTGCATCGCGCGCGGCACGCCGTCGACGAGCGAGGCGATGTAGGCGGCGCCGCCCACCGCGTCGAGCTTCCCGCGCCGCGCGAGCCCGTCCTTGAGCGTCACGAGGTCGATCGCGTGCCCGTCCTCGTTGAGCGCGATCATCGTCTCGAAGATGACGCGGTGCGCGTCGCGGAAGAAGTCGGGCGCGTCGATGATCTCGGTGGCGTGATTGAGCGCGTCGTTGCGGATCAGGATTGCGCCGAGCACCGACCGCTCGGCCTCGAGGTTGTGCGGAAGCGCGCGATCGATGACGGGGTCGGGCACGGAAACAGGCTACAGGCTACGGGCTACGGGCTACGGGCTACGGGCTCCAGGCTCCAGGCTCCAGGCTCCAGACGCCGCGGGGCATCCCGCGGCGTCCTTCTTCTGGAGTGTGTGCGCCTACTCGGCCGGCTCGTGGCCGTCTGACTCCGCGTCGGCCGTCGTCTCGGCGTTCGTCTCGGGCTCGGCGGCCTGGACGGCCGCTTCCTCCTTGACGACGTGCACGGTCACCTGCGCGACGACGTCCTTGTGCAGCTTGATCGGCACCGTGGCCTCGCCGAGGTGCTTGATGGGCTCGCCCAGCTGGATCTTGCGCCGGTCGATCTCGATGCCCCGCTCCGCGAGGGCCTCGGCGATGTCGGCGGCCGTCACCGAGCCGAAGAGCGTCTGTGTCTCGCCCGCCTTGCGTGCGATGGTCACCGGCGTCGAGGCAATCTTCGTCGCGAGCACGCCGGCGGCGTTCCGCTCCTGCGCCTCGCGCTCGGCGGCGAGCTTCTTCTCGTGCTCGATGACGCGCTTGTTGCCGGCGGTGACCGCCAGCGCGAGCTTGCGCGGCAGCAGATAGTTGCGCGCGTAGCCCGGAGCCACTTTGACGACGTCGCCGCGCCGCCCCAGGTGCTCGACGTCGGCCTTCAGGATGATCTCGATCATGGCCGTGTCCCTCAGTCGGTCAGGTACGGAATGAGCGCGAGCTGCCGGGCCCGCTTGATGGCGGTCTGCAGCTTGCGCTGGTGCAGCGCGCACGTCCCCGAGATGCGGCGCGGCTGGATCTTGCCGCGCTCGGGGATGAAGCCCTGGAGCATCCGCACGTCCTTGTACGAGATGTGATCGATGTGCTCCACGCAGAACTTGCAGACGCGCCGGCGCCGGAACCCGCCCCTTCGGCCGCCCTTCTCGCGCCCGCGGCCGCCGCCGCGACCGCCGCCGCCCGACGGCCCGCGATCCTGCCCCTGACCGCCCTGGCCCTGGCTCGAACCCTGACCGTGGCCGCCGCCCTGTCGCTCGCTGTTGTTGTCGTTCATCGCCTTACGCCTCCGCCTCGGTCGCCGCCGCCGGCTCGCCGGCGTCGCTCGTCACTGCCTCGTCTCCGGACGCGGGCGCGTCGTCCTTCGGGGGAAGCCCCCGCGCCGCCCGCCGCTTGGCCTGATGCGCCTCGCGCTCCGCCTTGCGGCGCGCCGCCACGCGCATTTCCTCGTCGACCCGCACCACCAGATGGCGCACGACGATGTCGAGCACCTTCAGACGGCGGTCGAGCTCCTTGATGAGCGCCGCCGGCCCGGTGATCAGCTCGAGCAGGTAGAGGCCGTCCTTGTGCGGTCCGATTTCGTAGGCGAGCTTCTTCTTGCCCCAGTTCTCGTGCGCGTCGATCGTCGCGCCGAAGCGATCCACGATCTGCTGGATCTGCGCCCGCAGGTCGTTGACCTCCTGCTCGCCCGTCTCACCCGGGAGGATGTAGACGAGCTCGTACTGTCGAGGGATGTCCATGACGGCTCCTTCTGGACTGACGGCCCCGCCACGCAGGCGGAGCAAGGAGTTGGTATCAGGGGACGTCGGGGGCCTCGGCGCCCGGGTCCCGGTTGTAACGATTCATCGCCGCGTCTGTCCCTTCGGCGATCACGCACTCGACGGCGTCGGCCGCGCGGGCCACCGCCTCTTCCAGCCTCGCGCGGTCGTCCGCGCCGATCTTCGCCAGCACGTGGTCGGCGAGATCGCGGCGCGCATCACCGCGCCCCACGCCGACCCGCACGCGCGGGAACCCTTCGGTCCCCAGATGCTCGATGACCGACTTCAGGCCGTTGTGGCCTCCTGCCGATCCGCCGCGCCGTATCCTCAGCCGCCCCGTCTCGAGCGCCACATCGTCGACCACGACAAGGACGTCGGCGGGGTCGAGGCGATAGTAGCGCGCCAGCGCGCCCACCGCCTGGCCGCTCAGGTTCATGAACGTGAGCGGCTTGACGAGCCAGGCCGGCTCGACGCCCACCGTCACCTTCGCCGCCAGGGCGTCGGCGGGCGAGGCGCCGAACGCCACACCGGCGCGACGCGCGATCTCGTCGACGACGTCGAAGCCGATGTTGTGGTACGTCCCGCGGTAGCGTGGCCCGGGATTGCCGAGGCCCGCCACGAGCTTCATGCCCGCGGTCCTATTCCTCGTCCTCGGCCTTGCCCTTCTTGATCACCTCGGGCTCGGCCGTCGCCGGCGCGGCCGCCGCTTCCGCCGGGGCCTCCTCGACCACGCGCGGCGCCACGACGTGCGCCAGCATCAATTCGGGATCGCTCAGGGCCGTCCACCGGGCGGTGCCCACGACATCGCGCAGCCGGATGGCCTGGCCGACGATCATGTCGGCCACGTCGATCTCGATGTGCTCCGGAATGTCGCCGGGCAGGCACTCGATCTCGACCTCGCGGTGCGGGATGTCGAGCACGCCCCCTTGCAGCTTCACGCCCTTCGGTTCGCCCACGACGACGACCGGCACGGTGACCTGGATCTTGCGGTCCATCGCCACGCGATAGAAGTCGGCGTGCAGCAGCTTCCGGTGCACGGGCTCGAGCAGGAAGTCCTTCACGAGCACCTTCGTCACGCCGGCGCCCTCGACATCGAGGTCGATGAGGCTGTTGGCGCCCGCCTCCGAGTGGAGGATGCCCGACAGGATCTTCGCGTCGACGGCAATCGGCGTCGGCTCGTCCTTCCCGCCGTAGACCACGGCGGGGATGAGGCCCTGCTGGCGCAGCCGGCGGGCTTCGTTCTTTCCACGGGTGTCGCGCTTCTGCGCACGCAAGGTAGCTTCCATGACTCGTCTTCTTCCTGCTACACGAACAACGACGAGACCGACGTCTCCTCGTGAATGCTGCGAATCGCCTGGCCGAGCAGTCTGGCCACCGACAGGCAGACGATCTTCGTCGACTTCTGGCACGTCCCGTCCTGCGAGATCGTGTTGGTCACGATGAGCTGATCGATCGGCGACTGCTCGATCCGCTCGATGGCCGGCCCCGAGAGCACCCCGTGCACGGCGCACGCCAGGATGTGGGCCGCGCCGTTGTCCTTCAGCGCGAAGGCCGCCTTCTGCATCGTGCCGGCCGTGTCGACGATGTCGTCCTGCAGGATGCACGTGCGGCCCGACACGTCGCCGATGACGTGCATCACCTCGGCCGCCCCCGTGTCGGTGCTGCGCCGCTTGTCGATGATGGCCAGCTCGGCGCTGAGCCGCTTGGCATACGCACGCGCCCGCTCGGCGCCGCCGGCATCCGGCGACACGATCGTGAGGTCCGAGAACTTCTGCCGCGACAGGTAGTCGATGATGACCGGCGCCGCGAACAGGTGATCGACCGGGATGTCGAAGAACCCCTGGATCTGCGCCTTGTGCAGGTCCATGGTGAGCACGCGGTTGGCACCCGCCGCCGAGAGCAGGTTCGCGACGAGCTTCGCCGAGATCGGCACGCGGGGCTTGTCCTTGCGGTCCTGCCGCGCGTAGCCGTAATACGGAATGACCGCCGTGATCCGCGCGGCCGACGATCGCCGGAACGCGTCGATCATGATGCACAGCTCGACGAGGTTCTGGTCGACCGGCCGCGAGGTCGGCTGCACGACGAAGACATCGGTGCCGCGGATGTTCTCGTCGATCTGGAATCCCACCTCGGTGTCCGGGAAGCGATGCAGGCGAGCCTGCCCTACGGGGACGCCGAGGAAGTCGGCAATCTCCTTGGCGAGCTTCGGATGAGCACTCCCCGTGAAGAGCTTCAGTTCCGACCTCCGCATGCCGTTCATTCGCGTTCCGTGTCTGCCGAGTGACCGCTCGCACGGTCAGAAGAAGCTGGCTGGGGCGGAAGGATTCGAACCTTCGAATGCGGGATCCAAAGTCCCGTGCCTTACCGCTTGGCCACGCCCCACCACCCGTCGTCCGCGCGGCCGCTCGTGATCCCCCGGGACCTCGCGCCGACGCGGAGACCCGACCCCCAGGCGCTCCGCACTCGTCTCGTCATGAGAGGAAGATGGCCGGCCGACGGCATACACCGGCCTGCCCCGCGCGGGCACAAACGGGTAGTCTACTACAGGCTCCAGGCTCTAGGCTACAGGCTATGGGCCAAGGTCCAAGGTCCAAGGTCCAAGGTCCAAGGTCTAAGGCCTGAGACTCCCGATCCCCGTGACCCAGAGGCCGAGGTGGGGGCGGTCCAGGGGTCGTGCCGCTGCCCGCGCGGCCTCGTCGGTCTCGAAGATGCCGAACACCGCCGACCCGCTGCCCGACATGGCCGCGAGCAGGGCGCCCCGGG
>JAHDVQ010000022.1:15235-35651 GCA_023384595.1 Vicinamibacteraceae bacterium | reverse complement strand
GACCCCCGGAATGTCTGCGTGTGCGTGAAGCGGGCTCTCCTGCCCCTGAAGGCGGACGGCGGCAGACTCGTCGCTTCTGTCATCGTGGTCTCGGGATCAGGGGATCGGGGGATCGGGGGATCGGGGGATCGGGGGATCGGGGGATCAGCGGATCGGCGGATTAGCGGATCGGCCGATCAGCACATCGGCACATCTGGGCTTCCGAAGGCCCGCTTCCGGAAGCCGGATGCCGGATGCCAACCGTCGGCAAGCGTGAGCGAAGGGTGGCGGGCTGTCTGGGACGATTTCCGCAACTGGTGGCCGTCCGCCTTCGCGCTGAGCGCTACGGCGGACAACCTTCGCGTGAGCGCTGACGCGGCCCGCCAGCCGTAGCCGCGAGCGCCGCGAGCGCTTGGCGAAGGTTGGCGGAGAGAGAGGGATTCGAACCCTCGGTAGAGTTTCCCCTACACACGCTTTCCAAGCGTGCGCCTTCAGCCGCTCGGCCATCTCTCCGTGTCTTTGGAATCAGACATTTGCGGCAACTCGTCGCGGCCGCGTCTTCGAATTGTGATACATCTCTCACTCTTCTGCAATCACGTGCAGGCACTCCGGACGCGCTGAGCACAACACCGCGCCGACAGGACGAGTTTCGCGCATCATCACTGGCCTCCAGACCCCCTTCCCACACCTGAAGACGGTCGGCCGGTGAACCTTTTTGGCGACCCTGCGACTACATCATCGAAACCGCCATGTCGCCATCTTCTGAACACGACGGGCCGAGCCGAGCCGCCGACGAATTGCTCGTGGTGCGGTGTCAGCTCGGGGAGCCGGACGCATTCGACGCGCTGATCGCACGCTGGCACCGCCCCCTCTGGATCTACATCCGGCGGATGAGTGACCGAGACGAGGACGCGCAAGACATTCTGCAGGACGTCTGGCTTCGTGCGGTCCGTGGAATCTCACGGCTGCGCGACGGGACGCGGTTGCGCGGATGGTTGTTCGGGATCGCGCGGCGGGTCTTGATGGATCAGCTGAGACGGCGGTATTCGGTGCCCACACCCGATCCTCTGGACGGCGAGGATCTGCCATCGGATCCGGAGCCCGACGACCGTGAATCCGATCTCGTGGCGCTGGAAGCGGCACTTGAAGCAATGCCGCTCAGTGAGCGCGAGGTGCTGACGCTGTTCTATCTGCGCGACTTGTCGCTCGCCGAACTGGCTGAGACATTGAGTATTCCAGTTGGAACCGTGAAATCTCGACTGTTCCGGGCGCGGCAGATGCTGCGCCTCAGGATGGAGAGGCACGAACCATGACCCCCGTTGCCCCGTTGCCGGCTTCCGTCGTCGCTGAACTTCAACGGCTGTCGCGCACCGAGCTTTCTCGCGGCGCTCGTGTCGGACATGTCGTCCTGGCACTCTTCGCCTCCGCGATGTCCATCATCGTCGCCTCGCTGTGGGTCACGGAGCCGGCGTTGCCTCTCCGGACACAGATCGCGTTCGCGGCGCTCACCGGCATCGGCCTCGGGTGGACGGCCTTCAGCCTGTGGGTTCTGCGGACGCGGCGTGTGATGTTGGCGCGCCATCGCCAGGTCGCGGGGCGATTGGCCGTCGCGTTCAGCAGCGTGTTCGCGCTCGGGTGTCTGGTGCTCGTATGTGCCGGCGATGCCCGGGCCGCGCGGCCCGCTCTGGCGATGAGCCTCGGGCTACTGGCGATCGCCACGGTCATCTGGCGGCGCGTCGAAACGGCGCATGCGAAGCTTCTGGCCAGGCGAGCGCAGCTCGAACAGGAGCTGAATGGGAGGGCGGAATGATCTCGAGAGTCCACGGCGCTCGTCTTGCCGCGATTGGTGTTGGTGTTGCTGTACTGCTCACCGCAGGAGCGTCGCCCACGGCGGCGCAACCCAGCATGGGGCGCACGAGCCAGATCACAGCCCGCGACGGGACCGTTTTCGATGTGACCCACACGGTCGTTCGCGTACCCGAGCAGCGAACGACCGGCGCGGCTGGTGACCGTACCATCGAGCTTGCCGCGGTACGGATCCGGCGGGCCGGCCATTCCGACTCGGCGTCCGCTCATGTGATCCTCGCCGGGGGACCAGGGGATTCTGGCGTCAATCAAGTGCTCGGTCTCGCACGACAGGGCGGCGCCGTGTTCGCCGACCTGATGAATGGAGATGTGATTGGCATCGACCAGCGGGGCACGGGCCGCTCCGTGCCCAACCTGTCGTCGTCCGCGCTCTATGGCCTTCCACTGGACCAACCCGGCTCAATCGAAGCATGGCTGCCGATCATCGAGCGCGTGTCGCAGGCTGAATCGGCGCGCCTGCGGTCCGCTGGAGTCGCGCTGGAGGCCTACAACACTCGCGAAAGCGCGGAGGACGTGGCGGCTGTGTGTCGTGCGCTGAACTACACGCGCGTGACCTTGTGGGGCAGGAGCTACGGAAGTCACCTCGCGCTCGCCACCCTCGCGCGACACGAATGGCTGGTCGATCGACTTGTCCTCGTCAGTCCCGAGGGGCTGGACCATACCTGGAAACTGCCGTCACAGGCCGATGCGGTCCTCCGCCGCCTCGAGACCAGAGGCGCGGGTGACATCGTGGCGCCGCTCACCGCGATCATCGAACGGCTGCGTCGCGCACCGGTGTCCGTGGATGTCGTGCATCCCCGGAGCGGCCGATCGATCGCCGTCGTGATCGGTGCGTTCGATGTCCAATGGGCGGTCGCGCGGGCGCTGGGCGATCCCCGTTCGCTGAGCACGTTGCCAGTCGCCGTGCGGGAGATGAACGATGGCGACTTCCGCCGGATGGCGCAGATTGCCCTGCTGCTCCGAGAGCGCGCTGGCGTGCGGTCCGCGATGAAGATGATGATGGACCTCGCCTCCGGTGCCAGCGCGACACGGCGGGCGCGCATTGAGCGCGAGACACAGACGGCCGTGCTTGGAAATGCCATCAACTTCCCGGGCATGTACCTGAGCACAGCCTGGGGGGCCATAGACCTCGGCGATGAGTTCAGACGACCGGTCGCGAGCGACGTGCCGACGCTCGTGCTCGTCGGCGATCTCGATCCCCGGACGCCGACGGAGAATGCGAGCGAAGTCGCCGCCACGCTCCCGCGCGCGACGGTGGTCACGGTCGAGAACGCGACGCATCAGTTCGACCTCTTCGGCACCGCGCAGATACGCGAGACACTGAAGCGATTTCTACGGGGTGACGCGATCCCCAGCCGCCACATCGCTCTGCCTCCGCTGGCGTTTCAATAAGCCGCCGCTCGGGTGCGAGCGCTGGCACTTCACACGTTGCCGTTACAGTGCCGAGCGCATTGAAGCGCGCAGCGACATGACGCTGAAGGAGTCCGAGCAGGCTCCCGCCGTGTGCTGCGCAGCGCCGCCCTTCAGAAGCGCGCACGCGCGCTGTACCTGCCCAACATTCCCTCGTGGACGAGCGAGGCGGTGAAGGCAGGACCAGGCACTGCTCGTGAGCGGTCACTCACTGCGCAGCGCCTCGACGGGATTGACTCGCGACGCCCGCCGGGCCGGAACCAGGTACGCGACGAGCGAGACCGCCAGGAGAAACAGGGGAACCGCCGAGAAGGTGACCGGATCCTCCGTGCGCACCTGGAACAGAAAGGACTGCAGAGCCCGGCCGAACCCCCACCCCAACGCCAGGCCCACCGTGAGACCTATGGCCGTCTTCGTGACGCCCTGCCTCAGAATCAGCCCGACGACGTCCTGCCGCCGGGCGCCGAGCGCCATCCTCACGCCCATCTCCGGGATGCGCTGCTCGACACTGACGAAGGTCACGCCGTAAAGGCCAATCGTCGCCAGCAGTAACGCCATCGTGCCGAAGACTACCAACGTCAGCCCGATGAGCCGATGGTAGAAGAGCGTCGCTGCCAGGACCTGGTCCATCGACCGGACGAAGAAGAGCGGCAGGTCGGCATCGACCGACTGCACGGTACGGCGCAGCGTCGTCGTGAACGTCGTCGGATCGGTGCGCGTTCGTGCGAGCACCAGCGCCGACTGCTGCGGATGCTGGGCGAACGGCAAGTAGATCGCCTGCTGATTGTCCTGGTTCGAGAAGTCTGCAAAGCGCAGCGTGGGAACGAGACCGACGACGTCAGCCCACCCCGCTTCCGGATCAACAGCCTCGTTCTCGCGGCCCATCCACAGGTGCACGCGCTGGCCGATGGCACTCTGGCTGGGCCATTCCCTCCGGGCGAAGTCTTCGTTGACGATGACGACGAGCGGCGTGCCATCGCGATCGGCGGCGTTGAAGTCGCGCCCGGCCAGGAGATGGACGCCCAACGCGGCGAAGTAGCCCGGGCTCACGACCGCCGAGCGTGCAACCGGCATCTGCCACCATTCCTCGTACGTCACGCGTGGACGCTTGTACCGTCTCACGCCGGGGGCGAGTTGCGTGTCCGTGGGCACCACCGTGCCGATTGCTGCGGCAACGACCTCCGGACGCGCGGCGACACGCTCCTGGATCGACGCATAGAGCCGGCACCAGTCGCCCTCTTCAGGATACGCATCTCCGACGAGGTCCACGCGCGCCGTCAGGACGTGTGCCGTGTCGAAGCGCAGATCGTAGTGCTGGGCGGCCAGGCTGCTGCGCACCGAGAGCGAGGCGGCGATCGCCAGTGCGCACGACAGCGCGAGAGCGAACACCGCCAGCGAGCGGCTCAACCTCGCGAAGCCGGGGTCGATGGCGCCACGGGTGCCGCCGCGGAGCATTTCGCAGAGATCCCGACGCGACGCGCGCCAGGCAGCCAGCATGCCGGCGATGAATGCCCAGACCACGCCGACCGCTATGGCGAAGAACAGCACCCGGCCATTGATCTCGAACTTCACCCAGTAAGGCAGTGCCTCCACGCCCGACATGGCAGCGCCAAAGGCCCGCACCGCCGCGTGCGCCAGCAGGACGCCCAGGACGGCTCCGGCCGTGGCCAGAACGCCCGCCTCGGCCAGCACGTCGCTCACCGCTCGCAACCGTCCGGACCCAAGGGCCCGACGAATCGCCAGTTCCGGCCCACGCGCGACCGCACGACCGAGCAGGAGATTGGTGACGTTCAGACAGGCGATGATCAGCACGAAGAGCGCTGGCACGCCGAACGACCCGACGAAGATCAGCATGCCGTCCTCGCCCAAGTAGGACCTGACGATGTGGTCCACGTAGTCGCGGGTGACGATGTCCACGCCGGCGTTCGTCTCCGGATACGCCGCGCCCAGGCGCCGGGCGATGGTCGACATCTCCTGTGCCGCAGCCGTGAGCGGCACGCCGTCCTTCAACCGTCCGATCACCTGCAGGTGTCGCCCCTCCGCACGGGGCGCTGCGGTATCGAGGACAAGGGGCAGCCACACATCCTGGCTCTCTGGAAAGCGGAAGTCCTTCGGCAGGACGCCCACGATGGTGGCCGGACGCGCGTTGACGCGCACCGTCCGCCCCACGATGCCGGCAGTCCCGGCGTAGTCCCGCTGCCAGACGTGGTAGCCGATGAGGACGACGGGATCCGCGCCGACCGCGGCGTCTGCGGGCTCGAATCCCCGGCCGAGCAGTGGATGGACGCGCAACAGGTTCAGGAAGCCTGGCGAGATCCAGGCGCCGCTATAGCGTTGTGGCAGCACGGGTTCGCGCGTCGCCGTGTCGCGCAGGTTGACGGTGCTGGTGCGGAAGCCGATCAGGGACTCGAAGCTCTGCTGCTGGTCGCACCAGTCGGCGAAATCCCGCTCGGGGACGCTGGTGCTGCGGCGCGGTCCCGACAGGGTGACGCGCTCGAACGCGACCAGGCGGTCGGCATCCTGGAACGAGACCCCGTGCAGGACCAGGCCGTCGAAGATCGAGTAGGTGCCCGTCGCGACGGCGATCCCCAACGCGAGAGTCGTCAGGGCCGCGAGGCTGCCCGTCGGTCTTCTGACGAGCCGGCGGATGGCGTGCCGAAGGTCGCGCCAGAACGAGGCCATCATGCCCTCATCCCGTCACGAGGAGTGGCGGGCCCTACCGATCGCTACGGAGGGCGCGACGGGATGTTCCGCCTGTGGCCTCAGGCTCCCGGCGCCCGCATGGCGAGCGGCTCGAATGCAGCCACGGCACGGTGCGCGCGTTCGAGGGCCGCGTCGTCTCGACTCGCAGCATCGCCCCGTCTCGGCAGCCTACGAGCGGCCGGAGCCGGTCGGGTCGGGCACGTCCCGGGCGTTCAACAGGCGATCGATGAGGTACAGCAGGGACTCGGGCCGCGCGGGCTTGGCCAGGAACGCGGTGAAGCCAGCCGTCCGTGCCAACTCCCTGGACCCGGCATCCGCGAACGCGGAGAGCGCGATCGCTGGAAGCCGGTCGCCGACGTTCGAGGCGTTCCGGACGCGGCGTATGAGGGAATACCCGTCCTCGCCCGGCATCGCGAGGTCGGCCACCAGCACGTCAGGTGTCCGAGCGTGCAGAACGTCCCACGCTTCGGCCGCCGACGCTGCGACGCGGACGTCCGCCCCGGCGCGTTCCAGCGCCGCCGACACGACGTCGCGCGTCGACGCGTCGTCATCCACGACGAGAATCGTCCTGCCCCCCAGCGAGACGTCGGCCGCCGGAGTTGACGAGGCGGGCGACATGTCCGCCGGCGCGCGCTCGTCCGCGGGAAGGCGCACGGTGAAGCAGGCGCCCTGGCCCGGCCCGCCGCTCGACGCGGAGACGGTGCCGCCGTGCAACTCGACGAGATGCTTCACGATGGACAATCCAAGGCCCAGGCCGCCATGCGCGCGCGTGCTCGTCTGGTCGGCCTGCCTGAATCGGTCGAAGAGGTGCGGCAAGAACTCGTGCGGAATGCCGGCTCCCGTATCAGCGACCGATACGGTCACCTGCCGTTCGTCGCGGGTGACGGCCACGCGAACCGAACCACCGGCTGGCGTGAACTTGATGGCATTGCTCAACAGATTCCACACGACCTGTTGCAGGCGGCCGGCGTCGCCATGGACCCAGCAGTCGCCCGCCTCCTCGAGCGAGACGTCAATCTCCTTCGCGCTGGCTGCCGACCGTACGGAGTCCGTTGCCTGAGCCACGAGATCGCACAGGTCGACCGGCGTCATCTGCAGCTGGAGCTTACCGGTGACGATCCGGGAGACGTCGAGCACGTCGGCGATCAACCGCGCTTGCGATTGGGCATTCCGGTCGAGCACTTCGAAGACATGCGGCATCCGGGCGGGATCGACGTGACCTCTGGTCAGCATCGACGTCCAGCCGATGATCGCGTTCAGCGGCGTCCGAAGCTCGTGCGAGAGCGTCGCCAGGAACTCGTCCTTCAACCGATTGGCGGCTTCAGCAGCGGCGCGAGCCTCGCGCAACTCGGCCAGGAGGTCCCGCACTTCATACTGGCGAGCCCGCGCCCGCAAGGCCGCGCGAATCGCGCTCAGAACCGCCGCGAGCCGGATCGGCCGCTCGAAGAGGGTCACCTCCCGCAGAGACTCGATGCGTTGGATCGTGCGCAGGGGCATGTCTGCACCGGAACTGCCGGCGAACAGGAGGACCGGGACTTCCGACCAGGCCGGCTGCGCGTCGAGGAGCGCCGCCACACGCGGAAACGCGGCGTCGTCCAGGGCCTCCTCCGTCAACAGCAGCACACCAGCGCCGCCGGCCTCGAAGATGTCGCACAACTCCGTCATCGATTCGCAGATCACGTTCGGAATCGACGCGCGTTGCAGGAACTCCTCCGTGAGCGAGGCGTCGCGGCCAACGGGCGCGAAGACGAGAACGGCCGTGGCGGCGAAGCTGCCGTCAACGAGCGGCTTCATCGGTGAGCAACGGCTTCGCGGGGCCGGTGTACTGCGGGACCCCGGTCAGGATCCCGTGGAAGTCGGTCAGCGGCTCGCCGATGTACAGGCGTTCCGGACCGATCTTCAGCTCACGAATCGCGGTCTCGTGATGGCCCGTTCGCTTCTTGACGACCGAAATGGCCTTTCGAATCTCGCCCTTCGCTTCGAAGAACCGGACGAGCACGATGGCGTCGGCAAGATAGCTCAGATCGACCGGGGCGGGCATCGCCGCCCCGACGGTGCCATGCTGCGCGAGGACGATCAAGGTCGCGATCGATCGCTCGTTGAGGAACGTCAACAGCTCGTGCATCCGCACGATCGGCGCGTCGGTAGTTGGAATGGCGTTGAGGTAGCCGTTGAGCGTATCGATGCCAATCAGCCGAACCCCTTCTTCGTCGACCAGGCGCCGTACGCGATGCGAGAACTCCCCCGGAGACGTCACGCCAGGTTCGACCTGCTGCGGGATCAACTGCCCTGACAAGATCCGCTCCGTCGCCCGCATCCCGAGCGCATCACATCTCGCCACGTACGTCTTCAGCCGCTCGTCGAACAGGAACACGGCGGCTCTGGCATCCGGATTGGCCGCCCCGCAGAGATACTGCGCGGCCACCGTCGACTTGCCGACGCCCGCCGGCCCGATCAGGAGCGTGGTCGTACCCCACGTCAGACCACCACCGAGCAGCGCGTCGAGCTCCTCCAGGCCGCTGCGGATGGGCCGGCCGTACCCGGAGGAACCGGCTTCGGTGAGCAGCTGAGGGAAGACCCTCAACCCACCTCGGACGATCACGAAATCGTGAAAGCCCTCGGTGACCGACCTGCCCCGCATCTTCACGATTCGCAGCTGGCGCCGCGCACGGCCGTATTGGAAGGGCAGGAGCTCCAGGAGCACCACGCCGTGTGCGATGCTGCGCAGTTGCAGGTCCTCGTGGCCAACGGAGTGATCGTCGAGGATGAGCACCGTGGCTGCCCGGCTGGCGAAGAACTCCTTCAGCCCGAGGACTTGCCGGCGGTAGCGAAGCGGGTCACGCGCGAGCAGACGAAGCTCCGAGAGCGAATCGATGACGACACACGTCGGCTGCACCTGATCGGCGCGCTCGAGGACGGCCTTCGTGAGATCGCCGAGCTCGACCTCCGCGGGGTGATAGAGGGTGTACTCCTCCGCCGCCCGGTTGTGAACCGGCGCGAGCTGATAGGTCTCGATCCCGTCGAGCGACCACCCGTGCGACGCGGCTACCGCCGACAGCTCTTCCGTCGTCTCAGACAACGTCACATAGAGGGTGCGCTCACCCCGATCCCTCGCCGCCAGGAGGACCTGGAGCGCCAGGGTCGTCTTGCCAGTCCCAGGCTCACCTTCGATCAGGTGCATCCGCCTGGTCGGCAATCCTCCGCCCAGGAGGTGATCCAGGCCCGCGATGCCCGTAGACGCCTGACCCGATGCCGTCGTAGTCATTGGGCCCCCCTCGTCGTGCTGTCGCGATTATAGAGACATGTCGGCCACCACGCCCACCGAGGCCGAGACGCGGCTCGCGGGGGACGTCATCCGCTCGATGGCCGCATCACGTCGGTGAAGCCGGCCGCCGCGTTTCCGCGTTCGAGCAGGTCCTCGACGTAGAGGAGCCTCACCGCCGTCATGGCAGCGGCGGCGAGCGGCGTGGCGACCGCCACGCCGATGGCGCCGACCAGGATCCCGAGCACGACCTGGGCCGCGATCGTGAGCGCCGGAGGCATCGACACGGTCTTGCGCTGAATGAGCGGCGTGATCGCGTAGCTCTCCACGGTCTGGATCGCGAGATAGAGGAGGACGACGTACGCCGCGAGCCTGGGCTCGTCCACCAGGGCGAGCAGCAGCGGTGGCACCACCGAGAGGATCGGCCCGAAGTTCGGCACGAAGGTCAGGAGGGCCGCGATCAACCCGAACGTCAAGGCCAGGGGCACGCCGAGCAGCCAGAGGCCGGCGGTCGTCAGGACGCCGACCACCGTCATCGAGAGCACCTTGCCGACCATCCACCACCGCAGGACGCCGACCACCTCGTGGAGGACGTGGTCGATCCGGCCACGGGCACCGACAGGAACGAGCCGCAGCACGCCACGGCGATACAGGTCCGGCTGCGCCGCCCCGTAGATGCCGACAAACAGCATCAGGACCAGGCCGCCGATCGCGCTCGCGGTGGACATCAGGGCGCCGGTGGCCTGCCCGACGACGCCGGCGTCCCGGACCACCTGCCCGGGATCGGCGCGACCCAGCAGCCATTCGCCCCATGCTCGATCGGCCATCCAGGCGCGGAGCTCCCGCACGGCCGCCGGCAGCGCCGTGGCGAGCTGGTCGACCTGATCGGAGACCGACGGCCAGAGCGCGAGGGCGGCCGTTACCACAATCAGCACCAAGGCGATGACGGCCGCCGCCAGTGACAGGCCGCGGCCAAGGCCCGACCAGCGCGAAACGGCATCCGCCGCGGCGCTCAGGAGTACGGCAACCAGCAGGCCCGCGAACATCAGCAGCCACACCTTCGCCGCGAGCACGAACAGCGCGGTGACGGCCACGACCGCCACGACGGAGAGCGTCACGACGGCCGCCCGCGCGGCCAGGGTACGGAGGTCGGGTGCTGCGCCTCGCGATCGCTGGAGATCGGTCATGGGTGGCGACGATCGTAGCACCGGCGCTCGGTGGAGCCGACGACCCACCCCGCACACGACCGCGTCAAGAGCGATCCCGCCCCGGCCGGCGGACAGCCCTCACCTTCCCGCTCTTTCCTCCTCCGCAGAAGAATCGATCGCCGCCGTCGGATTCGAGCCCGGACACGCCGACGCCTGGCGGCATCACGACGCGCTCCAGGACTTCTCCCGTTCGAGGGTCGACGCGCCGCAGTTCGCTCTCGTCGCCCTCCCACGTGGCGTGCCACAGCTCCCCGTCGACCCAGGTCACGCCGGTCACGAAGCGGTTGGATTCGACGGTGCGAAGAATCTCTCCCGTCGCCGGATCGATCTGGTGAATCTTCCGGTCGCGATACTGCCCCACCCAGAGTGTGCCCTCGGCCCACGCGAGCCCCGAGTCGCCACCGCCGCCGGGCGCGGGAATGGTGGCGAGCACGTGCCCGGTCTCGGGATCGACCTTCAGGATGCGATCCCCGGCGAGCTGGAACAGATGGCGGCCGTCGAAGGCGGTTCCTGCGTCTGCCGCGACCTCGAGCGAGTGCAGCGGCGTCCCGCTCGCCGGATCGAAGGCCTGCAGTCTGTCGCCCACGGCACACCAGGCGTGGCGGCCGTCGTACGAGACGCCGTGCACCTGGCCGGCGCCCGGAAAGGGCCCATACTCCTGGACGATCTTGGCGGCTGATCGACGCATGCGTCCAGCCTAGTCAAAAAGAACCAGGGGTGGGGAGTAACAACGTCGTCGTGAACCCCGGCACCGGGGGGGTGATCCAGCGACGGGCGGGCCCGCGGCCGAACGACTCCACCGTGCCCTCGGCTGCGAGCGCGTCGAGAGCTCGCTGCACGGTGCGCTGGCTGACGTCGAGCGCCAGCGACAGGCCCGAGCTCGACCATGCTTCCCCATCGGCGAGCAAGGCGAGCACCGCGCCGTGTTCCCCGTCGACGGGACGCGCCAGCACGGCAACCTTGCGCGCACCATGCGGCGCCAGCGCATAACCCCGCGTTGTCGCGGCCACGGTGGCCAGAGACCGGAGCGCCCGTCGAAGCCGGCCCATCTCGACGCGAAGCCGCGCGCGGTGCGAATCATCCGCCAGTCTCGCTCCGAACGCCCGCCCCAGCAGGATGGCCCTCGGCACGTCTTCGGGCCACGCTTCGCCCAGCGCGCGGACGAGCGCGAACAACACCGGGCGGCGTGACAGCGCGATTTCGGTGTCTGCGGACCGCACGGCGTGCCGGCAGCCGTCCACGACGAGGGTGTCCGACGCGAGCAAGGCTTCGACCTCCTCGAGCAAAAGGCGCCGCTCCGTGCCGCCCGCCACGAGGCGCGCCGCGGGCGTGCGCAGCGCGTGGCCCGCGCGCTCGACCTCGGCGGTGAGCGCCGGAATCCGGGCGACATCGGCAGCGCGGCTGGCCCGGGCGAGCGCCGCGCGCGCCGTCCTCGTCCGGAGACGCCGTATCGCGATGCCCGCACGCGTCAGTTCATGGACGGTCCGCAGCGCGGGCGGACAGGCGGCGGGATCGAGTTCAGCGAGCCTGTGCTCGGCCTCGTCGAGGCGGCCGATGAGGAGCAGGCGTCTCACCGCGAGATGCCTCGCGTGTGCGGCGTTCACCCGGTCGCCGTGCGCGTCGAGCGTGGACCGAGCAGCATCGAGCGCCGCCGCCGGCCAGCCCAGGTCGCGCGAGGCGAGCGCGATTTCCGCTTCGGCGAGGACGCACCTGGCGCGGGCGAGGGCGTCGTTCGGACCGAAGGCGCGGGCCGCCCGCCGGACCAGCGCCCTTGCCCGCACGAGATCGCCGAGTTGCGCCATCGCGATGCCTCGAAGCGCCAGCGCCGGCGCGTCGTCGCGCAGGGCGACGCACTTCAAGGCCCCGAGAGGATCGCCGGAGGCCAGGGCGCGGCCCGCCGCAGCAATCAGTGGATCCATCCGAATCCCGTCACGTTTGTCACTCCCGCTCGCGCACGACCCCGCGTTAGAACTGTCTCACGGTCGATTCCCGCATCCCAAGGAGCGAATCATGGCTGACATCCTGCACAGAGTCGGAATCAAGTCCTCGGTGGAAGAAACGTACAACGCCCTGACCACGTGCGAGGGCCTCGCCGCCTGGTGGACCCGCGACACTCAGGGCGAAGGCACGGTTGGCGACCCGCTCCGGTTCCGATTCGGCGCCGCTGGCTTCGACATGAAAGTGCTCGAGCTGAACGCGCCCAGCCGCGTGCTCTGGCAGGTGGTCGACGGGCCCGACGAGTGGATTGGCACGAGGGTCAGCTGGGAGCTCGCGCACGAAGGCGAGTACGCCATCGTGCTCTTCAGGCACGAAGGCTGGAAGGCGCCGGTCGAGTTCATGCACCACTGCAGCACCAAGTGGGCGATCTTCCTCATGAGCCTGAAGTCGTTCGTGGAGACCGGCACGGGAGCGCCGTACCCGAACGACGTCAAGATCGACAACTGGAACTAGCAGAACGTCGCTCCTGTTATCGTAGGGGTCGCGATGCGCGACCGCGGCCCCTCGCCCACGTGCCTGAACTGCGGGACGCCGCTCGACGGCGCCTACTGCAGCCGGTGCGGTCAGCGCGCGCTGGCGGCGTACCCCGCGCTGCGCGAGGTCGTCAGCGAAGCGTGGGAGGAACTGAGCGGCTACGACGGCCGGTTCCTGCGCACCTTCCGCACGCTCCTCGCGCGGCCGGGCACGCTCACCATCGACACGCTGGAGGGCCGGCGCGCACGCTACATCCCGCCGGTGCGTCTGTATCTCGTGGCGAGCGTCGTCTACTTCCTCTGTGCCGCCGCCATCCCGAATCTGCGCACGCCGCCGCCCGCGACCATGCCGCGATCGGACGTCAACATCACGATCGACGCGTCGGGGCGCTCGAACCTCACGCCCGGGGAGCGCGAGCGAGCGCTCGCCGGTCTCGAGCGCGCGCCGTGGTGGGCGAAGGCGATCCTGCAGCCCGTCGTGCTGGACCCGGTGGGATTCCAGCAGCGATTCCTCGCCACGCTGCCGCGCGTGCTCTTCACGCTCGTCCCCGTCTTCGCGACCATCGTCGCGCTGTTCCACCGGGGCAGACCGTTCACGCAGCACCTGATCTTCGCGCTCCACCTGCACACGACGGTCTTCATGGTGCTCGCCGTGCGCGAACTGTCACAACTGGCGGCGAGCCTCGCGGTCTTGCGGGTGTTCGAGCTGGGCGCGGCCGTCATCATCGCGGCCTACACCCTCCTCGCGTTCCGGCGGGTCTATCGGGAGAGCTGGCCTCGAGTGCTGCTCAAGGGGCTGGGCGTGGCCGTCGTCTACTGCCTGGCGGGTGTGGCGGCGCTCTTCGCCACGACCGTCTGGGCCGCCATGCGCGCCTGACGCGACGGCGATCATTCACCTGAATTGGCGCGTGATTTGCTCTCCAGGGAGTGGAGGACCCACCGTCAAGGGGAGTGTGTCGGAATGACCAACTTTCTCGTGTACATGATTGGTACGCTGCTCGTAGTCGCTGGTCTGGCGTATGGGGCTTCCCTCCTCGGCGTCGGCCAGACGTGGATTGTCATTGGCGCCATCGTCCTCATCGGCTTCGGGCTGATGGCAGGCATCACGCGAACGCGACAGAAAGAGCCAGCCGACTAGGCCGTTGACGGTCGCGGCGGCGGTCCCAAGGTCGACAGCACGACGTCGGGCTCGGCCGGCTTCGTGAGGTGCGCGTCGAATCCTGCCTCGCGCGCGCGGGTCCGATCGCACTCGGCTCCCCACCCGGTCACAGCGACCAGGCGCACGTGACGCGTGCGTTCGTCGTCGCGCAGCCGGCGCGCGAGCTCGTAGCCGTCGAGTCCGGGCAACCCGATGTCGAGCAGCGCCACGTCGGGCACCGTCTCGACGACGAGCGACAGAGCCGTTTCGGCGTCGTGCGCCATCTGCACGCGATGCCCGTGCAGCTCGAGCACCCGCGACATCATCTCCGCCGAATCACGGTTGTCGTCGACCACGAGGACACGGCAGCCATCGTGGGCCGCCGGCTCCGGCATCGGGACCGCCTCCGCGTTCTCGGGCTGATGTGTCACCAGCGGCAGCACCACCCGGAACTCGGTGCCCCTGCCGAGCCCTTCGCTTCGCGCCTCGACGCAGCCGCCGTGCAGTTCGACGATGCCGCGCACGATCGCGAGACCGATGCCCAGGCCGCCGCTGCCGGGGCCGCCCACCTGGGTGAACATGTCGAAGACGCGTTCGAGATCGGCCGCGTCCAGGCCCATGCCGGTGTCGGTGACCGACAGCACGGCCTGGCCGTCTGCCTCTTCGAGGGCCAACCCGATGCGACCGCCCGGCGGCGTGTAGCGCGATGCGTTGTTGAGGAGGTTCGACACGACCTGCACCATGCGGTCGGTGTCGGCCTCGACCCAGATGGGCCCCGCCGGCCAGGTGACATCGAGGGCATGGCGCGCGGCCTCGATGTCGGGCATGGACGATTCCACGGCGTGTTCGACGATGGAAACCAGATCGGCGCGCGTAGGACGGATCTGGATCTTGTTGCTCGAAAGCCGCGTCGCGTCGAGCAGGTCGTCGACGAGGCGCACGAGTTGCCGCAGTTGCCGGCGCATCACCTGGACGGCGGCTGTCCGGTCAGGGCTGCCAGCCTCGATGAGCTTCAGGGCGAACCCGATGGGCGCCAGCGGGTTGCGCAGCTCGTGGGAGAGCGTCGCGAGGAACTCGCTCTTGCGCTGGTCGGCCTCGCGCAGAGCCGACTGCACGCGCAACGTCTCGAGGACGCGTCCGCACTGGGCGGCCAGCCAGTCCGCCAGTCTGAAGTCGGCCTCGGTCCACTCGCGGATTCGCTTCGAATAGAGGCAGAACGCGCCGTGCGCCTCGCCGCCGAGCCTGACCGGGGCGCACAGCACGGCCTGACAGGATGACGCGGTGGCGAAGGGCGCCAGCGCGAGGTCGGGCCGCAGGGCGACGTCGTTCAGGCACGCCGTGCGTTGCTCGTACAGGACGAGGTCGACGAAGCCGTCCGACACGATGACGGGCTCTCCGGGGGCGCCGCACTGGATGGGCGGTTCGCCGCCGGGCGTGGCGAGCGAGCGGAGCCACAGGGCCTTGCCCGACTGCTCGAAGACCGCCACGGCAGCGAGTCCGTCGAAGAGGCCTAGCGCGGCGGCCGCCATCTGCTCGAGCGCCGTGTGCTCGGTGCCGGAGGCGCGCGCGGTCTCGAACAAGGTCTCGAGCAGGGCCTCGCGACGCTCGAGCTCGAGGTTCAGCCCCCCGATCTCTTCCGCTTGCGACGTCAACTCTTCGTTCTGGGTGGCCAGCTCCTCGCCCTGCTGAGCGAGTTCGTCCGACTGGCGCGACAGCTCCTCCGCCTGCTCCGCGAGTTCCTCGTTCTGCTGCGCCAGTTCCTCGCCTTGCGCCTGGAGCTCCACAGCCTGCGCCTTGACGTGGTCCAGCGCGATCTCGAGGCGCTCTCGCAGGCGGATGATGAGGTGCACGGCCGTGGCCGCTACGATGACGTTCGAGCACGTGGCGCCGTAGTTGGCCCAGCTCTCGGCGGGCGAGAGCACGCCTGCCGGGACGATCCAGAAGATCTTGACGGTGTGGAACGCGATGAACACGGCGGCCATGCCCCAGAGCACCAGGCGGTCGCGCGTCCAGACCCCGATGAGGAGCGGAATCGCATAGGTCAGGGGAAAGACCGTTGTCTCGAACGCGAACAGGCGAAGAGCGCCCCACACCACCACCAACAGCGCGCCGAGCGCCACGGACACGGCCCGTGAGGGCGGCGCCGCGATGCGGGGCAGATCGAGGTTCAGCATGTGCGGTAGATGCAGCGGCCGGCGGGAACCAGCGGCAACCCTGCGGGTGGCCGCTCGGCCTTGCCGATCACCAGATGTCCGCCGGGGGCGAGACTCGCCGCGATGCCGCGGAACAGCCGCGCGGCGGCGTCGCCCTGGAGGTAGATGACGAGGTTGCGACAGAGCACGAGGTCCCAGGGCCCGGCCGGCAGCGTTCGCGTGGCATCGGCCGCTTCCCAGGTGGTGCGGCTCCGGAGCGGCGCGGCGATACGCCAGCCGCCACGGACCGCGTCGAAGTGCCGCGCTCGCAGCGCGGGCGGCAGATCTATGACGTCCTCCGGGCGGAACACGCCCTCGCGTGCGCGAGCGACGGCGTCGGCGCGGCAGTCGGTGCCGAGGAGCCAGGCGCGCTCGAGGAGCTGCGCGTCGGCCAGCAGCATGGCGACGCTGTAGAGCTCGGCCCCGTTCGAGCAGCCCACGCTGAGGACGCGGATGGGGCCGGGGCGCTCACGCAGGGAGGCGAGGACGCCGGTGGCGATGGCGTCGAAGACGGCGGCATCGCGAAAGAACGTCGAGACGCCGATGAGGAGGGCGCTCAGGGCCACATGCTGCAGAGACGGGTCGGCTTCGATGTGCGCGCGGGCGGAGGCGTCCACGTCAGCCCGGAGCGCGCGCAGGCAGGCGTTCACGCGCCGGTCGAGGGGCGCCCCCCGGTAGGCGGCCGGATCCAGGCCGGCGCGGGTGAGCAGCCAGGACGGAAGCGCACCGGGTGGCGGGACGGGTGCGGAGGTCGAGGCCCGGACGGGAGCCTGGTGTGACAGCTCGGAGTACGGCGACTCGGGGCGCGACCGCGAGGCGTGGGCGCGACGTCGGGGCGGGGTCGGCCTCCCATGGAACTCGACGTTCGACAGGTTCATGCTGATGTGCTGCGACGGTCCCGCCGGGGCCGGCGGATACGTCCGATTCTACTGCTCTACTGTACGGGGTCGGGAGTATTTTCGGTTTCTGCGATCTGAATCGCAGCGGCGGAAAATCCTGGGGTCGGGAGTTATTTTCGGCAGGCAACTTTCCTGAAAATGACTCCCGACCCCGATTTTCCGCCGTCGCAGAAACCGAAAATACTCCCGACCCCGTGTCAGCCAACCGTCAGCGATGAGTTCGCGCGTCGGCGCGAGTCTATCCGGGTGAGTCATACACGGAACCCGCGGAACCCCGGCACTCGTCGAACCATCTAACCGTCACACCAGACCCTGTGAGGACCTCATGACCGCAGCCGGCGCCGCCCCGCTCGCCGACGTGGATGTCCGATACCGGGCGCTCGTGGATGTTGCCAGCGCCCTCGCCTCCCACGCCGAGCTCGACGACCTCTTCCGCAGCCTCCGCGGACACATCGAGCCCCTGATCGAGTTCAGCTTCGTCGCGGTGTCGCTGCGCAACGGCCACGACGACTCGCTCGTCCTCCGCTACTTCGAACCGCAGTCGGTGGAGGCCGTGCGCCTGCTGGGCACGACCTATCCGGTCGAAGGCACCTACCCCGGCCGCGCCGTCCGCACTGGCCGCGTCGTCTACGTGCCGCACGTCGAGGCCGGCGGCCCGTACCCGAGCGCCATCCTGACCGAGTACGGCATCCGCACCTACTGCGCGGTGCCGCTGGTGACACCACGCGGGGTCATCGGCTCGCTCAACTTCGGCTGCGAACGATCCGACGCCTACACCGAGGGCGACCTCGACCTGATGACCCACGTTGCCAAGATCGTGGCGGCGGCCGTCGAGAACGCCCTGAGTCTCGAGACGGTCCGCCGCCAGCAGACGGCCCTCGCGCGCGAGCGCGATCAGCTCGACCTGCTCCTCGAGGTGACCAACGCGGTCGTCACGCAGCTCGACACGCGCGCGCTCTTCCGCGCCGTCGCGCCGGCGTTGCGCCGCTGCTGCAGCGCCGACTTCGCGGCCCTGACCCTCTACGATCCCGAGGCCAGGGTGCTGCGGAAGCATGCCTGCGATGCCGGCGGCCGTGACGCGCCGGAGCTGATTCCGCGGGCCGTCGAGCACTCGCTCGACCGCTCGCCCTCGGGCCTCGTCTTCCGCGAGGGCCGGCCGCGGCTGTTCACGCGCGACGAGCTGGTATCGTTTCCGGAGCACGCGTTCTTCATCGACCACGGTATCCACTCGGCCTGCTCGGTGCCGCTCGCCACGGCGCAGGGCGTGCTCGGCACGCTCGACATGGCCGCCTGCGCGCCAGACGCGTTCTCGCCCGCCCAGTTCGGCCTCATCACGCGGGTCGCCGGCCAGATCGCCATCGCCGTGCAGAACGCGGTGTCGTACGAGCGCATCGAGCAGCTCAACGCGCAGCTTGGCCGCGAGAAGCTCTATCTCGAGGACGAGATCTGGTCGGAGCACCGCTTCGAGGACATCATCGGCCGCAGCCCCGCGCTGCGCCGCGTGCTGCGCGAGGTCGAAACGGTGGCGCCCACCGAGTCGACGGTGCTCATCACCGGCGAGACGGGGTCGGGAAAGGAGCTCGTGGCGCGGGCCATCCACCGGCTGAGCGAGCGGGCCGACCAGACCTTCGTGCGGCTGAATTGCGCAGCCATTCCGACAGGCCTCCTCGAGAGCGAGCTCTTCGGGCACGAGAAGGGCGCGTTCACCGGGGCCATCAGCCAGCGCATCGGCCGCTTCGAGCTCGCGCACCGAGGCACGGTGTTCCTCGACGAGATCGGCGAGATCCCGCTCGAACTGCAGCCCAAGCTGCTGCGCGTCCTGCAGGAGCGCGAGTTCGAGCGGCTCGGCAGCGCGCGCACGCTGCGCACCGACGCGCGGCTCATCGCGGCCACCAACCGCGACCTCGGCGCGCTCGTCGCCGAGCAGCAGTTCCGTGAAGACCTCTACTACCGCCTCAACGTGTTCCCCATCGAGGTGCCGCCGCTCAGGGAGCGCCGCGAGGACATCCCGATGCTGGTGCGTCACTTCGCGCAGCAGTTCGCGCGGCGGATGAAGAAGTCCATCGAGACCATCCCCGCCGACGCCATGGACGCGCTCGTGGCCTACGACTGGCCGGGGAACATCCGCGAGCTGCAGAACCTCGTGGAGCGTGCCGTCATCCTCTCGTCGGGTCCGACGCTCGACGTGCCGGCCATCGCGTCGATGCCGCGCGGACGGACGACGCTCCCCGTCGAGTCCGGCGAATCGCTCGAGGCCATGGAGCGCCGGCACGTGCTGGCCGCGCTCGAAGGCGCCAACTGGGTGATCGGCGGCCCCAACGGTGCCGCGCAGCGTCTGGGGCTCAAGCGATCGACGCTGCAGTTCCGCATGCGCAAGCTCGGAATCACGCGCCCGGCCCCGGCGCGCTGAGCGCGGCGTCGCGGTCCTTCGCGTCCTCCATCAGCTGCCAATCCATGGGCACGGTGCCAGCCGGCTGGCGCCGTGCCGCTGGCACCGCACGTCGCCGGCTGGCGCCCGTCCTCGCCACCGTGAGATTTCCCGCCTGAATTCGCCTCGTCTGGCCTGAACGCTCTGGCCTGTCACATCGGCACGGTCTTCGCTCGTCATCGGGGTAACGGAGTCAGACCGCGATGCTCAGGATCACGCCACAGCGGGACGCCGCCCGTCTCGTCTTCAAGCTCGAAGGACACCTCGCCGGTCCGTGGGTCGCCGAAGTGGCCGACTGTTGGCGCGCGGCGATCGCGGCCGGGGAGCCGCACATCTGGGTGGACCTCAGCGGCGTCTGCCATGTGGACCTCGCCGGACGCCGGCTGCTGGGACACATGCACCGCTCGGGCGTCGGGTTCGTGACCCAGGGCTGCGAGATGCGCGAGCTGCTGCGCGAGGTATCGGGACTCGGAGCGCCGGCGGATCGCGCCGGACGTGACATGGGCGATCGAACCGGACGCGACACGGGCCATCGAGCCGATGGAGACACAGGCAATCGAACGGGTCGTGACGCGGGAAATCGAACCGGTCGTGACGCGGCGGCTCGCGAGAGCCGGGACGCGGCGACTCGCGACAGCCGGGAGGCGGCGAATCGAAACAGCCGGGAGGCGGCGAATCGAAACGGCCGCGGCTACGCCCGTTGGTGGGTGCACTGACCGCGACTGAAAGGCTTGGCAAGAGAGCGGCGAGAGAGCAACGAGGAGGATTGTGTGAAACCGATAGGACTGGCCGTTGTGCCCGCGGTCGCCGTGCTGGCGGCCTCCTGCACGCTCGGCCCCGACTACCAGCGGCCGGTGGTG
>JAHDVQ010000022.1:2407-15135 GCA_023384595.1 Vicinamibacteraceae bacterium | reverse complement strand
CGCCGTGCTGGCGGCCTCCTGCACGCTCGGCCCCGACTACCAGCGGCCGGTGGTGCCGGTGCCCGCCGTGCACCGCGGTGCCGGCGAGACGGACAGCGGCAGCACAAGCGCCGGGCGCGACCGGGCGCCGGCGGCCTCCGCCACGGCCGGCGACGACACGACGCTGGCCGACCTGCGCTGGTCGGAGCTGTTTCGCGATCCCGTGCTGACCGAGCTCATCACCCGCGCCCTCGCGCAGAACTTCGACCTGCGCATCGCCGCCGAGCGCGTGCTGCAGGCCCGGGAGCGCTTCGGCATCGCGCGCTCCCGGCGTCTCCCCGAAGTGGGCGCCTCGGCGGGCGTGACGACCACGCGGCGGTCTCAGAAGGTCGGCGATTCGGGCGTGCCGGAAGGCGTCGACCCCGATGCCACCTATGGCGACGCGGGTTTCACCTTCGGGTGGGAGCTGGACGTGTGGGGCCGGCTCCGACGGCTGAGCGAGTCGGCGCGCGCGCAGTACTTCGCGACCGAGGAAGCGCGGCGCGCCGTCGTGACGACGCTCGTCGCCGACGTCACCGACACGTATCTCGCGCTGCGCGCGCTCGACCTCGAGCGCGTCATCGCGGAGCGAACGCGCGAGACGGCGGCCGACGGCCTGCGACTCACCGAGGTGCGCCGCGAGCGCGGCATCGCCACGGCGCTCGACGTGCGCCAGGCCGAACAGCTGGTCCACATCGCCAGCGCGCGCATCGCCGGCATCGACCGCGACATCGAGCAGACCGAGAACGCGCTCAGCCTGCTGCTCGGCGAGGCGCCGGCGAGCGTGCCGCGCGGACTCGAGCTCGAGGCGTTCACGACACCGCCCACGGTGCGCGCGGGTCTGCCGTCGGACCTGCTCGAGCGGCGGCCCGACATCCGCCAGGCCGAACAGGAGCTCGTCGCGGCCAACGCGGAGATTGGCGCGGCGAAGGCCGAGTTCTTCCCGCGCATCAGCCTGACGGGGCTCTTCGGCGTGCAGAGCAGCGCGCTGTCGGACCTCGTGAGCGGCGGGGCGCGCGTGTGGACCGCGGGCGCGGGGGCCACGGTGCCGCTCTTCACCGCCGGCCGCACGCGCGCCACCGTGCGCATCACGGAAGCCGTCACGCGCGAACGCGTCGTGAGCTATCAGAAGGCCATCTACACCGCCCTCAGGGAAGTCGCCGACGCCCTCGCGGGCTACCGGCGCACGAGCCTGCAGCGCGTCGAGCAGGAGCGCCTCGTGGGGGCGCTGCGCGCCTCGGTCGATCTGTCGACGTCACGCTACAAGGGCGGTATCGACAGCTTTCTTCAGGTGCTCGACGCGCGGAGGAACCTGTTCGAGGGCGAGCTCGATCTGGCGCGGCTGCGGCGGCAGGAGTTGTCGAGCCTCGTGGCCCTGTATCGCGCGCTCGGCGGGGGATGGGATCCGGCACCGTAACAGCGGAGGGCTCCGCTCGCCTGCCCGCCGGAGCCGGCGGGGGCGAAGGCGGGTGGGCGCCGACAGCGAAGAGGGCGCGCGTGGCCGCGCCCGGGAGTTCGACATGGTAAAGCGCATGCTTCTGATGCTCGCGGCGATGGCGCTCTTCGTCGCGGGACTCGGTTACGTCAAGTTCCAGCAGTTCCAGGCGGCCATCGCCCAGGCCGCGGCCTTCGCGCCGCCGCCGGAGGCCGTCACGACGGTGGTGGCGAGCGAAGACGACTGGCCGGTGACCATCAAGGCCATCGGCACGACGGCGCCGGTGCAGGGCGTGATGGTGAGCGCCGACCTCCCCGGCATCGTCAGCCGCATCCGCTTCGAGTCGGGACGGCGCGTGCGCGCCGGCGACGTGCTCGTCGAGCTCGACACGAAGCAGGAGGAGGCGCAGCTCGTCGCGGCCGAGGCCGAGCGCGATCTCGCGCGCGTCAACTTCCTGCGGATGGAGGGCCTCGTCGCCGACGGCGCCATCTCGCAGGCCGACTACGACCGGGCGGCCGCCGAGCAGAAACGGACCGAGGCGCGGGTGGGCGAGATCCGCGCGACCATCGCGCGCAAGGTGATCACGGCGCCGTTCTCGGGCGTGCTCGGCATCCGCGAGGCGCACCTGGGCCAGTACCTCTCGGCGGGCGACCCGGTCGTGCCCCTGCAGTCGCTCGATCCGATCCACGTGAACTTCGGCGTGCCGCAGCAGGACGCGGGCGAGCTGCGGGTGGGCCGGCGCGTGCGCGTGACGGCCGACGACCTCCCCGGCGTCGCGCTCGACGGGCGCATCACCGCCGTCGACTCGATCGTCGACGAGGCGACGCGCAACGTGAAGGTGCAGGCGACGCTCGCGAACGCCCGCGGACGCCTGCGGCCCGGCATGTTCGTCCACATCGAGACCATCGTGGGGGGGAGCCGGCCGACGATTGCGCTGCCGGCTTCGGCGGTGAGCTACGCGCCCTACGGCGACTCGGTGTTCGTCGTGTCGGACCTCAAGGACGACAGCGGCAAGGTGTATCGAGGCGTGCGGCAGCAGTTCGTGAAGCTCGGGGGATCTCGTGGCGATCAGATCGCCGTGGTCTCGGGCCTCCGTCCGGGCGAGGAGGTCGTCACCTCCGGCGTGTTCAAGCTTCGCAACGGCGCCGCCATTCGCGTCGACAACAGCGTCAGGCCGAGCAACAGCGCGACGCCCGACCCAGAGGATAGCTAAATGCGGTTCACCGACATCTTCGTGAAGCGGCCCGTGCTGGCCGTCGTCGTCAACCTGGTGATCCTGATCGCGGGCATCCAGGCGGTGCGGGCGCTCAACGTGCGCCAGTATCCGAAGAGCGACATCGCGGTCATCCGAGTCACGACGGCGTACGTGGGCGCGAGCGCCGACCTGGTGCGCGGCTTCATCACGACGCCGCTCGAGCGGGTCATCGCGAGCGCCGACGGCATCGACTACATGGAGTCGTCGAGCGCCCAGTCGGTGAGCACCATCACGGTGCACCTGGCGCTCAACTACGACACCAACGCGGCGCTGACGCAGATCCAGGCCAAGGTGGCGCAGGTCCGCAACGACCTGCCCCCCGAGGCCGAGGCGCCCGTCATCGAGCTCGAGACGGCCGACGCGCAGTTTGCCGCGATGTACCTCGGATTCTCGTCGCCCGATCTGGACCAGAACCAGATCACCGACTACCTCACGCGCGTCGTGCAGCCCAGGCTGAGCGCCATCAGCGGCGTGCAGCGCGCCGACATCCTCGGCGACCGCACGTTCGCCATGCGCATCTGGATCAAGCCTGAGCGCATGGCGGCGCACAACATCTCGCCGTCGGCGCTGCGCGAGGCGCTCGCGCGCAACAACGTCTTGTCGGCGCTCGGGCGCACCAAGGGCTCGCTCGTGTCGGTGAACCTCGTGGCGAACACCGACCTGCGCACGCCCGAGGAGTTCCGGCAGCTCGTCGTGAAGGAGCAGGACGGCGTCGTCGTGCGGCTCGGCGACGTCGCCGACGTCGTGCTCGGGGCCGAGACCTACGAGGAGGACGTGCGCTTCAACGGCGAGACGGCGACCTTCATGGGGGTGTGGGTGCTGCCCACGGCCAACACGCTCGACGTCATCCGCGACGTGCGCGAGGCGATTCCCGGCATCCAGGCGCAGTTGCCGGCGGGCATGAAGGCCGGCATCCCCTACGACTCGACGGCGTACATCGAGGACGCCATCGACGAGGTGCTCCGGACCCTCGGCGAGACGCTGCTCATCGTCATCGTCGTCATCTTCCTGTTCCTCGGGTCGGTGCGCTCGGTCGTGATCCCGGTGGTGGCCATCCCCATCTCGCTCGTGGGCGCGGTGTTCCTGATGCTGCTCGCCGGCTTCACGATCAACCTGCTCACGCTGCTGGCCATCGTGCTCTCGGTCGGGCTCGTCGTGGACGATGCGATCGTGATGGTCGAGAACGTGGAGCGGCACCTGCACGACGGGAAGTCGCCGCGGGAGGCGGCCATCGACGCCGCGCGCGAGCTGGTCGGCCCCATCATCGCGATGACGATCACGCTCGCGGCCGTCTACGCGCCGGTCGGCATCCAGGGCGGGCTCACGGGCGCGCTCTTCCGCGAGTTCGCGTTCACGCTGGCCGGCGCGGTCATCGTGTCGGGGGTCGTGGCGCTCACGCTCTCGCCGATGATGGGCTCGAAGCTGCTGCGCAAGGGCGGGAGCAACCGCGGGTTCGCGGGGATGATCAACCGGCACTTCGAGGTGGTGCGGCGCGCCTACGCGGGCCTGCTCACGGCGACGCTGCGCTACCGGCCGGTGGTGCTCGTCTTCTGGCTGCTGTTCGCGGTGCTGATGGTGCCGTTCTACATGCTCTCGCAGCGCGAGCTGGCGCCGACCGAGGACCAGGGCGTGGTGTTCTCGATCGTGCAGGCGGCCGGCAACGCGACGCTCGACCAGACCAGGCTCTTTGCCGAGCAGGTGACCGACGTCTACCGGTCGTTCCCCGAGACGGCGAGCATCTTCCAGATCACGATGCCGACCGGCGGGTTCGGCGGCATGGTGACGAAGCCGTGGAGCGAGCGGACCCGGACGACCGAGGAGCTGCTGATGGCGTCGATGGGGCCGCTGTCGCAGGTTCCCGGCGTCCGCGTGATTCCGCTCACGCCGCCGGCGCTGCCGGGCGGCGGCGACTTCCCCGTGGATCTGGTGATCGCGGCGCCGGCCGAGCCGCTGCAGATTGGCGAGATCGCGAATCAGCTGGTGCAGAAGGCGATGGCGAGCGGCATGTTCATCTTCGCCGACGCCGACGTGAAGTTCGACCAGCCGCAGACCGAGGTGGTGTTCGACCGCGACAAGCTGCGCTCGCAGGGCGTCGATCTGAGTCAGGCGGGCCGCGACCTGTCCACGCTCCTCGGGGGCGACTACGTGAACCGCTTCAGCATCCAGGGCCGCAGCTACAAGGTGATTCCGCAGGTGAAGCGCGCGAGCCGGCTCGCGCCTGACCAGCTCGCGGACATGTACATCACCGGGTCGAACGATCGCCTGGTGCCGCTCTCGACCTTCGCGAGCCTCGAGACGACGGCGCAGCCGCGCGAGCTGAAGAAGTTCCAGCAGCTGAACGCGGTGCGCGTGCAGGGCGTGATTCCGCCGCCGGTGCCGCTCGACCAGGCGCTGCAGCTGCTCGAGCGCGAGGCGGAGGCGTTGCTGCCCGAAGGGTTCACGATCGACTACGCGGGCGAGTCGCGCCAGCTGCGCACCGAGGGCAGCAAGTTCCTCGGCACGTTCCTGCTGTCGGCGATCCTGATTTACCTGGTGCTCGCGGCGCAGTTCGAGAGCTTCCGGGATCCGTTCATCATCCTGGCGGGCTCGGTGCCGCTGGCGGTGGCGGGCGCGCTGATGTTCTCGTTCCTCGGGCTGACGACGCTCAACATCTACAGCCAGGTGGGGCTCATCACGCTCGTCGGGCTGGTTTCGAAGAACGGCATCCTCATCGTGGAGTTCGCCAATCACCTGCAGGAGCAGGGGCGCGAGAAGCTCGAGGCGGTCATCGAGGCGTCGGCGACGCGGCTGCGGCCGATTCTGATGACGACGGCGGCGACGGTGGTGGGGCACTTCCCGCTGGTGATTGCGGACGGGCCGGGGGCGGGCGCGCGCAACAGCATCGGCATCATGCTGGTGAGCGGCATGATGATCGGCTCGCTGTTCACGCTGTTCGTGGTGCCGTCCATTTATGTGCTGATTGCGCGCCGCCGTGCCGAGATCCCGACACGGGGTCGGGAGTATTTTCAGTTTTTGCCACGTGCCGAGGGGCCGGCGGCATAGCCGAGCGTCAGCCGCGCATGACGGCGGTTTCTGCCGTGTCCGCCCCCCTTGGGCGCCGCAGGAACCGCCACATTCTCCGTCGTGGGGACATTTCGGCCCTGAATCTGGCCAAATATCGCGAGGCCCCGGCTGGCAGTCGGATTGCTCCCGAGCGCGACATGCCGCGTCGCCCCAGGCCCAGTCAGGGCGGACTCGTCTTCCACGTCTTCAATCGAGCCGCTCGGCGCAGCGTCCTCTTCGAGACGTCCGCCGACTATCTCCAGCTCGAGCGAGTGCTGATCGAAGCCTGCGAGCAGGTGCCGATGCGCATCCTGGCCTACTGCCTCATGCCGAACCACTGGCACCTGTTGCTGTGGCCGCGAGAGGACGGACACCTTGCGGCGTTCATGCGCTGGGCGACGACGACGCATGCGGTGCGCTGGCGGATGGACCGTGCCACGGTGGGGGAAGGGGCCGTGTATCAGGGCCGGTATCGGGCGGTTCCCGTGCAGCACGACCGGCACTTGCTCGTCGCGGCGCGGTACATCGAACGCAACCCGGTGCGGGCCCGGCTCGTGCGCGAGGCTGCGGACTGGCCCTGGTCGAGCGCGTGTCAGCAACGGGCGGCTCGCAATCAGCCCCCTCTGTCGGATTGGCCGCTGCCACGGCCATCTGATTGGACCGCCTTTCTCAAGGCCGGAGAAGAACCCGCGTCGCTCGACACGGTCCGGTCGAGCCTGCGTCGAGGGCGGCCTTTCGGGAACGCTGCGTGGCAAGACAGCGTCGCGACACGGCTCGGGAGCGGCCTGTCACGTGAGCGCGGCCGACCTCCCAGGAGGACAGATCGCAAAAAGTGAAAATACTCCCGACCCCTATTTCCGCATCGCCTTCCGCCACAGGTACCAGCAGAAGAACGTGAAGCCCACTGCCGACACGAGCTGCGACACCGGCTCGTTCGCAAAGAACGGCGTCCGCACCAGGTCCTCGCGATACCACGGGAACAGCCGCAGCGCCGCCCCGAACACCCCGCCGAGCGCGCCGCCTGCCATGAACCCGGACGCCACGATCACCGCCCGTTCCCGCATGTCGCGTCCCGGCTCTGCGCCCGCGCGCTCCGCACGCCGCCCCACGTAGTACGACAGCACGCCGCCCACGAGCGCCGGCAGATTCAGCTCGAGCGGCAAATACATCCCCAGCGCGAAGATGAGGGCCGGGACGCCGAGCATCTCCATCATCACCGCGACGAACGCACCCGCGCCGAACAGCAGCCACGCCACGGGCTCTCGGCTCATGAACGATTGCACGAGCGCCTGCATGATCGACGCCTGCGGCGCCGCCAGCACCGCGCGCGTATCGCCCGGCGCGGCCTCGCCGAACTGGAACGCCTGCGCCAGCATCACGATGGCCAGGCCCACCGCGATCGACGAGGCGACGACGCCGATGAACTTCACCCGCTCCTGCGCGGCGGGGGTCGACCCGAGCCAGTAGCCGGTCTTCAGGTCGGTAATCGTCTGCCCCGACACCGACAGCGCCGTACATACCATGCCGGCAATCGCCATCACGAAGAACATCCCGGCCTGCCCGCTCAGGCCGAACCGGAGCAGCACGACCGACGAGATGATGACCGTCAGCATCGTCATCCCCGACACGGGATTGCGTGCGGTCGTGGCGATCGCGTTGGCTGCCACCGAGGCGAAGAAGAACGAGAACACCAGCGACAGCCCGAGCGCGATGAGCACCCAGGCGAGCGTCGTCTCGAGCGAGAGGAAGAAGCCGGCGATGGCCAGCGCGCTCAGCACCACGCCGAGCAGGATGGCCATCAGGGGGATGTCGCGATCGGTCCGCTCGGCCGCCTCGCCCCCGCTTCCGTGAAACGCCCTGGCCGCAATCGCGAACGACCCCGCGACCACGCGCAGCGACTTGACGATGCCGAAGATGCCCGCCGTGGCGATGGCGCCCACCCCTACGAAGCGCACGTAGCTGCGGAAGATCTGCTCGGCCGACATCTCGACGATGGGCACGGTGCCCGGGTGGATGGCCAGCGACGTGGCGTGCTGGCCGACGAGCCAGATGAGCGGCACGAGCACGAAGTTCGCGAGCACACCGCCGGCGACGAGAATCGCGGACGACCGCAGCCCCATCACGTAGCCGAGGCCGAGGATGAAGGTCACCGCGTCGAAGCTCGTCGCGATGCGCGCCCGCTCGGCCAGCGTCTCGACGATCCCGATGAACCGGAAGTTGACGTACTCCCGCCACACCTGGAACGTCGTCACGAAGAAGTCGTAGACGCCGGCCAGCGCCGTGGCCTGCAGCAGCAGCCGCGCCTGCGAACCGCCGCGCTCGCCGGTGACGAGCACCTCCGTAATCGCCGTCGCCTCGGGATAGGGATACTGCCCGTGCATCTCGCGCACGAAGTAGCGCCGCAGCGGGATGAGGAACAGCACGCCCATGCAGCCGCCGGCGAGGCAGATGAAGATCGTCTGCAGCGGGTGCGGACTGAGGTGCAGCGTGTAGAGCGCCGGCAGCGTGAAGATCGCGCCCGCGACAATGGCGCCGGAGGTGCCGCCGATGCCGGTGAGAATCACGTTCTCGAGCAGCGTCGAGCGGCGGCGATACGCGCGCGCGAGACCGATGGCGAGAATCGAGATCGGGATCGACGCTTCCATCACCTGCCCCACCTTGAGGCCGGAGTACGCCGACGCCAGCGTGAAGAGCACGCAGAGCACGATGCCCCAGCCAATGGCGCGCCAGGTGGCCTCGGGCGGCCGCGACGCCGCGGGCACGACGGGGTCGTACACCTCGCCGGGCTTCAGCGCGGTGTAGGCGTTGATCGGAAGGCGCGTGTCGAGATCAGGAGTCGGGTGGGCGCTCTTGGGCATGCGGGGTCCCGGGGGGACGGGGGGCAAGGGCGCCGACAGGATAGCAGGAAAGTTCGGGCCGACAGGCCCTAGAATTGACCATGCTCCGAACGATGCGCCCTCTCGTCGCCTGTGCCGTCGCGCTCGTGCTTGCGATCGCCGTCGCGCGCGTGATCGCCGCCACCTCGTGGAGCACGACCATCGCCCTCCCCCTGGAGGCAATCTCGCAGGCGACCTCGCAAGCCGCATTGCCTGGGGCGGCACCCCCTCGGGCCGCACCCCCTCGGGCCGCAGCCGAGGTCCCAGCGCCAGGCGACGCCGGCTGGCGCCGCGCCGCCCCGCAGGACCTCGGGTTCGACGCCGCCCGCCTCGACGAAGCCATCGCCTTCTCGAAGGCGTCCGAGTCGAAACTGCCGCGCGATCTGGCGGTCGCGCACTACCTGACGTGGGCCCGGGAGCCTTACGACACGCCGCTCGGACGCTTCACGCCCCGCGGCGACGTCACGGGACTCGTCATCCGCCACGGGATCATCGCGGCCGAGTGGGGCGAACCCGCCCGCGTGGATCTCACCTTCAGCGTCGCCAAGAGCTTCCTCTCGACCGTCGTTGGCCTGGCCGTGGACGATGGGCTGATCGCGAGCGTCGGCGACCGCGTCGGCCCCTACCTCGAGGGCACGCCGGCCGCAGAGCACTTCGCCTCCGCGCACAACGCGAAGATCACGTGGGAGCACCTGTTGCGTCAGACGAGCGACTGGCAGGGAACGCTCTGGGGCAAGCCCGACTGGGCCGATCGCCCTGAGGGCGACCCGCTCACGTGGATGGACCGGCCGCGCCACGAACCGGGCACCGTCTACAAGTACAACGACGTCCGCGTGAACCTGCTCGCGCTGGCCGCGCTGCACGTCTGGAGGCGGCCGCTGCCCGAGGTCCTGAAGGCGAGGGTGATGGACGTCATCGGGGCGTCGGCCACGTGGCGCTGGGAGGGCTACGAGAACTCCTGGACCGACGTCGACGAGCGCCGGATGTGGTCGGTGAGCGGCGGCTCCCACTGGGGCGGCGGCATGTTCATCAGCGCCTTCGATCAGGCCCGCTTCGGCCTCCTCACGCTCAACCGCGGCCGATGGGGCGAGCGGCAGGTCTTGTCCGAAGGGTGGGTGTCGATGGCCCTCACCCCCACGGGCCCGCAACCCACCTACGGGTTCATGAACTGGTTCCTCAACACGGACAGGAAGCTCATGCCGAGCGCGCCGGCGACGGCATTTGCTCATCTCGGGGCCGGCACCAACGCCATCTACGTCGATCCCGACCACGACCTCGTCGTCGTCGTTCGCTGGATCGACAGGGCCGCGCTCGACGGGTTCGTCGCCCGGGTGCTGGCGGCGCTTTCCGCCGACACTGATCGCAAAAACTGAAAATACTCCCGACCCCGTGTCGAACTTCCGTCACGGCGGGCGCGTATTGGGACCTCGAAGGAGACTCCATGCTCGACGCCCTGGTCCAGGACAGCCGCTACGCCGTCCGGTGGCTCACACGCGCCCCCGGCTTCGCCCTGGTCGCCATCCTCTCGCTTGGACTGGGCATCGGCTTCAACGCCGCCATCTTCTCGCTCGTCGACGCGCTGCTCCTGCGGCCGCTGCCCGTCGCGGAGCCGGATCGGCTCGTGGACATCTACACGAGCGGGACCGACGGCGACACCTACGCCACGAACTCGCTGCCAGATCTCACCGACTTCAAGGCCGGGAGCCCGGTGTTCGACGATGTGGCCGGCTACACGCCGATGTTCGCCGCCATCGCCACGGGCGACGGACGGGCGCGCCTCACCCTGGGCGAGGTCGTCACGGGGAGCTACTTCCAGGTGCTGGGGGTCGGAGCCCGCCTCGGTCGCACGATCCTTCCCTCCGACGATGCCCCGGATGCGGCGCCGGTCGCGGCCGTCTCGTCGCGGTACTGGAAGCGTGCCCTCGGCGGACGCGCCGACGTGGTCGGTCAGGTCCTGCGCGTGAAGGGCGAGCGCTTCACCATCGTCGGTGTCATCGACGATCGGTTCACCGGCATGCTGCCGATGCTGGCGCCCGAGGTCTGGGTGCCGGTGCGGCAGCACTCGCACATCGAACCGGCCGGAATCATCAGCAGCGTGCCCTCGCCGACGGGCACCTCGCGCCTCGATCGCCGCGGATCGCGCTGGCTGTTCGCGAAGGCGCGTCTCAAGCCGGGCGTGTCGGCCGACGAGGCCAGGGCGCACATCCAGGTCGTGGCGGCGCGGCTCGCCGCCGAGTACCCCCAGACCAACCGCGACCGCGTCGTCTCGATGCGCGCGGCGGGCGCCACCCGCATCCATCCCGAGGCCGACGGCCTCGTCACCTGGATGGTCACCGGCACGATGATCGCCGTCGGGCTCGTGCTGCTCATCGCGTGCGCCAACGTGGCCGGCATGCTGCTCGCGCGCGCCTCCGCCCGCCAGCGCGAGATCAGCATCCGCCTCGCGATTGGGGCGGGCCGAGGCCACATCGTCCGCCAGCTCCTCACCGAGAGCGTGGTGCTCGGCGCCTGCGGCGCGCTGGTCGGCCTCGGCCTCGCATGGTGGTTCACGACTGGCCTCTCGCGGCTCAACCTGCCGCTGCCCGTCGCGGTGGCGTTCGACCTGCGGCTGGATCCGCGCGTGCTCGCGTTCACGGCGGCCATCGCGCTCGCCACCGGGATCCTCGCGGGGCTCGCACCGGCCCTCCGCGCGGCGCGCACCGACATCACGACGGATTTGAAGGGCGACCTGCAGGCGCGGCGCGTCGGCGGCCGACGCTGGAACGCGCGCGACCTCCTCGTCGTCGGCCAGGTGGCGGTGACCTCGCTCCTGCTCGTCGTGGCGGCGCTCCTGCTGCGGAGCCTCGTTCTCGCCCAGCACGCCGACGTCGGGTTCCGTGCCGAGGGACTCGCCGTGATCTCGACCGATCCCGAGATGGCGGGTTACGAGGGTGACCGTGCGGTGAGCCTGTGGCGCGACGCCGAGCGGCGCGTGGCCGCGCTCCCCGGCGTCGAACGTCTGGCGTTCGCCACGCGGGTGCCCTTCTCGCTGAACTTCCACACCTCGAACGTCGCGATTCCCGGACGGCAACGCGATGCCGAGGAGCTCGGGGCGTCCTTCCTGAGCGCCGAGGTCTCGCCCGAGTACTTCGCGACGATCGGCGTCGACCTCGTCGAGGGGCGGCTGCTCGAACCGGCCGACACGGTCGAGGGCCGTCCGCGCGTCGCGGTCGTGAGCGAGACGCTGCAGCGCAGGATCTGGCCCGATCGCTCCGCCGTGGGACAGGTCGTCCACGAGCGGACGCTCGCCGGCCCGCCGATCCAGATTGTGGGGGTCGTGGCCGATCACCGGATGCAGACGGTGGGCGAAGCCCCCCAGGCGGCCATCTTCTTCCCGCTTCCCGATCGGGAGGCGGGCTACCGCACGATGATCGTGCGCACGCGCGGCGACGTCGACGGGCTGGTGACCGACATCGAGCGGACACTGCTCGCCCTCGACCCCAACCTGGTGCTCATCGAGACGCAGACGATGCGAGGACTGGTCTCGGCGACGCTGTTCCCTGTGCGCGCGACGGCGACGCTGCTCACCGCCTTCGGCGGTCTCGGTCTGTTGCTGGCGGCCCTGGGACTCTACGGCGTCATCGCTTACTCGGTCGCGCGCCGCACGCGGGAGATCGGCATTCGCATGGCCATCGGGGCGCGGCCGGGCGCCGTGCTCGGACAGGTGATGCGGCAGGGCATGCAGCTCACCCTCGCCGGCATCGTGCTCGGCGCCGTCGGCGCGGCCCTCGTCACGCGCGTCATCGCGGGGTCGCTCTACGGCGTCACGGCGGCCGACCCGCTCGCCTGGTCGCTCGCGGCGCTGCTGCTCCTGGCGGTCACGGCCATGGCGAACCTCGTGCCGGCCCGTCGCGCGATGCGCATCGATCCGGTGACGGCGCTGCGGACGGAGTAGACCTGGTCGCCGGCATCCGGAGGCCTTTGTAGCCTCCGTGGCCTCTGTGGCCTTTGTAGCCTCTGTGGCCTTTGTAGCCTTTGTAGCCTTTGTAGCCTTTGTAGCCTGTTTTCTACCGCTGCCAGCGCAGCATGATGCAGCTCAGAGGCGGCAGGATCAGGCGAAGCG
>JAHDVQ010000022.1:0-2307 GCA_023384595.1 Vicinamibacteraceae bacterium | reverse complement strand
TACCGCTGCCAGCGCAGCATGATGCAGCTCAGAGGCGGCAGGATCAGGCGAAGCGACTGCGCGTGTCCGTGCGCGCCGACCGGCTCGGTCTCGACGAGGCCGGCGTTGCCGAGATTGCTGCCTCCGTAGATCTCGGCGTCGCTGTTGAGCACCTCGGTATAGCGCCCGGCAAACGGCACGCCGATGCGGTAGCCCGCCCGTGGAATCGGCGTGAAGTTCAGCACCACCACCATGACGTCCTGCGGGTCGCGGGCGCTGCGCAGGAGCGAGAACACGCTGTTCTCCGCGTCGTTGCAGTCGATCCACTGGAAGCCCGCCGGGTCGAAGTCGACCTGGTGGAGGCTCGGCTCGCGCCGGTACAGGTGGTTCAGATCCTGCACGAACCGCCTGATGCCGGCGTGGGGGCGCTCGTCGACAATCGCCCAGGGGAGGCCCACGTCGTGGTTCCACTCGAGCCACTGGCCGAACTCGCCGCCCATGAAGAGCAGCTTCTTGCCCGGGTGCGCGTACATGTAGCCGTAGAGCGCGCGGAGGTTGGCGGCCTTCTGCCAGTCGTCGCCGGGCATCTTGCCGATCATCGACGCCTTGCCGTGCACGACCTCGTCGTGCGAGAAGGGCAGCACGAAGTTCTCGCTCCAGGCGTAGAGCATCGAGAAGGTCACCAGGTTCTGGCCCCACCGCCGGTGCACGGGATCCTTCTTCATGTACTCGAGGATGTCGTGCATCCAGCCCATGTTCCACTTGAAGGTGAATCCGAGGCCGCCGACGTAGACGGGCCGGCTCACCGCGGGCCAGGCCGTCGATTCCTCGGCAATCGTGATCGAGCCGGGGGCCTGCGCGTGCGTCAGCTCGTTCATCTGGCGGAGGAAGTCGACCGCGTCGATGTTCTCGCGGCCGCCGTAGCGGTTGGGCACCCACTCGCCGGGTTGACGCGAGTAATCGAGGTACAGCATCGAGGCCACCGCGTCCACGCGCAGACCGTCCACGTGGAACTCCTCGAGCCAGAAGAGCGCGTTGCTCAGCAGGAAGTTGCGGACCTCGTTGCGCCCGTAGTTGAAGACGTAGGTGCCCCAGTCCGTGTGCTCGCCTTGCCGCGGATCCTCGTGCTCGTAGAGCGCCGTGCCGTCGTAGCGGCCCAGGCCGTGCTCGTCCTTCGGGAAGTGGCCGGGGACCCAGTCGAGGATCACGGCCAGGCCGTTCAGGTGGCATTCGTCCACGAAGTACTTGAAATCCTCCGGCGTACCGAAGCGGCTGGTCGGCGCGAAGAACCCGGTCACCTGGTAGCCCCACGATCCCGCGAACGGGTGCTCCATCACGGGCAGCAGCTCGAGGTGCGTGAAGCCCATGTCGCGCGCGTACGGCACCAGCCGCGCCGCGAGGTCGCGGTACGAGAGCGCCTCGCCCTGGTCGCCGCGCATCCACGAGCCGAGATGCACCTCGTAGCACGACATCGGACGGTCGAACCAGTGGTTGTGCTGGGGACGCTCGCGCATCCAGTCGGCGTCGCGCCACTGGTAGCGGCTCGAATCCCAGACGACCGAGGCCGTCTTCGGCGGATGCTCCCAGTAGCGCGCGTACGGATCGGCGCGCAGGAACACGGCGCCGTGGCCGCGTGAGCGGATTTCGTACTTGTAGGCCTCGCCGTGGCCGATACCGGGCACGAAGATCTCCCACAGCCCGTTCGGCACGAGGGCGCGCATCTGGTGGACGCGGCCGTCCCAGGTGTTGAAGTCGCCCACGACGCTGACCCGCTCCGCGCCGGGCGCCCACACGGCAAAGTGCACGCCGTCGACGCCGTCGAGCGTCATGACGTGGGCGCCGAGCCGCTCGAACGCCCGCACGTGCCGGCCCTCGCCGAAGAGGTAGAGGTCGAGATCGCCGAGCACCCGCGGAAAGCGGTACGCATCGTCGATCTCCCGTGTTCCGCCGTCGGCCGATTCGAGCCGCAAGCGATACGCGACGGGCTCGCTCACGCCGGGGACGACGACCTCGAAGATGCCCGCGGGGTGCACGCGCTGCATGACGAGCTCGCCGCCCGCCTCGTCGAGGCGCAGGAGCGTGACGGCCGCCGCGTGCGGCTGGAAGGTGCGCACGACGAGCGTCGTGGCGCCGCCGCGCGTCTCGAGATGCGGACCGATTACGCCAAAGGTGTCCGCCCAGCTGCCGCCGGCCACGCGGTCGAGGATCTGCGCAAGAGGAAGACCAAGAGTACCCATTGGGTACAGCTTACGCGGATCGGGGGGGATCGGGGGATCGGGGGATCGGGGGATCGGGGGATCGGGGGATCAGGGGATCAGGGGATCAGGG
>JAHDVQ010000021.1 GCA_023384595.1 Vicinamibacteraceae bacterium | reverse complement strand
GGCATCCGGCATCCGGCCTGATCCCGGCATCCGGCGTCTGGTTGGCATCGGCTTCCGACATCCGGTCGGCGGCCGGCTTGGGCCGCCGCGAGCCGCTTCCCAACGCCGCTTTCCGAACGCCGGACGCCCGACGCCGGAAGCCGGCCTGATATCCGACCATTTCTGGCCTTGATCGCGACTTCGAGATGAGGATACTTGTTCATCGACAAGTCAACAATGCTCTCCGTCACCGCCAAACACGCGTTGCGCGCCCTGGCCCACCTGGCCAGCCTCCCGCCCGGACACACGGCCGGCGGGCGCGACATCGCCGCGGCCGCCGACATCCCCCCCAACTACCTGTCGAAGATTCTCTGGACGCTCGGCAGCGCCGGCCTCATCGACGCCACCCGCGGCACCGGCGGCGGCTACCGGCTCCGGCGGCCGTCGGAGACCGTGCGCCTCGTCGAGGTCGTGGAGCTGTTCGACAAGGCCCGCTCTGGATCCGCCTGCATTCTCGGCGGTCCCCACGCGTGCAGCGACGAGACGGCGTGCGCCGCGCACGCGACGTGGAAGGTCGTCAAGCACGCCTATCTCGCGTTTCTCGAACAGACCACCCTCGCGACGCTCGCCGCGTGCGACACGCCCGTCATTCACCAGGATTCGCTGTTGCGAGAGGAGCCGCACGCGTGATGCGCCTCATCGTCCGCCGACTCGTTCCGCTGGCCCTGCTGCTCGGCGTTCTCCCCGGGCCGCTCTCCGAGGCCTCGGCGCAGGACACCGCGGCCTTCTTCCGTCAGAACTGCGCGAGTTGCCACACGATTGGCGGCGGCCGCCTGACGGGGCCCGACCTGAAGGGCGTGGCCGCCCGCAAGGACCGCGCGTGGCTCGCGCACTTCATCGTCTCGCCGCGCCGGGTCCTCGACAGCGGCGATCCCTACGCGCAGCAGCTCCTGCAGGAGGCCCGGGGCGTCGTCATGCCGGACGTCGCCGGGATGACCCCTCAGCTCGCCGAGGCGCTCCTCGATCTCATCGCGGCGGAATCGGCGCTGCCGAAGTCGCAGTTTGCCGGCGTCGCGGTGCCGACACGCCCGTTCACGGCGGCCGACGTCGAGCGAGGCCGCGCGCTCTTCCGCGGCGACGAGCGCCTGGTGAACGGCGCGCCCGCCTGCCTGTCGTGCCACGCCGTGCGCGGCGTGGGCGGCCTTGGCGGCGGCCACCTCGCGCCCGATCTGACGAAGGTCTACGAGCGGCTCCAGGGCAGGAAGGGGCTGGCGACGTGGTTGAACGCCCCGCCCACGCCCACCATGCAGTCGCTCTTCGCCGGGCGTGCGCTCACCGACGCGGAGCTGCAGCCGCTCGTGGCGTATTTCGAGCACGCCGCCACGCAGGGCGGCGAGGACCCGAAGACCGGACTCCTCACGTTCGTGCTGCTCGGGCTCGGCGCGACGGTCGTCGGGCTGGTGACGATGGATGCCGCGTGGCGTTCGCGGCTGGTGAGCGTGCGGCGGGCGCTCGTCGAGCGTAGCCGCCTCGCGAGGTCATGATGCCGAAGCAGACGATTCGCTGGATTCGCGACGAGGACAAGGCCTCGCTCCGCGGCTGGGAGGAGTTCTACCGGAACCGCTGGCAGCACGACAAGGTCGTGCGCAGCACGCACGGGGTGAACTGCACGGGCGGGTGCACCTGGCAGATCTACGTGAAGGACGGCATCGTCACGTGGGAGATGCAGGGGCTCGACTACCCGCCGCTGCAGGACGGCATTCCCCCGTACGAGCCGCGCGGCTGCCAGCGGGGCATCTCGTATTCCTGGTATCTCTACAGCCCGATCCGCGTGCGCTATCCATACGTGCGCGGTGCGTTGCTCGACCTGTGGAAGGCGGCGCGCGGCGAACACGACGATCCGGTCGAGGCGTGGGCGTCGCTCGTCGAGTCGCCCGAGAAGCGCCAGCGCTGGCAGGTGGCGCGCGGCAAGGGCGGGTTCCGGCGGTTCGACTGGGAGACGGCGCTCGAGATCATCGCGGCCTCGAACCTGTACACGATTCGGAAGTACGGGCCCGACCGCATTGCCGGCTTCTCGCCCATCCCGGCGATGTCGATGATCAGCTACGCGTCGGGCGCGCGCTATCTGCAGCTGATTGGCGGCGTGTCGCTCTCGTTCTACGACTGGTACTGCGACCTGCCGCCGGCCTCGCCCGAACTGTGGGGCGAACAGACCGACGTGCAGGAGTCGGCGGACTGGTACAACGCGAAGCTGCTCGCGGTGATGGGGTCGAACCTGAACATGACCCGCACGCCCGACTGCCACTTCGCGGCCGAGGCGCGCCACAACGGGACGAAGATGTGGGTCTTCGCTCCGGACTTCAACCAGGTCGCGAAGTACGCCGACGAGTGGATGTCGATCAACGCCGGGCAGGACGGTGCCTGGTGGATGGCCGTGAACCACGTGCTGCTCACCGAGATGCACCACGAGCAGCAGGTGCCCTACTTCCTCGACTACGCCAAGCGCTACACGGACGCCCCGCTCCTCGTGGAGCTGGTCGAGGAGGGCGGCGCGTGGCGTCCCGGCCGTCTGCTCCGGGCCAACCGCCTCGAGGCCTACGGCGGCGTCGAGCACGGCGACTGGCAGTTCTTGATGTGGGACGCCACCGACGGGCGGCCGAAGATGCCGGTGGGCAGCGTGGGCTTCCGGTGGAGCCAGGAGAAGGGCAAGTGGAACCTGAAGCTCGAGGACGGGCTCACGGGCGAGGCGATCGATCCGGCCCTGACCTTTCTCGAGGGCGGGCCGGTCGGCGGCGACGGTGACGTTGCCGTCGCCTTCGACGACTTCGGCGAGGGCCGAACGCTCACGCGCCACGTGCCCGTGCGGCGCGTGGCGCTCGCCGGCGGCCGCACGGCGACGGTCGCCACCGTCTACGACCTGATGATGGCGCAGTACGGCGTCGGCCGCGGCCTTGCCGGCGACTACCCCGCGAGCTACGACGACGAGACGCGGCCGTACACGCCGGCGTGGTCCGAGCGCTACACGGGCCTCGGGCGCGACACGCTCATCCGCTTCGCGCGCGAGTGGGGCGAGACGGCGCGGCTCACCAACGGGAAGTGCACGATCATCATCGGCGCCGGCATCAACCACTGGTACCACAACAACCTGATGTACCGCGCGGCGATGAACGCCCTCATGTTCTGCGGCTGCGTGGGGGTCAACGGCGGGGGGCTGGCGCACTACGTCGGGCAGGAGAAGCTCGCGCCCGCCGAGCCCTGGTCGGCGATTGCCTTCGGACGCGACTGGCATCCGGCCGCGCGGCTGCAGAACGCGCCGAGCTGGCACTACATCCACACCGACCAGTGGCGCTACGAGCGCGATTTCACCGACTACCACACGGTGCCGCCGTCGAACGGCCGGCCCTCGCTCGCAAAGGGCCACACGGCCGACATCCAGGTGAAGGCGGTGCGCAACGGCTGGCTGCCGTTCTATCCGCAGTTCAGCCGCAACCCGCTCGACGTCGTCGCCGAGGCGGAGGCCGCCGGCGCCGCGACGCCCGAGGAGATCGTGTCGCACACCGTCGAGGCGCTGCGCTCACGGTCGTTGGGGTTTGCGGTTGCGGATCCGGATGCCGAGGAGAACTGGCCGCGGGTCTGGTTCATCTGGCGCGGGAACGCGCTCATGTCGAGCGCCAAGGGCCACGAGTACTTCCTGCACCACTACCTCGGCACGCACACCAACAAGCTGGCCGACGAGGTGGCGGGCGACTCGGTGCGCGAGATCGCGTGGCACGAGCACGCGCCCTCCGGGAAGATGGACCTCGTCGTCGATCTGAACTTCCGGATGGACACGTCGGCGCTCTACTCCGACATCGTCCTGCCGGCGGCGACCTTCTACGAGAAGGCCGATCTGAACTCGACCGACCTCCACAGCTTCATCCACCCGCTGTCGGCGGCGGTGCCGCCGTCGTGGGAGTCGAAGAGCGACTGGCAGATCTTCCGGGCGATCGCGCGCAAGCTCTCGGAACTGGCGCCGCGCCACTTTCCCGAGCCGGTGAAGGACATGGTCGCGGTGCCCCTGCAGCACGACACCGAGGCCGAGATCGCGCAACCCGTCCTGCGCGACTGGTTCGCGGGCGAGGTCGAGCCCGTGCCGGGCAAGACGATGCCCGCGCTGAAGGTCGTCACGCGCGACTACCGGAACATCTACCGGCAGTTCATCTCGTTCGGGCCGCTCGTCCGGTCGGGCGGGCTCGGGGCGCACGGCACCCGCTACGGCGTCGAGGACGTCTACGACGAGGCCGTCCGGGTGGGTCCGCGCCAGCAGTGGGACGGCCAGGCCTACCCCTCGCTCCACGACGACGAGCACGTGTGCAACGCGATCCTGCAGTTCGCCTCGGTCACCAACGGCGAGCTGGCGTACCGGTCGTACCGGCGCATGGAGGAGCGCGTGGGCCTGCCGCTGGCGCACCTGGCCGAGAAGTCGCGGAGCGTGCGCACCGACTACAAGGGCATCCAGACGCGGCCCTTCCGCTTCGTGAACAGCCCGATGTGGTCGGGGCTCGTCGACGAGGGCCGGCCGTACTCGCCGTTCACCTACAACGTCGAGTGCCTGGTGCCATGGCGGACGCTCACGGGACGGCAGCACTTCTACCTGGATCACGAGGGTTACATCGACTTCGGCGAGCACCTGCCGACCTACAAGCCCAAGCCGCAGCCGAAGGACTACGCCGACCTGCGCGTGAGCCGCGAAGAGGGGCCGACGCTCACCCTCAACTACCTGACGCCGCACGGCAAGTGGCACATCCACTCGACCTACGGCGACACGAACCGGATGATGACGCTCTCGCGCGGCATCGAGCCGCTCTGGCTGAGCGACAAGGACGCGGCGGAGATCGGCATCGACGACAACGACTGGGTCGAGGTGCACAACGATCACGGCGTGGTCGTGACGCGCGCCGTCGTGAGCGCGCGCATCCCGCGGGGCGTCTGCATCCAGTACCACTCGCCCGAGCGGACCCTCGGCGTGCCGAAGTCGCCGCTGCGGGGACACCGGCGGGCGGGCGGCCACAACAGCCTGACGCGCACCCGCCTCAAGCCGAACCTGATGGTGGGCGGCTACGGCCAGTTCACCTTCCACTTCAACTACTGGGGCCCGACCGGCGCCAACCGCGACACGCACGTGCTCGTGCGCAAGCTGCCGGCGCTCGTGTGGTGAGGAGGCCGACGCCATGAACGTGCGCTCGCAAGTGTCGATGGTGTTCCACCTCGACAAGTGCATCGGATGCCACACCTGCAGCATCGCGTGCAAGAACATCTGGACCGATCGCAAGGGCACCGAGTACATGTGGTGGAACAACGTCGAGACCAAGCCCGGCACGGGCTTCCCGACGGCCTGGGAGGACCAGGAGAAGTACAACGGCGGCTGGAAGGTCGAGGACGGCACGCTCGCGCTCCGCTCGCAGAGCCGGACCAAGAGCGTCGTCAACATGTTCCACCACCCGAACCTGCCGACGCTCGACGACTACTACCACCCCTGGACCTACGACTACAAGAACCTGTTCGACGCGCCCGAGGGCTCGGATCAGCCCATCGCGCGGCCGATCTCGATGGTGACGGGCGAGCCGGTGGCCATCGAGTCGGGGCCCAACTGGGACGATGACCTGGGCGGGTCGCCGGTCTACGCGGAGCACGACCGGAACCTCGAGGGGCTCTCCGAGGAGCAGCGCCAGCAGCTGTTCGCCGTCGAGCGGCTGGTCTTCTTCTACTTCCCGCGCATCTGCAACCACTGCCTGAACCCGGCGTGCGTGGCGGCGTGCCCGTCGGGGGCGCTCTACAAGCGCGGCGAGGACGGCATCGTGCTCGTCGACCAGACGCGGTGCCGCGCGTGGCGCGCCTGCATCGCGGCCTGTCCCTACAAGAAGGTCTACTTCAACTGGAGCACGGGGAAGTCCGAGAAGTGCATCCTCTGCTTCCCGCGGCTCGAGACCGGGCAGGCGCCGGCGTGCTTCCACTCGTGCGTGGGACGCATCCGCTATCTCGGCGTGCTGCTCTACGACGCCGACCGGCTCGAAGAGGCCGCCTCGAGGCCCGACGACGAGCTCGTCGAGGCGCAGCGCTCGCTCATCCTCGACCCGTTCGACCCGCAGGTCATCGCCGCGGCGGCGGCCAACGGCGTGCACGACTCGGTCATCGAGTCGGCGCAGCGATCGCCCGTCTACCAGTTCGTCAAGGTGTGGAAGGTCGCGCTCCCGCCGCACATCGAGTACCGGACGATGCCGATGCTCTTCTACGTGCCGCCGATGGCGCCCGTGATGGCCAACCGGGGGCAGGGCGTGGTCGACAGCGTGAGCGACGACCTCTTCCACGACATCGAGGCGGCGCGCGTGCCGCTGCAGTTCCTCGGGAACCTCTTCGGCGCCGGCCACGACGCGAAGGTGCGCTACGCCCTGCGCAAGCAGAAGGCGGTGCGCTGGCACCGGCGCGCCGAGACGGTCGGCGACGTCGACCGCGCCACGGCCGATCGCATGCTGCGCGAGGCCGACTGCACCGCGGAGGAGGCCGAAGCCATCTACCGGCTGACGTCGCTGTGCACGTTCGAGGAACGCTTCGTGATTCCGCCGATGCACCGCGAAGAAGCCCTGCAGATGCTCGAGGAGCCGATGGAGCACAAGCAGGCCGCCGGCTTCGGGTTCATCAAGGCGCCACGACGGGGGGTGTGACGTGAGCGCGGTGATCGATCACGCCGGCGCCCTCGACGCCCTGGCGCCGCTGTTTGCGTACCCCGACGAGGCCTACGCCGCGCGCGCCCACGAGGCGGCCACGCGAACGGGCGACGAGGGTCTGGCGGCGTTCGCCGCGGCGGTCGCGGCCCTGCCGGTCACGTCGCTCCAGGAAGCCTTCGTCCAGGCGTTCGACCTCAACCCCGCGGCGACGCTCGAGGTCGGCTGGCACCTGTTCGGCGAGCAGTACGAGCGCGGGGCGTTCCTGGTGGATCTCAGGGGGCAACTGCGCGAGGCCGGCATCGCCGAGACGGGCGAGCTGCCCGATCACCTCCTCCACGTGCTGCCGCTCGTCGGAGCGATGCCCTCCGCCGACGCGGCGGCGTTCGCGGCGCGCGTGCTCGCGCCGGCGCTCGACAGGATCGCGGCCGCCCTGCCCGCCGCGAGTCCCTTTGCCGGCCTGGTGCTCGCCGCACGGGCGGCGCTTCCCGGCACCGGCCCGGTGGAAGAGAGAGTGTCATGACCAGCGTGCTCTCGCTCGATGCGCTGCTCTTCGGGGTCCTGCCCTACGTGGCGCTCGCCGTCTTCCTGCTCGGGTCGATCGCGCGCTACCGGGGCTGGCGCTACAGCTACTCGAGCCTCTCGTCGCAGTTCCTCGAGAACCGGCAGCACTTCTGGGGGCTCGTGCCGTTCCACTACGGCATCCTGGTCGTGCTGACGGGACACCTCGTCGCGTTCCTCATCCCGCGCAGCGTGCTCGCGTGGAACGCGCAGCCCCTCAGGCTCTACGTCCTGGAGGTCTCGGCGCTCGCCTTCGGCGTGCTGACCGTCATCGGCCTGGCCGCCGCGGTGTGGCGGCGCATCACCGTGGGCCGCGTGCGGCGCGTCACCAACACGCGCGACTGGGTGCTCTTCGCGATGCTGGGCGTGCAGACCGTGACGGGCGTGCTCGTCGCCATGCTCTACCCGTGGGGCTCCTCCTGGTTTGCCGCGACGGCCGCCCCCTACCTGTGGTCGCTCGTCTTCCTGCGGCCCGACCTCACCGCCATGGCGGCCATGCCATGGCTCGTGAAGACGCACATCGTCACGGCGTTCGTGCTCGTCGGCTACACGCCGTTCTCCCGTCTCGTGCACGTGCTGGTGGCGCCGCTGCCCTACCTGTGGAGGAAGCCGCAGGTGGTGCGGTGGTACCGCGGCCCGGGAGTCGTGTCGTGAAGGCGCAGGGCACCCCTCGCCAGGCCCTCTGGGGCGCCACGCTCGGCTTCTTCTTCGGGTTCGCGGCCGTGGCGCTCTTCGGGCCCACCGCGGCCCGCTTCCAGGACGTCATGCACCTGAGCCCCATGGCCGTGGGCTTTCTCGTCGCCATGCCAGCCCTGTCGGGCTCCCTCCTGCGCATTCCTTGCGCCGCATGGGTGGACACGCGCGGTGGGCGGACGCCAATGCTGCTGCTGCTCGGCCTCTCGCTCGCCGGGATGGCCGGCATCACCGCCGTCGTCTCCTTCCTCTACCCCGCCCGGCTCACGGCCTCGCTCTATCCGCTGCTGCTCCTGCTCGCCCTGCTGAGCGGCAGCGCCATCGCCTCGTTCTCGGTCGGCGCCGCCCAGGTCTCGTACTGGTTCCCCCAGGCGAGGCAGGGGCGTGCGCTGGCCATCTTCGCCGGCGTGGGCAACCTCGCGCCCGGCCTCTTCTCGTTCGTGCTGCCGTTCGCCCTCACGGTGTGGGGACTGGCCGGATCCTACGTCGCGTGGCTGCTGCTGCTCGCCGTCGGCACCGTGCTCTACGCGATGACGGGACGCGACGCGTGGTACTTCCAGTTGCGCGGCGGCGGGATGGCCGAGGCGGAGGCGCGCGAGGCCGCGCGTGCCGCCGGGCAGGAGCTGTTCCCGGCCGGCACGCTCCGCGAGAGCCTCGCCATCTCCGCGCGCTCGTGGCGGACGTGGGCGCTCGTGCTCATCTACTTCACGACCTTCGGCGGCTTCATCGGCCTCACGGCGTGGCTACCGACGTACTGGCACAGCTACTTCGGCGTGTCGCTCGTGACGGCGGGGGCGCTGACGGCCGCCTACTCGCTCACGACCTCCATCGTGCGGATCGTGGGCGGCATCATGGCCGATCACCTGCGCGAGGGTGGCGAGAACACCGCGATTCTCGCGCTCCTGATCATGCTCGCGGGCGCGCTGGTGATGGTCAACGCGCAGCAGTTCGAACTGGCGGTGCCCGGGCAGTTCCTCCTCGCCTTCGGGATGGGCATCGCCAATGCCGCGGTCTTCAAGATCGTGCCGCAGGCCGTGCCCCAGGCCGTCGGGGGCGCCACGGGGTGGGTGGGCGGCCTCGGCGCGTTCGGCGGGTTCGTCGTGCCGCCCGTGATGGCCTTCGCCGTACGCGATCTCGGCGAGAAGGGCTATCCGATCGGCTTCATCGTCTTCATCTTCCTCGCGCTGGTCTCTCTGTCGATGGCCTGGGTGCTGAAGTACGCCGCGGCACCTGGCGCCGCCCCGGGGTATCCGGCGCGCGGCGTGAGTCGCTGACATGACCGGGCGCCTCGTCACCATCCTGCTCGTGACCGCCATCGCGCTGACCGGGTCGCTGCTCGTCGCCCGCGCGCGAAGCGTGCACCTGCCGGGCAACCACCAGGGCTACGAGCCGGTGCAGCCGATTGCGTACTCACACCGGCTGCACGCGGGCGATCTGCAGGTGCCGTGCCTCTACTGCCACTCGAACGCCGAGCGTGGCCGCTACGCCGGCGTGCCGCCGGCCTCGGTGTGCATGAACTGCCACCGGTTCGTCACGGCGCCGCTCGGCGCGATCCTCGCCGAGGACGAGGCGGCCGCGCGCGAGAAGCGACCGCGGCGCGCGATCGTCTCAGCGGAGCTGCGCAAGCTGTACGACGCCCTCGCGCTCGACGTCGCGCTCCGGCCGGATCCCGCGCGCACGCCGCAGCCCATTGCGTGGACGCGCGTGCACAACCTTCCCGACTTCGTGTACTTCGACCACCGGCCGCACGTCGCCGCCGGCGTCACGTGCCAGACCTGCCACGGCCCGGTGGAAACGATGGAGCGCGTGCGGCAGGTGGGCGACCTGAGCATGGGCTGGTGCGTGAACTGCCATCGCGACGCGGCGCGCGACGGCATCGGCGGGCGGGCGGTGCAGCCGTCGATCGACTGCTCGACCTGTCACTACTGACGCCATGGCGAACACCTACTGGAAGAGCCTCGAGGCCCGCGATCGACACCCAGGCCGCGTGCCGGACAACGAGGCGGAGCACGTGCAGGATGCCGATCGCGAGCCCTCGCGCCGCGACTTCCTGCGCCTCGCCGGCTTCAGCGCGGCCGCGATCGGCACCTCGTGCAGCCGCGCGCCCGTCAAGCACGCCGTGCCGCTCGTGGTCCAGCCCGAAGGGTTCGTGCCAGGGGCGACGGCGTCCTATGCGACGACGTGCCAGGGGTGCGCCGCGGGGTGCGGACTGCTCGTCACGTCCCGCGACGGGCGGCCGACGAAGGTTGAGGGCCTGCCGGAGCATCCGCTCTCGGCCGGCGGCACGTGCGCGCTGGCGCAGGCCTCGCTCGCGGGCCTCTACGACAACCGGCGCTTCAGGCGGCCGTCGATCGAGGGCCGCGACGCGACGTGGGCCGAGGCCGATGCGCAGCTCACCGGCCGCTTCGACGCGATCAGGAAGGCCGGCGGCGCCGTCAGGGTGCTGACGCCGACGGTGCACAGCCCGACACTGCGGCAGGAGATCGAGGGCTTCCTCGCGACGTTCGCCGATGGCGTCCACGTCGAGTACGACGCGCTGTCGGCCTCGGCGGCGCTCGATGCGCATCTTGTCACGCACGGCCTGCGCGCCCTTCCGCGCTACCGCTTCGATCGCGCCGACGTGGTCGCCGGGCTCGACGCCGACTTCCTCGGCACGTGGGTCGCGCCTGTGGAGTACGCGAGCGCCTACGCACGACGCCGCGCCGTCGGTTCGGGCCACGCGCCCATGTGGCACGCGCAGGTCGAGTCGCGCGTGACCATCACCGGCGGCAAGGCCGACCGGCGCATCGCCGTGGCTCCCGACGAGATTCCCGCCCTCGTGTTCGATCTGCTCGCCGCCATCGAGGGCCGCGGGACCGCGGGAGGCGACGTCGCGATGCTGGCCGAGCGACTGCTCGCGGCGCGCGGGCGCGCGCTCGTCATCGCGGGATCCCAGGACCTCGACACGCAGATCCGCTGCAACCGGATCAACGCGGCGCTCGGCGCGTACGGCGCCACCCTCGATCTCGATCGCCCCTCGTACCAGCGACGCGGCGACGACCGCGCCGTGCGGCGCCTGCTCGACGAGGCCGCGGCGGGCCAGGTCGCCGCGCTCGTCGTGTGGCGGGCCAACCCGTTCTTCGATCTGCCCGACGCCTCGGCGCTCGCGCGGGTTCCGCTCCTGGTCAGCCTGGCCGAACGCCCGGACGAAACGACCGCCGCCGCCCATGCGATTTGTCCGGATCACCACCCGTTCGAGAGCTGGGGCGATAGCGGGCCGGTGGCCGGTCTTCTGGGCACGTGCCAGCCGCTCGTGCGCCCGCTGGGCGAGACGCGCGGCGTCATCGAGACGCTCGCCGCCTGGCGGGGCCGGCCGGCCGCGGCACACGACCTCGTGCGGGAGCGCTGGCGCGCCGGCGTGTGGCCGCGGCAACAGGAGGGCACGGACTTCGAGCGCTTCTGGTCCGGCAGCGTCCAGCGCGGGTTCATCACGCTCGACGCGGCATCGGCACCAGCCCCTGCGTCATCGGCACCGTCGCGCGTGCCATCGGCACCGGCCCGCGAGTCGGCCGCCGCGCTGCCGGCGCCGTCGGTCGAGCGCCCGCGCCCCGAGCCCGGCGCGCTCACGCTCGTGCTCTACAACAAGACGTCGATGCCGGGCGGCGAGCACGCGTGGAATCCGCTGCTGCAGGAACTGCCCGATCCCGTGAGCAAGGTCGTGTGGGACAACTACGCCGCCGTGTCGCCGGCCATCGCCGCGCGCCAAGGCCTCGCGACCGGCGACCTCGTGCGCGTCGAGACCGAGGGCGGTGCGCTCACGCTGCCGGTGCTCGTGCAGCCCGGCCAGCACGAGCGGACGGTGGCCGTGGCGCTCGGCTACGGCGGCCTCGTCACCGAGCGCTTCAGGGACCTCGGCCGCCACTGGTTCCGCAGCCGGCCGACGGTGGGCGAACAGGGGCGGGTCGGCGTCAACGCGGCGCCGCTCCTCCGCTGGCGGGAAGGGCGCCTGGAGCGCGAGGTCGCCGGCGTCCGCCTCGTGCGGGCGAATGGGCGGCGCGAGCTGGCGTGCACGCAGGAGTACCACTCGCTGGCCGTGCCTGCGCACCTCGTCCCCGCGGGCACGCCGCCCCGGCCGATCGTGCAGGAGATCTCGCGCGATGCGCTGATGCGGCCCGATGGCGCGGCGCACGGACCGTCGCACGAGATGGCCGACCTCTGGCCCGAGGATCACCCCGCGACGGGGCACCGGTGGGGCATGGCCATCGACCTCGACGCCTGCACCGGCTGCGGCGCCTGCGTCGTGGCCTGCCAGGTCGAGAACAACGTCCCCGTGGTCGGTCTCGACGAGGTGCGCCGCAATCGCGAGATGCACTGGCTCCGCATCGATCGTTACTACACCGAGGACGATGACGGGCTGCACATGGCGCACCAGCCGATGCTGTGCCAGCACTGCGGGCACGCGCCGTGCGAGACGGTGTGCCCGACGCTCGCCACCGTGCACAGCGCCGAGGGCCTCAACCAGCAGGTCTACAACCGGTGCGTCGGCACGCGTTACTGCGCCAACAACTGTCCGTTCAAGGCGCGGCGCTTCAACTGGTTCGCCTACCCGCACGGCGAGGGCACCGAGACGCTGGGCCTGAACCCGGGCGTCACCGTGCGTACGCGCGGGGTGATGGAGAAGTGCACGATGTGCGTGCACCGCATTCAGGAAGGAAAGATCGCGGCGAAGTCGGCCGGCACGCGCGTCGGCGACGGCGACATCCGGACGGCATGCCAGCAGTCGTGTCCGACGCGCGCCATCACCTTCGGCGATCTGAACGACCCGTCGAGCGCCGTCGCGCGGCTGTCGCACGATCGCCGCGGCTACGTCCTGCTCGAGGAGCTGAACGTGCAGCCGTCGGTGACCTATCTGAAGATCGTGCGTCAGGGCGCGCCGACGTCCGGGGAGACGGGCGCGGCAGAGGGGAGCGGGCACCATGGGTGAGGTCCTCGTCGGTGCGGCCCCGGCGATCGTCTCCGGTCGGAAGGCGCGCGTGCAGGCGGCGGCGCCGCTCATTGCCGGCGCGAAGTCACTCGCCGACGTCACGCGGGATGTGTGCGCGCCGGTGGGGCGCCGGCCGGGGGCGGCCTGGTGGGCGGCGTTCCTCGTGGCGGTCGCGGCGCTGGGCGCCGGCGCGGCGGCAGTGGCCTACCAGGTGGCCACGGGCATTGGCACCTGGGGCCTCAACACCACGGTCGGCTGGGCCTTCGACATCACGAACTTCGTCTTCTGGATCGGCATCGGGCACGCTGGCACGCTCATCTCGGCCATCCTCTTCCTGCTGCGCCAGCGATGGCGCACGTCGGTGAACCGCGCGGCCGAGGCGATGACGCTCTTCGCCGTCATGTGCGCGGGCATCTTCCCGCTCATCCACATGGGGAGGCCGTGGCTCGCCTACTGGGTGCTCCCGTATCCCAACTTCCGCGGACCGCTGTGGGTGAACTTCCGCTCGCCGCTGGCGTGGGACGCCTTCGCCATCTCGACCTACTTCATCATCTCCGCGACGTTCTGGTACGTCGGACTGCTGCCCGATCTGGCCACGCTCCGGGATCGGGCGAAGACCGCGCTCGGCCGGCGCCTCGCCGGGTTCTTCAGCCTGGGCTGGGACGGCTCGGCGCGCACGTGGCACCGCTACGAGCTGGTGTACCTGCTGCTCGCCGGCCTCGCCACGCCGCTCGTCGTCTCGGTGCACACCATCGTGAGCTGGGATTTCGCGACGTCGGTCATCCCCGGGTGGCACGCCACGATCTTCCCGCCCTACTTCGTGGCGGGCGCGATCTTCTCGGGCATGGCGATGGTGCTCACGCTGATGATCGTCGCGCGCACCGTGCTCGGCCTCCAGGACTACATCACGGTGGGGCACGTGGACGTGATGGCGCGGCTGGTGATCGCGACCAGCGGCATGGTGGGCCTCGCCTACCTCACGGAGTTCTTCACCGCCGCCTACTCCGGGAACGCCTACGAGCAGTTCGTGTTCCTCAACCGGGCCGCCGGCCCCTTCGCGTGGGCGTACTGGACGATGGTCGCCTGCAACGTGCTGGTGCCGCAGCTGCTCTGGTTCCGCGGCGTGCGCCACAACATGGCGCTGGTCTTCGTGCTCTCGCTCTTCGTCAACGTCGGCATGTGGTTCGAGCGCTTCGTCATCATCGTGACGTCGCTGCACCGCGACTTCCTCCCCGCCAACTGGGCGGGCTACACGCCAACCCTCATCGAGGTGGCGACCTTCGTGGGCAGCTTCGGGCTGTTCTTCACCCTGTTCCTGCTGTTCTGCCGCTTCGTGCCGGTCATCGCCATCGCCGAGGTGAAGGGCGCCATGGTCGCCGACCGACACGAGCGCGCGCCAGCGCACGCGGAGCACGTGCCATGAACACGGCCGAGACGCGTTATGTCGGCGTCTTCGAGCGCGAGGACGACCTCGTCGGCGCCACGCGGGCGGCGCGTGCCGCCGGGTTGCGGATTGTCGATGCCTACACGCCGTACGCGGTCCATGGCCTCGACGCGGCCATGGGGCTGCGGCCGTCGCGGCTGGCGCTGGTGTGCCTCGTCGCCGGGGCGACGGGCGCCGTGCTCAAGCTGTGGTTCGAGCTGTGGACCGCGGTCGTCGACTGGCCGCTCGACGTCGGCGGCAAGCCGCACAACTCGCTGCCGGCCTTCGTGCCGATCACCTTCGAGGTGATGGTGCTGTTTGCGGGGCTTGCGACGGTGAGCGCGCTCTTCCTCGTGGCGGGGCTCAGGCCCGGCCGGCGGCCGGCGCTCGTGGCCGACCAGGTGACCGACGACCGTTTCGCGCTGGTCGTCGAGCCGGCGGATGCCACGGCGTCGCTCGCCTCGGTGAGGGCGCTCTTCGACGCGCACCATGCCGTCGACGTCCGGGCGCGCGTCGAGCCGGCGGAGGAGGCGTCGTGAGGACGCTGAACCTGCTGCTCGCGCTGGTGCTCCTCGGCATGATCGCCGCGCACGCGGTCGTGCGGCCCTCGCCGGAGCAGCCGAACGTGGACGTGATGCCCGAGATGGTGCACTCGCCCGCGGCCGAACCGTACGCGGCCTCGCCGCTGCTGGCGAACAACCAGGTGCTGCAGCCGCCGCCGCCAGGCGTGGTCGCACGCGGCGTGAGCCTCGAGCGGTTCGAGGCTAACCCGGCGGGAGCCGAGCGCGCGGCCGCCGCCCTCGTGGCCCCGCCCGCGGAGGATGGCGACGCCGCGCGGGGCGCCTCGGTCTACGCCACCTTCTGCACGCCGTGCCACGGCGCCGACGGCCTCGGTCAAGGGCCGGTCGTCGCCCGCGGGTTTCCGGCCCCGCCCTCGCTGCTCGCGCCAAAGGCGACCGACATGAAGGACGGCCACCTGTTCCACATCATCACCTACGGGCAGATGAACATGCCCGGTTACGCCGGCCAGATCGGCGAGCGCGATCGGTGGCGCGCCATCGCGCACGTGCGGGCGCTCCAGCGGAGCACGCGATGACCCCTGCACGCCTCCACACCGTCGCCCGCGTGCTCGTCGTCGCCGGCGTGGCCGGGGCGGTCGCGGGCCTGGTGCACGATCCCGCGCGGACGTGGGCCGGCATCCTCATCGCCAGCTTCGGCACGCTCGCCGCAGGGCTTGGCGGGCTGTTCTTCGTGGCGCTCAACCGCGTCTGCGGCGCGACGTGGGACCTCGCGTTCCGCGGCGTCCCCGCAACCTTCGCCGCCGCCATTCCAGTGGGGGCCGCCGGCCTGGCGCTGGTGTTTGTCTTCGCGCCCTGGCTGTACCCGTGGATGGCGGAGGCCGGGCACCTGACGGGGTTCAAGGCCGTGTGGCTGAGCCAGGGGTTCTTCTACGTCCGGGCCGCGGTCTACGTCGCCCTGTGGCTCGTCTTCGCCGCGGTGCTGGTCGGACGGACGCGCCAGATCGCGATTGACCCGTCCAGCGACGACGCACGAGCGACGCGTGCGCCGGCCACCGCCTTCCTCATCGTCTTCGCGCTGACGTTCTGGCTCGCGAGCGTCGACTGGATCATGTCGCTCGAGCCGCACTGGTACAGCACCATCTTCGGCGTCTATCACTTTGCCGGGGCCTTCGCGTCGACGCTCGCGCTGCTCGTGCTGGCGCTCATGTGGCTACGGCGCCAGGGCCTCGCCAGCCACACGATCACCGACGCGCACTTCCACGATCTCGGGACGCTCCTGTTCGCCTTCAGCACGTTCTGGATGTACATCTGGTTCAGCCAGTACATGCTGATGTGGTATTCGAACATCCCCGAGGAGGCGACCTACTACGTCCGGCGGCGCGAGGGTGCCTGGCTCACGCTCTTCTACCTGAACGTCGGGTTGAACTGGGTGGTGCCGTTCCTGGTGCTGCTCTTCCGCCGGGCGAAGCGGGGGCGCGTGCTCGCCGCGGTGGCCGCCATCGTCGTCGCCGGCCGCGCGCTCGACCTCTACACGATGATTTGGCCCGCGATCGTGGCGGGCGGGCCTCGCGTCGGCCTCTGCGAACTGGGTCCGCTGGCGGCGGCGGCGGGGCTCTTCCTGCTCGCGCTCCTCGGGTGGGGCCCCAGGCGGCACGCGGCGACCGTGGAGGCGGCCGCGTCTCGGGCCGCCACCTGACGCGCCCGCAGCTGCACCCGCGGCCCGCGCTAGTGCAGCGCGTCGGCACCCGCCTTGGCGACCTGGCCGTCCTGGGCCGGCTGCACGCCCGACACGCCGATGGCGCCGACGATCTTTCCGTCGATGGTGAGCGGCAGTCCGCCCTCGATGGGCAGGACAGGCTCGATGCCCAGCACGCGCAGGCCCACTCCACCACCTGCCACCGTGTCTTCGAAGCTCTTCGTCGGCCGCTTGAACGCGACGGCTGTCCATGCCTTCCGCGTCGCGATGTCGCTGCTGCCCAGCTGTGTCTGGTCGAGCCGCGTGAAGTGCACCAGGTGCCCCCCGGTGTCGACGACGGCGATCGCGACGTTCCAGTTGTTCTTCTTCGCCTCGGCCTCGGCGGCCGCGGCGGCGACGCGGGCCTGTTCGAGCGTGACGTTCTGACCATAGGGCGGGGCCTGCGCGCTGGCACTGGCGCCGAACGCCAGGAGGCAGGCGCCGGCCGTCACGGCGAGCGTCAGCGAGCGGGATCGGAATGCGGTTCTGGTCGGGCGCTCGGGCATCGGGACCTCCAGTCGGGCTTCCGTGGGACGGCGGCACCGCCGCCCCCGGTCCCGTCATCATGCCAGAGCTCTGGCGCGTCGGCGCCCTGCCCCTCCGTACCTGGGCACGTGGGTACCTGAGTACCTGAATTCCAGAATCTCCACCCCCCGCAGGCGTATAGTGGAGGTACCTCCGGAGGTTGCCATGATGGCCATCGCGACCCGCTGGTCGGCGCTCGCTGCGTGGATCGTCGCCGCTCTCGTCGTGTGGTTCCTGTTCGTGCCTGCGAGGCTCTCCGTGTCGGCGTTCATGTGGCTGAACGCCATCGCCCTGGTGCTCATCTTCGGCACGGCGTGGTTCGTGTCCCACAACGAGCCGCCGAGGACGGGCGCCGATCTCTTGTACGACGCGGAGCACGACGAGGAACGCACCAAGAAGCAGTGACGTCCGCGACGTCCCTCCCGACGTTACACTGGTGGCTGAACGGCCGTTCAGACCACAGGCCGTCCGGGAGGTGCGTGGTGCAATCGGACCTGGTCAAGGCGTTCGAAGCGGCCGCGGCCGCGTCGAAGACGCTCCCTTCGCGTCCCGACAACGAGGCGCTCCTGCGCCTCTATGCGCTCTACAAGCAGGCCACGGTCGGTGACGTCTCGGGAGAACGGCCCGGCGGCTTGGATTTCGTCGGCAGGGCGAAGTACGACGCCTGGGCCGGGCTGAAGGGCCTCACCAGGGACGAGGCCATGCGCGACTACGTCGGGCTCGTCGAGGAGCTCCGGCACGCGTGAGTCGGCTGGCGAATTCAGCCAATCCCCTTCATCCTGGCGCTCAGGGCTGCGCGATCGCGGGCTTCAGGCAGCGCTTCGAGGCCGCCCTGATGGACCATCTCGGCCTGGGCGCGCACGGCCGGTCGCACCTCCGCGGGCCCGACCTCGGCGATCCGCGCGAGGGCTTCGAGCAGACGGATGCTGACGGCGGCATTGCCGCGTGAGACCTGGCGGAGCTGGTCGAAGGCGGTCCCGAGGAACCCCTCGAAGCCGGTGCCGTCGAGGCGCACACGCAGCACCCCGTCCTCGTCGAAGAACGCGGAGGCGGGCGGCGGGCGCGTGGCGATGCGCGCGAGCGCCGCCGAGAGGTGATCGATGCACGCGATGGCGGTGAACGGATCGTTGATGCCCGGCGAGAGCGCCCTGAGCGCGATCTCGACGAGCTGAGTGATGGCGAACTCGAGATCCTGATCGGCGGTGCGCTCGCCGGCGATGACGACCGAGTTCCGCACGGCCTCGCACAGCTCGTCCTTCGCGGCCACCGACGGCGTGATCCTGGCGAGCGCCAGCCCCTTGACGACGAAGTGCCCGGGCCGGCAGCGCAACCAGACCTGCGCCTGGCGGGCCCGCGCCGCTGCCACGAGCGGCGCGGTATCCACCACCTGGATGTAGCCGCTCGCCGGGGCGAACACCACCACGGCGTCCGCGCCGGCGGGAGGCACGGGCACGTCCGCGTGGGCGCCACGCCCCGCGCCGGGGCCCTGCTCCTCGACCGGGCAGTGCCTGTCGATCGCCGCGTCGAGATCGCGCACCACGCCGGCGATGACGAACTCGACGCGCAGGCTGGTGGCCGCGTGGTGGATGAAGTAGATGAGCACGCCGAGGCTCGCCACGGCGAGCAGCAGCGCCGCGGTGACCGCGATGTGCGGCACGAACTCCGGCCCGGGCTCGCCGCGCACGCTGCGGAGCACGACGAGACTGAAGAGGAAGGCGGCGATGAAGGTGCCAAGGACGATCTGGTTGCCCGGGTCGCGGAGGTAGTTGACCAGCAGGCGCGGGCCGAACTGCGAGGCGGCCTGCGAGAGCGCGACCATCGTGATCGAGAACACGAGGCCGGCCACGGTGATCATCGACCCGGCGATGGTGGTGAGCACGGCGCGGGCGCCTTCGGGACCGCCGACGAGGCGGCCGAACACCGAGTCCGAGTCGAGCGGATACCAGTTGTCGAGCGCGACGCTCACGACGGCCGCGGCGACCGAGAGCACCGCCATCACCGCCGGCACGAGCCAGTAGCTGCTGCGGAGCCGGCTCCACGTGAGACGGAGCCTCGTCATGGTCAGGCCCGGACGAGTGTGGCGCCCCAGGTCATCCCGGCGCCGAAGGCCACCATCAGCACCGCATCGCCCGGCTCGATGCGCCCGCCGCGGACGCACTCGTCCCAGAGCAGGGGTACAGTGGCGGCCGTGGTGTTACCGTAGCGCTGGATGTTGTGGCAGACCTGCGCGTCGGACAAGCCGAGACTGCGCTGGACGAACTCGTTGATGCGCAGGTTGGCCTGGTGCATCAGGACGAGCTTCAGATCACCAGGGGTGAGGCCGTTGCGCTCGAGCAGCGCGCGTGCGGCCTCGGTCATCCGCGTCGTCGCCATCTTGAAGACGTAGCGGCCGTCCATCACGGGCACGTGCTCGAGACGCCGGATCTGTTCGGGGTCCACGTACGGCCGCCGGGCGAACCCGTTGCCCGGCACGCACAGCTTCGCGGCGTCGGTGCCGTCGGCGTAGAGCGCCTGATCGACGACGCCCCGCGATCCATCGTCGGCCGCCGTGATCACCACGGCGCCGCCGGCATCGCCGAAGAGCACCGTCAGGTGGCGCACGCTCGTCGTCGTCTCCCACTCGCCGGGCTCGAGGGGGGCCTCGACGTCGCCCGCGAGCCGAGCCCAGCTGCCGGGTCCCCACGGCATGAAGCCCGAGTGAATCTCGGCACCCACGAGCAGGGCCGTGCGCGCGAGGCCCGCCCGGATGTGTGCGTCGACGAGTTGCAGCCCGTAGAGAAATCCCGAGCACTGCTGGCGGATGTCGAAGGCCGGCACCGGGCGCAGACCGAGCCGGGACTGCAGGAGGCCGCCGCAGCCGGGGAAGTACTGATCGGGCGTCATCGTCGCGAACACGACCAGGTCGATGTCCTCGCGCGCGACGCCGGCCATCTCGAGCGCGCGCTCCGCCGCGATCACGCCAAGGTCCGTCGTCCTGGTTCCGGGTTCGACGTAGTAGCGCGTCTCGACGCCGGTTCGCTCGCGGATCCAGGCGTCGCTCGTGTCCATGATCCGCGCCAGCATGTCGTTGGTGACACGGTGCGGGGCGATGGCGGATCCGCTTCCGGCGATGACGGAACGAAGCATGAAGGGGAGTGTAGCAGGGGATCGGGGGAATCAGCGGATCGGCGGATCGGGGGATCGGCGGATCGGCGGATCGGCGGATCGGCGGATCGGGGGATCGGCGGATCGGCGGATCGGGGAAGGAGGGATCGGGGGAACGGGGGAGGGGCGCCGAAACATCACGGCGCCCCTGATCGAACCGAAAACTGAAAACTGATAACTGAAAACTGATAACTGATAACTGATAACTACGCCGCGTGCGACGCCGCGGCGCCGCGCACGGGCTCGGGAGCTGCCACCCGCTCGTAGCTCCACCCGCGCCAGAGGCCGGCCAGGAACCAGGCGAAGCTGCCGACGCCGACGAGGAAGATCGTGTCGCCGACGATGCGCAGCCAGCGGAGCGCTTCGATCCACGGCTGCTGGAGGAACTCGGCGCTGCGCGCGAACCACAGGCCGTGCGTGATGCTCGCCCAGGCCTGGGCGAGGCCGATGGGGAGGAGGCTGAGCCCGACCATGAGACCGAGGCCCAGATTCATGGCCCAGAACGAGATGCCCAGCCACTTCTCGTTCCACACGCGGTGCCCGGTGAGGACGCGCGCGATGACGAGGACGAGGCCGAGCGAGAGCAGCCCGTAGACCCCGAAGAGCGCGGTGTGGGCGTGCACCGGCGTGGTGTTGAGCCCCTGCATGTAATAGAGCGCGATCGGCGGGTTGATGAGGAAGCCGAAGAGCCCGGCGCCGACGAGGTTCCAGAAGGCCACGCCGACGAAGAAGATGACCGGCCACCGGTACTTGCGCATCCAGGCCGTCACCCGCTGCAGGCGGCTCGTCTGGTAGGCCTCGAAGCCGATGACGACGAGCGGGATGACCTCGAGCGCCGAGAAGCTGGCGCCAATGGCCATGATCGAGGTGGGCGTGCCGCTGAAATAGAGGTGATGAAAGGTGCCGGGGATGCCGGCAAAGAGGAAGAGCGCGCTCGACGCGATGACCGCGGCGCCGGCGTGCCGCTTCTGCACGAGGCCGAGGCTCGCGAAGATGAGCGCGATGGCCGCCGTGGCGAAGACCTCGAAGAAGCCCTCGACCCAGAGGTGCACGACCCACCACCGCCAGTACTCCATGACGGTGAGGTGCGTGCGGGCGCTGAAGAAGAAGCCCGCGCCGTACATCAGGCCCACGGCCGTCGTGGCCGCGGTGAACATCAGCACGAGCGAACGGGCCGCGTCACGGCGCCGCAGCGCCGGCGCGAGCGCGCGCAGCATGAGCGCCAGCCAGAGGAGGAGGCCGACGAAGAGCGCAATCTGCCACACGCGGCCGAGATCGACGTACTCGTAGCCCTGGTGACCGAGGAGGAAGCTCCACTCGAGCGGCAGCTTCTGGTGGATGGCCATCCACTCGCCGGCGAGCGATCCGGCGACCACCACGAGCAGCGCGCCGAAGAGGACGTTCACCCCCAGCCGCTGGAAGCGCGGCTCGGCGCCGCCCACGGCCGGGGCAAGGAAGAGGCCCGCGGCGAGAAACGCCGTCGCGATCCAGAACATCGCCGTCTGGATGTGCCACGTGCGCGTGAGGCTGTAGGGGAGATAGTCGGCGAGCGGGAACCCGAAGAACGACTGGCCCTCGACCGTGTAGTGCGCCGTGACCGCGCCGAGCAGCACCTGGACGACGAAGAGGGCCACGATCACCCCGAGGTACTTGGCGACGGCGCGCATCGACGGCGTCAGCTGGATGCCGGCGAGCGGATCGGTGCCGGGGGCCTCGACTTCGGGTTCGGGGGCCGAGCGGAACGAGTGCCACCAGACGAACGCGCCGATGCCCGCCAGCAGCATCAGCACGCTGATGAGCGACCACAACACGTTGGCCGCCGTCGGCGTGTTGCCGATGAGCGGCTCATGCGGCCAGTTGTTCGTGTAGGTCACCGTGCGGCCCGGCCGGTTGGTGGCCGACGCCCAGCTGGTCCAGAAGAAGAAGTCGGTGAGCCGCTCGCGCCGGGCCGCGTCAGGGACGGTCACCCGCGCCATCGCATAGTCGTCGCGCAGACCGGCGAGGGCCGGGGCTCCGCCAAAGAGCGCGTCGTAATGCGCGGCGGTGCGGCGCATGGCCTCGGCGCGATCAGGCGACACGGTGACCGTGTCGGTGGCCGCGTCGTACGTGTTCGTGCGGAGTTCCTCGGTGAGTCGCGCCTGCAGACCGCCGCGCGCCGTCGCGTCGAGCGCGGCGAACGGACGGCCGTACTCGCGCTCGGCCCAGAGCCCGAGCAGCGCTTCCGACTCGCGATGCAGCCAGTCGGCCGACCAGTCCGGGGCCTGATAGGCTCCGTGGCCCCAGATGGAGCCGAGCTGCTGCCCGCCGGTCGATTGCCAGACCTGCTGGCCGGTGAGGATGTCGTCGCGCGTCAGCAGCAGATCGCCGTCGGTCGTGACGACCTGGCCGGGAATGGGAGGCGCCTGACGGTAGACGTCGCGTCCGAAGAACCCGAGGATGAAGAAGGCCACCAGCAGGGCTCCGCAGAAGAGCACCCACAGGCCGCGATGGGACGTGCCGGAATCGGAGGACATGACTGCGCCTTTTCACGCGCCCTGGAGCGCGCGGGGGAAGAGAATGTGATTCTCGAGATGAATGTGATCCATCAGGTCGGCCTCGAGGGCCGTCAGCCGCAGGTAGAGCGCGCGCCACGTCGTGCACGCATACTCGGGCGGCTCCATGTTGCCGGTGAGCGCCTTGACGCGCTCGAGATGCACGCGGTGCTCGTCGTGCTCGAGTTCCATGACGTTGATGGGCCCGCCGGCGCGCGTGCCGTGACCGGCGAGGATCATCGGAAAGAGGATCTGCTCCTCCTTCGCGAGGTGATCGACCACGCCCTCGTGCATGGCGGTGAGCTCCGCGGCCAGGCCCGCCGGCACGAGCGGCTTCTCGGCGTGCCGCTCCTCGACGCGGGCGGCCATCGCCACCAGCTGCGGCATCTCCTCACGCAGCCTGGCGTGGTAGTAGCCGACGATGTGGTCGACGATGGCCGGGAGCGGCTGCCGATCCCAGCCCGCAGACGGGCCCGCGACCTCGTCTTCGCGCCGGATTTCCTCGATGAGGGCGTCGGCGTCGAGGCCGCGTTCGCGGCAGATGTCCCACAGGGGACGGCGGCCGCCGCAGCAGTAGTCGAGGCCGTGGCGGATGAACACCCGCGAGGCGCCCGAATGGCTGGTGGCGAGGTCGGCAAGTGTCATGGCAGCGGTGGTCATGGTGGGGACTCCTTGTTCTCACCTGCTACTAGTGCACCTGCGATGCCAGAAGACGACGTGTGAAGTCAGGCCTGTTTTCGGCCGATTGGACCGATGCGTTGTGAGTACGTCAACACGATCCTGTTGTAGAATCTTAAACAGATGTCGAACTCACAACAGGGAGCTCCCGCCAACCCGTTCGAGGTGCTCTTCGAGATTGCCCACGACCTGACCGCCTCGATTGCCACCGAGAACCGCTACGCGCGCCTGCTCTCGGCCGTGCGCCGCGCCGTGCCCTGCGACGCGGCGTGCCTGCTCCGCCTCGAGGGCACGGCGCTCGTCCCCGTCGCCGGCCACGGTCTGACGACAGCGGCGCTCAGCCAGCGCTACGAACGCCGCGACCATCCCCGCCTCGACGTCATCCTGTCGTCTCGGGCGCCCGTGCTCTTTCCGCCCGACAGCACGCTCCCCGATCCCTTCGACGGCAAGCTCGAGGACGCGCACCCGCTCACCCACATCCACGCCTGCCTCGGATGCGCGCTCACGGTCGAGGGCGAGGTGGTCGGCGCGCTCACGGCCGACGCGTTGGCGCCGGATGCCTTCGACGGTCTCGATCTGGGGTTTCTCGCGACGCTCGGGGCCCTGGCCGGGGCCGCCCTGCGGACGACGGCGCTCATCGAAGCGCTCGAGCGCCGGGCCGATCACCGCTCGCGCGTGGCCTGGGAACTGCAGCGGACCGTGGCCGAAGGGCAGGGGACGCTGCTCGGGACGAGCGCCGCCATGGCGCGGCTGCGCCACGAGATGGCGCTCGTGGCGGCGTCGGATCTCGCCGTGCTCATCACGGGCGAGACCGGAGTCGGCAAGGAGCTGGTGGCGCAGCAGCTGCACGCCTCCTCACGGCGTCGCGACGAGGCCATGATTCACGTCAACTGCGCGGCGCTGCCGGTCTCGATTGCGGAGAGCGAACTGTTCGGGCACGTCGCGGGCGCCTTCACCGGAGCGCTTCGCGACCGCGCGGGGAAGTTCGAGGTGGCCGACGGCGGCACGCTGTTTCTCGACGAGATCGGTGAGCTGCCGCTCGAACTGCAGCCCAAGCTGCTGCGCGCGCTGCAGACCGGCGACGTGCAGCGCGTCGGCTCCGACGCGGTGAACCGCGTGGACGTGCGCATCATCGCGGCCACCAATCGCCGCCTCGCCGACGAGGTCGCGCAGGGGCGGTTCCGCGCCGACCTCTATCACCGCCTCGCGGCCTTTCCGCTGCACGTGCCGCCGCTTGCCGAGCACCGCGACGACATCCCGCTGCTGGCCATGCACTTTGCCGACATCGCCCGGCGGCGGCTCGGACTCGGGCGGGTGACCATCAGTGGCCCCGCGCAGCAGTTGCTCACGGCGGCCGACTGGCCGGGCAACGTGCGTGAACTCGAGAACGTCGTCGGCCGGGCCGTGCTGCGCGCGGCTGCCGGACGCGGCAGGAACGAGGGGGTGGACGTGCTGCCCGCACATCTGGACCTCGGCGCCGCGATGCCGCCGGTCGCGGCGCCTTCCGTGCCGGTCGCGCCGGCCGTCGATGCCGGGCCGCTGCGCCACCAGGTCGACGAGTTCCAGCGCCGGCTGATCGAGGCGGCGGTGGCCCGTCACGATGGCAACTGGTCGGCCGCCGCGCGCGACCTCGGCCTCCATCGCAGCAACCTGCACCATCTGGCGCGAAGGCTCGGCCTGCGGCCGGGCGGCGGAGCGGCCTGAGCCGGCGCCGCGTCTCCGGCCTGCGGGGCCGCCCGTTCGTCTGTCCGCGTCAGACGGTCGGCGTCACGGCGCGTGGCGCAGGTGCCGCCATCGACGTGGCTGTCCTGTGCGCCTCGAGCATCACGCGCGTCAGCGCCTCGAGCCCCTCGCGCCACGCATCGTCCACCTCGTCGTTCCAGTCCTCGCCGAGCGCCTCCCTCAGCGCCTCGAGGATGATGCCGTTCAAGGCGAAGTACTGCGACGGGAACACGCCGTAGCCGACGTGGCGGAGGCTCAACTGCCGCAGCTGCTCGGCGACGACGTCCGGCTGTCGGAGCCGGTCGATGACCATCACGAGGGTCTGCATCAGGTGCTGCGACTGCAGCTTCATGGGCACGCGGGCAAAGAGCGGCTTGACGCCGGGATGACGCTCGAACAGCTTTCGGTACACCGTTTCGGCGAAGTCGGTGCCGAGCGCGGCCACGCGCCCGAACGAAGCCTCGAGCAGCGCCACCCGGTGGCGGCCGAGGCTGTGAAGATCGACGGACCCTTCCTGCGCGTTGTGCGCGAGATCGACGCGCGCCAGCAACGCCAGCGCCGATGAGGCGACGATGGTCGCCGCCCCGGCCGCGCCGAGGCCGTTGTCGTCGAGGACCAGCGTGTGGAGCATGTGCCAGTGCGCGCCGCGCGCGAGCGCAGACGCGCCGGCATCGCCGATGCGGTTGTGTGAGAGATCGAGCACCGCGAGCCTCGCCGCCATCGGCGACGCGGCGATGGCGGCGGCGGTCGCCGCGCCGAGGTCGTTGGCGGGAAGCGCCAGCCACTGCAGCGACGGGAGGACTCCGAGGGCCTTCAACGCCGCCTCCGCGTCCGCGTCCTCCAGGCCCACCGCTTCGAGTCGCAGGCGGCGCAGCTGCGGGAGACGTCCCCGCGCGAGGGCCTCGATGCCCCCGAGTCCGAACGGCGCCCCGCCCAGTTCCAGGCACTCGAGCGCGCGTGCCCCGTCCGACGAGGCGACCGCGTCGACCCCGGCGGCGTCCAGCGGGTTGCGCGCCGCCTTGAGCGTCGTGATACGGCCGCCGCCGAGAACGGCGGCCAGGCTCCGGCCGTCGAGGCCGCAGTGACTCAGATCGAGCGTCGCCACGCGCGACCGCTCGAGCGCTTGCGCGAGGGCGCCGGCGCCCGCCGTGCCGATGTCGTTGCCGGCGAGATCCAGCGACTCGAGTTCGGGCGGCGCGCCAGCAACCAGCGTCATTCCGCCCGCGGTCAGCTCGTTGCGCGCCAGGCCGAGCGCGCGCAACCCGGCGAAGGGCGTGGCGCCGAGCAGCGCGGCGAGGCCGGCGTCGCCGAGCTGGTTGTCGGCGACGTCGAGGGTCTTCACGCGTCGCGCGAAGGGCGAGGCGGCCAGTGCCATGGCGCCCGAGGCGCCGATCTGGTTGCCGGTGATGTCGAGCCGCTCGAGGGCGGTGAAGCGGTTCGAGGCGACGAGCAGCTCGATGCCCTGGCGGCCGAGCGCGTTGGCGCCGAGCCGCAGCGTGTGGAGCCGCGAGACGTTGGGGCAGAGGGCGAGCGCCGCGGCTCCGCCCGGACCGATGCCGTTGCCGGCGAGGTCGAGCTCCGCGAGGCTGGTGAGCGTCCGCGAGACGGCGAGCGCGCCGGCTCCGTCCGAGCCGATGCCGTTGCGCGCGAGCCTGAGCACCTCGAGGCCGCCGAGCGCGGGACTGCCGGCGATGGCGGCCGCGCCCTCGGCCCTGAGGTCGTTGTCGCCAAGATCGAGCACGCGCAGCGCTAGTCCGCTCTGCGCGATCGCCGCGGCCCCGCGCGCGCCGAGCCCGTTATTGGCGAGCGACAGCTCCGCCAGGTTCACCAGGTGCGCGCTCGCGGCGATGGCGGCGGCACCGTCCGACGTGAGCCGGTTGTGCGAGAGGTCGAGCGCGACGAGTCCGCGCAGGTGCGGTGACGGGGCAAGGCGCTTTGCCGCGCCGTCGTCGAGGCCGTTGCCCGCGAGCGCCAGTCGCGTCAGGCTCGAGACGGCCTGGCACTCCGCCAGATCGTGCACGTCGTCTTCGGCCAGCTCCCGGCGCGAGAGGTCGAGCGTGCGGGCGAGCGGCCACAGCGCGTGGGCCTCGCCGCGGCGCACCGCCTCCCACCAGGCCGTCGGCGCCAGCCGCAGCGTGTCGGGCCACGACGCGAGCAGCGCGTCGGCGGCCTCGACGAGGAACTGGCGATCGGGTGCCTCGGAGAGGTAGCGGCAGAGCGCCCACCATCCGCCTTCGCCCGGCACCGCGCAGAGCGCCTCGATGAGGGCGAGCGCGCCGGGCGCGTCGGTCGGGGCGAGGCTCGACTCGATGTGGGCGAGCTGGGCGCATGCCTGCGCGGCCGATCGCGGCCGGCGCTCGCGCCGGGTCGCGAGCAGCCGCGCCACGAACCCGTCGAGCGCCGCCGAGGCCGCAAGCGCCGGCACGACTGACGAGGGCGCGGGACCCGCATCGAGCCATCGCTCGTGCAGCCGCATGGCGTCGGCCAGCGACCCGTCGGCGCTGGCGAGCGGGGGACGGCCGGTGAGCAGGTAGAAGAGCACCGCCCCCAGCTGCCAGAGGTCGCTCCGCGCGTCGACGACCTCGCCCGACCGCAGCCGCTCGGGCGGCAGGTAGCCGGGCGTGCCGAGGATGCCGCGGGTGGACGCCGCCGTGGCGTCGATGGAGCGCGCAATGCCGAAGTCCACGATCTTGACGTGCTCGTCCGGGGTGCCGGCGTCGATGACGAGAATGTTCTGTGGCGTCAGATCGCGATGGAGCACGCGCGTGGCGTGCGCGGCGACCAGCCCCGAAGCCACCTGCTTGGCCAGCCGCACGGCGCGTGCGGGCGCGAGCGGCCCCCTCGCCGGACCGGCCTCGACGAGCGCCGTCAGCGGTATGCCCTCGACCAGCTCCATCAGCAAGTAGAGCGCGTCGTCGTCGAGCGCGCCCGCCGCATAGCAGCGCGCGACGTTCGGGTGGTTCACCTGCTCGACGATGAGCGCCTCGTTGACGAAGCGATCGCGCGCGGCGGGATCGGAGGCCCACTCGGTGTGCAGCACCTTGAGGGCACGGCGCAGGCCGCCGACCACCGTTTCGACCAGGTACACCACGCCGAAGCCTCCAGCGCCCAGCCGGCGGAGGACGCGGTACTGGCCGCCGGCGACCAGCGTGCCGAGCCTCGCGTCGCGCGGCCAGCCGTGCGAAGGGCGGGGCAGACCGCACTGCGGGCAGTGCGCGTCGCCCAGGGCGTCCATCGGCGCCAGGCAGCTGTAGCAGAAGGCACTCATGCCGACAGCCTTCCCGGTTGGGTGCGGCGCGCGGCGTTCCCGGACTTGACCATGCTCAACCTTTCCCTCGACAATCGGGCCACACTCTCTTAACGTCGCGCACGCCGCATTCCCGCCACGGGGCCGGCGCACGCCCGCAGCGATTCCGGAACCGACCGTGTTGCTCGACCACACCCGCTGGCCCGAGGCCGACGCCCTCATCGAGCGCGCCCTCGAGGTTCCGCTGCCGGAGCGGGAGGCCTTCGTCCGCCGCGCGGCCGCCGGGGACGAGGCGCTGGCCGACGCGGTGCTCGCCGTCCTTGCCGAGTCGACGACCGACGACGAGTTCCTGCCGCCGGCCGGGGCACTCGGAGGCGCGCTCTTCGCCGACTGGTCGTCGGCGCTCGGGGCAGACTCCCCGCCGGCGCCGTCGGCCGGCGATGCGCCGGCGGTGCTCGAGGCGGGCGCGCGGCTCGGGCCCTACGAGGTGCGCGGGCTGCTCGGGCGCGGCGGGATGGGCGAGGTCTATCGCGCGTTCGACGAGCGGCTGGGACGCGAGGTCGCGCTCAAGGTCCTGCCGGCCGCCATGGCGCACGACAGCGCACTGCGCGAGCGTCTCGAGCGCGAGGCCCGCGTCCTCGGCGCCTTCAGCCATCCGAACATCGCGGCCATCTACGACATCGTCGACGCCGACCGACGCGTGGCGCTGGTGCTCGAACTGGCCGACGGCGGCTCGCTTGCCGACCGCCTCGCCCGCGGCCCGTTGCCAGTGGCCGAGTGCCTGCGCGTGGCCCGCGGCATCGTCGATGCGCTCGAGGCGGCGCACTACCGCGGGGTCGTTCACCGGGATCTGAAGCCGGCCAACGTCGGGTTCAGTCGCGACAACGTCGTGAAGGTGCTCGACTTCGGGCTGGCCAAGGCCCTGACGGGTCTGCACGGCGGTGCGGGCGGACCCGGGCTCGACGTCTCGATCGAGGGCGTCATCCGCGGCACGGCCCCCTACATGAGCCCGGAGCAGGCGCGGGGCCTGCGCGTCGATCACCGTACCGACGTCTGGGGCTTTGGCTGCATCCTTTACGAGATGCTCACCGGGCGTCGGGCCTTTGGCGGCAAGACCACGACCGACGCCATCGCCCGTGTCCTCGAGCGCGCGCCCGACTTCACGGCGCTGCCGACCGGTGTTCCCCTCGCGCTGCGCCGTCTGATCAGGCGGTCGCTCGAGAAGGCACCCGAGCGGCGTCTCGGCTTCATCGGTGACGCGCGGCTCGACCTGGCCGACGCCGAAGCCGAACTCCAGGGGGCTGCGCCCGACGAAGGCGCCGAGGCGCGGAGCGCTGGGCATCGGAGGTGGCGGAGGTGGGCCGCGATGGGCGCCGCGGCCGCGCTCGCGGCGGTGGCGGTGGCCGGCTGGCTGCGGCCGGTGGTCTCGGCGCCTCCCGGTCCGTCCAGGCTCGCCGTCGTCCTGCCCGACGCCGATGCGTTCATCACCGGTCAGGCGCCGGCACTTGCCATCTCCCCCGACGGGCGGCGGCTGGTGTATCGGGCGAGCCGCGATGGCGTCATCAGGCTGCACCTGCGGGATCTCGATCGCGAGGAGCCGCATCCGCTCGACGGCACGGAGGGGGCGGCGGCGCCGTTCTTCTCGCCCGACGGGCGCGCGATTGGCTTCGATCGCGACGGCACGCTCTTCACGCTCTCGCTCGACGGCGGCCCGCCGCTGCGCATCGCCGAGGCGCCCGGAGGTGCGTCGGCCAGCTGGTCGCCGCGGGGCGAGATCGTGTTCGCCACCGGTGCCAGGCGCGTGCTGTATCGCGTCAGCGCCAACGGCGGCCAGCCCGTGCCGCTCACCACCCTCGACGTGGCCGCCGGCGACGAGGCGCACGCGCTGCCCCACGTGCTGCCGGACGGACGCGCCGTGCTCTTCAGCGTGCTCGCCGGCAACGAATGGCACCTTGCGGTCGTCCCGGTCACGGGAGGGGCGCACCGCCGGCTCGGCGCGGGCCTCCAGCCCCGCGTGCTCGCGCGCACGGCGGGCGGCGGCTGGCTCGGCGCTGGCGGAGCGGAACAGGGACGCCTTCTGTTCGTGCGCGAGGGCAGCCTGTTCTCGTCGGCCTTCGACCTGACGGCTGCCCGCCTGATGGGGCCGCAGTCGTCGGTGCTCGACGAGGTCCAGCTGGCGAGCATCACGGGCGTCGCGCACGCCGCGGTCTCCGAGTCGGGTACGCTGGCGTTCCTGCCGCGCCGCACCGCCCGTCGCGGGCGTACCTTCGCGTGGCTCACGTCCGGCGGCGGCGAGCGCCCGCTCGGCCTCGAGCCCCGGCGGTACTCGCGCTTCAGCCTCTCGCCCGACGAGCGTCGCATTGCCGTCTCGATCAGCGAGGACGCGCACGACATCTGGGTGCACGACCTCGAACGGGGCACGACGACCCGGGTGACCTTCGACGCCGCGCTCGACACAGCGCCGATCTGGACGAGGGACGGGCGCAGCCTGGTCTTCCGATCGGACCGCGAGGCCGGCGGGCTGCACCGGGTGGCCGCCGACGGAGCCTCGCCGCCGGTGCAGATCACGCGACCCAATGGGACGATTCACACCGCCTACGACGTCACGGCCGACGGCGCCTTCGTGCTCTTCACCGATTTCCGCAGCTACCGCGAGCAGGATGTGAAGATGGCCCCCATGGACGGCAGCCTCGACGAGCGTGTGCTCGCGGGCGGACCGGGCGCACAGCTTCGACCGCAGCTTTCGCCCGACGGACGGTGGCTCGCCTACCAGTCGGACGAATCGGGGCGATTCGAGATCTACGTGCGCCCGTGGCCCGATGTCGAGTCGGCGCGCGTGCAGGTCTCGACCGGCGGGGGCACCTCGCCGGTGTGGAGCCGCGACGGCCGCCGGCTGCTCTATTACGACGGGCGCGGCATTGTCGGCGTGCCGGTCCCTCAGGGAGCGGCGCCTGGCGACGTGCGGCGCTGGCCCGCCTCGGCGCCCGAGCGGGTGGTCGAGGCCCCGTGGATGACCGATCGCCTGGGACCGATCTATTCGGTGGCCCGCGACGGGCGGCTGCTCGTGTTGCGCGGCGGCGACGACGATGCGCAGGCGCGTTGGCGGCATCTCGTCGTCATCGAGCGGTGGGCCGACGGCGCCGTTGGTGACACGGGCACGAGAGGCTCCTCGTGGATGCCACGGTGGCCGTTCCACCGCGGAGGCGGATGATGACCGAGGCACCGGATCTGACCTCGCTGCTCGTGGCGATGGGGCAGGGCGATGCCGAGGCGTTCGATCGCCTGGTGCCGCTCGTCTATCCCGACCTGCGCCGCCTTGCCCGCGCGCAGCTCCGCCGGCTGCGGGTGGGCGAGACGCTCGACACGACGGCCCTCGTGCACGAAGCCTACGTGAAGCTCGTGGACGCCGAACGGGCCGGCTGGAACGATCGCCAGCACTTCCTCGCCGTCGCGTCGGTCGCGATGCGGCAGATTCTCGTGGATCACGCGCGCCGCCGGCTCCGCGCCAAGCGCGGTGCGGGGGCCGTGCCGGTGCCGCTCGACGAGGTGCCGGGCGTCGTGGCGCGCGAGGCGCACGATCTGCTCGAACTCGACGACGCGCTCGGGCGGCTCGAAGCCGTCGATCCGCGGCTGGTGCGGGTGGTGGAGTGCCGGTATTTCACGGGGCTCTCGGAGCAGGAGACCGCCGACGCGCTGGGCGTGTCGCTCAGGACGGTGCAACGCGACTGGCTGAAGGCGCGCGCGTGGCTGCGCGCGGCGCTCAACCCGGCGCGGTGAGGGGGGACGGGTCGATTCGTCCCGTTACGCCCGCGACTGGTCCCGAACCGGGCTCGGTCCCCAGGCCGTTCCCTGCCATAATGAGGGGCTGTTTCGGGCCGCCCGCGCGCCGGGAGGCCGTCGCCCGTCCTCGTCCCTCCATCCTCGAGGAGGATTCATGCGTTCGATTGTTCGCATCTCGTTCGCGGCCGCGCTGGCCCTCGCGCTGTGGTGCTCGGCGCCGCTGCGCGCCGACGAAGGGTTCTGGCCGTTCAACGCCGCGCCGCGCGACGCCATCCGCCAGACGTACGGCGTGGAGCTGACCGATGCCTGGCTCGAGCACGTGCGGCTCGCGTCGGTGCGCTTCGGCGGCGCGTGCGGCTCGTTCGTCTCGCCCGACGGGCTCGTGCTCACGAACCACCACGTGGGCCTCGGAGCCATCCAGAAGCTCTCGACACGCGAGCGCGACCTCGTGCAAACGGGCTTTCACGCGCGCTCGCGCGCCGAGGAACTGCCGGCCAAGGACACGGAGCTCAACGTGCTCGTCAGCATGGAGGACGTGACCGGGCGCGTGAACGCCGCCGCCAGGCCGGGACTCGCGCAGGGCGAGGCCTACGCCGCGCGGCGCGCGGCGATGACCGCCATCGAGAAGGAGTCGACCGAGAAGACCGGCCTCAAGAGCGAGGTCGTCACGCTCTACCAGGGCGCGCAGTATCACCTCTATCGCTACAAGCGCTACACGGACGTGCGGCTCGTCTTCGCGCCGGAGTTCGACATCGCGTTCTTCGGCGGGGATCCCGACAACTTCACCTACCCGCGCTACAACCTCGACATCACGCTGTTCCGCGTCTACGAGAACGGCGAGCCCGCGAAGACCGACCACTACCTGAAGTGGTCGACCGCCGGCGCCCGGGAAGGTGAGGTCGTCTTCACCTCGGGGCATCCCGGGCCCACGCAGCGGCTGAACACGGTGGCGCATCTCGAGTACGTCCGCGACGTCGCGCTGCCGGGCACGCTGAAGTTCAACACGCGCCGGCTCGGGGTGCTGCGCCGCTACGCCGAGCGAGGCCCGGAGCAGTTCCGGCAGGTGAAGGACGAGATCTTCGGGCTCGAGAACGCGATCAAGTCGCAGACGGGACAGCTCCAGGGCCTGCGCGACGCGGCCGTCATGGCGCGCAAGGAGGCCGACGAGGCCGCCCTGCGCGAGGCCGTCCGGAAGGACGCGGCGCTCAGCGCGACCTTCGGCGACCCGTGGAAGGAGATCGCCGCGGCGCGGCGCGCGGTGCGCGGGTACGCGGCGCCCTACGAGGCCCTCGAGATGGGCCGCGGGTTCACGTCGAGGCTCTTCAGCTTCGCGCGCTGGATCGTGCGGGCCGCCGCCGAGCGGCAGAAGCCCGATACCGAGCGGCTGCCCGAGTACACCGAATCGAGACGTCCGACCTACGAGCGCATGCTCCTGTCGCCGGCGCCCGTGTATCCCGCCGCCGAGGAGGCCAAGCTCGCCGACTCGCTCGCGTGGCTGGTCGACACGCTCGGCGCCGACCACGAGGCCGTCAAGGCCGCGCTCCAGGGGCAGTCCCCCGCCGAGCGCGCGCGCGCGCTCATCAGCGGGACGACGCTCGCCTCGGTCGACGTCCGCAAGGGGCTGCTCGAAGGCGGAGCCGAGGCAGTCAAGGCTTCGAGCGACCCGCTCATCGCGCTGGCCCTCGCCGTCGACGGGGAGGCCCGAGCCCTGCGGGCGCGGTACGAGAACGAAGTCGTGAGCGTCGAACGCGACGGCTACGCGCGCATCGCGCGCGCGCTCTTCGCGGTGAAGGGCACCGCCGCGTATCCGGATGCGACCTCGACGCTGCGACTGTCGTACGGCGCGGTGAAGGGCTACGAGGAGGACGGGCGGCGGGTCGCGCCGTTCACCGACTTCGCCGGCCTCTACCAGCGCGTCGACGAGAAGGGCGGGAAGGCGCCGTGGGAGCTGCCGGCGCGCTGGGTCGAACGCAAGGCGTCGCTCGACCTCACCGTCCCGTACAACTTCGTCACGACCAACGACATCGTGGGCGGGAACAGCGGCTCGCCCGTCATCAACGCCAGGGGCGAACTCGTCGGCATCGCCTTCGACGGCAACATCCAGTCGCTGCCCGGGTACTTCATCTACGACGGTTCGGTGAACCGGACCGTGGCGGTCGACGCCCGCGGCATCATCGAGGCGCTCGAGAGCATCTACGGGGCCGAGACGCTGGTGAATGAACTGCTCGGGCGGAAGCCGGCGGCGGCGCCAACCGCGTCGGCCGTGCCCTGAGCACCCCTCACGGCGGCACCAGGTTCGCGCGTGCGGCTATGCGACGGCCCTGGGCTCCGGCATCGTCCGGGGCCCGGAGCCGTCGGCCTGTCGGCGCGTCATCACCGTGAGAAACGCCGCGACCACGCGCGGGTCGAAGTGCCGGCCCGATTCCGCCTTGACGCGCTCCACGGCGACCGGCGCCGGCATCGACGCCCGGTACGGCCGCGTCGAGTGCAACGCGTCGAAGACGTCGGCCACCGCGAAGATGCGCGCCGCGAGCGTGATGTCGTCACCGGCCAGACCGGCCGGATAGCCCCGGCCGTCGTAGCGCTCGTGGTGCTGCAGCACGATGGGCAGCACGCGCCGAATGGACGGGATCGGCGCCAGAATCTGCGCCCCGAGCTGCGGATGCTGCCGCATGACCGCCACCTCCTCCGGCGTGAGCGGTCCCGGCTTGTCCAGAATCCTGCCCGGTACGCCCAGCTTGCCGATGTCGTGAAGCAGGCCCCCCACCTCGAGGTCCTTCAGATCGGCCTCCGGCAGGCCCATCTCGCGTCCGATCTCGAGCGCGAGTTCCGTGACGCGATTGGAGTGGCCCGCCGTCCACGATGACTTGGCGTCGATGGCGAGGGCGAGGGCGCGCAGCGTGCCCATGTGAAGGGCATCGAGCTCGGCGAAGGTGGCCTCGAGCGTCGTCATCATGGTGTTGAACGCTTCGGCCACCTCCTGGAACTCGTCCTGACTCGTGACGGCGACGGGCGTGCGGAAGTCTCGCGCCGCCACACGCTCGACGCCCTCCTTCAGTTCCTCGAGCGGCCTCAGGTTGTGCCGGATCGTCGAGAGCGACAGCAGCACCACGATGAGAAGCGACAGCAGGAGCACGGCGAGGAAGGATCGGCCAAAGGAAGCCGTGGGGGCCAGGACGTCGTCGCGCTCGACGACGATCGCCACCGTCCAGTACGGCACGCCGAACTGGGTCCTCAACGGGACGCTCCAGCAGGCGACGTACAAGTGGTCGTCGGCCCGCATCATGCGGTTCGCGGTGGTGCTCTCGCGGCAGACCCTGGCCACCGTGGCTGCATCGTCGGCGGCCACGCCCGACGAGCAGCCGATGACCTTACCGGCTTCGTCGAGCACACACGCCTCCGTCGAGGGCGGCCGCAGCGAGTCCGCACCGAGATCCAGCGCCGGGATCGGGTCCAGCTCCGCGGCGAGCGTGCCCGTGCGGCCCCCGT
>JAHDVQ010000263.1 GCA_023384595.1 Vicinamibacteraceae bacterium | reverse complement strand
TCCATCGACCAGTTCACCGTGTTGGTCTGGCGGCGCATGTAGACCTTCCACGAATCGCTGCCCGACTCGCGGCCGCCGCCCGTCTCCTTCTCGCCGCCGAACGCGCCGCCAATCTCGGCGCCCGACGTGCCGATGTTCACGTTGGCGATGCCGCAATCCGAGCCCTTCGGCGAGAGGAACTCCTCGGCCTTGCGCATGCTCTCGGTGAAGATCGCGCTCGAGAGGCCCTGCGGCACGCCGTTGTGGAGGTCGAGCGCCTCCTGGAAGCCGTCGTACTCGAGGATGTAGAGGATCGGCGCGAAGGTCTCGGTCTTCACGATGTCGGTCTGCGCCGGCATGCGGATGATGGTGGGCTCGACGAACTGCGGCCCGATGTCGGGACGCCGCGTCGCGCCGCACAGCACCTCGCCGCCCTGCGCCTTCGCCGCGTCGATGGCCGCGAACATCTCGTCGAGCGCGTCGGGCACGACGAGCGGGCCCATGATGGTGCCCCCGTCCAGCGGATCGCCAATGCGCACCTGCGCGTAGGCCTTTACGAGCCGGTCGGTCAGCGTCTTCGCGATGCTCTTGTGCGCGATGATGCGGCGCGTCGACGTGCAGCGCTGCCCCGCCGTGCCGACGGCGCCGAAGAGGATGGCGCGCGTCGCGAGGTCGAGGTTCGCGTCCTCGGTGACGATGATGGCGTTGTTGCCGCCGAGCTCGAGGATGGTGCGGCCGAAGCGGCGGCCGACGACCTCGGCCACGTGACGCCCGACCGAGGTCGAGCCGGTGAACGAGATGAGCGGCAGTCGCTCGTCCGAGAGCATGCGCTCGCCGACGCTGCGGCCCGGGCCGATGGCGAGCGTGAAGACGCCCGAGAGCCCGTGGTCGGCCATGACGCGGTTGGCGATGTGCTGCACGGCAATGCCGCAGAGCGGCACGGGGCCCGCGGGCTTCCACACCACCGGGTCGCCGCACACGGCGGCAAGGGCGGTGTTCCACGCCCACACGGCCACCGGGAAGTTGAACGCCGTGATGACGCCGACCACGCCGAGCGGATGCCACTGCTCCATCATCCGGTGCGCGGGGCGCTCGGAGGCGAGCGTCAGGCCGTAGAGCTGCCGCGAGAGGCCGACCGCGAAGTCGCAGATGTCGATCATCTCCTGCACTTCGCCGTGGCCCTCGGCGCGGATCTTCCCCATCTCGAGAGCGACGAGATCGCCGAGCGGCTCCTTCATCTCGCGCAGCGCGTTGCCGAGGTCGCGGATGACCTCGCCGCGCTTCGGGGCGGGCACCATCCGCCAGGTGCGGAACGTCTCGACGGCCTTGGCCACGACCTCGTCGTAGTGCTCCGGCGAGCACTGCGCCACCGAGGCGATGGGCTCGCCCGTCGTCGGGTTGTGCGAGACGAGCGGCTTCCCCGCCTTGTCGTGGATCCAACCGTCGGTGCCCCAGCACGCGCCGGGGTTGACCTCGTCGATGTGGAGTTTCTTCAGGAGAGATGCGCTCATGATGGCCTCATGGGTGATACATGCCAGGCAGCCGGCGTCCGGCTTCCGGCTACCGGCGGCGTCGGGGCCGGCACTGGCCGCGCCCTGGCACCCTTCCGGCGCGACGCGGGCGAGCCGACCCTTCACGATATCAATACGAAGGCTACAAAGGCTACCGAGGCTACGGAGCCTACAGAGCCTACAGAGCCTACAGAGCCTACGGAGGCCTTGGTAGGCCTTGTAGCCTCCGCAGCCTCCGTGGCCTATGATCCTGCCATGTTCAGGCTTGCTCGCTTCGCCTGGTTCACGCTGGCTTACAACATCGCCGTGATCCTGTGGGGTGCCTATGTGAGGGCCACCGGATCGGGTGCCGGCTGCGGCAGCCACTGGCCGCTCTGCAACGGCGAGGTCATCCCCCGTGCCCCGAGTGTGGAGACCATGGTGGAGTTCTCGCACCGGGCCACGAGCGGCCTCGCTCTCATCGCCGTCGTCGTGCTGCTCGTGTGGACGTTCCGTGCAACCGTCGCGGGCCACCCCGCGCGGCGGGGCGCGGCGTGGACGATGTTCTTCATGCTCACCGAGGCGGCGGTCGGCGCGGGGCTGGTGCTCTTCCAGCTCGTGGCCGACAACGCGAGCATGGCGCGGGCCATGTTCATGGCCGTGCACCTCGTGAACACGTTCCTGCTGGTGGGGGCGCTCACGCTGACGGCGCACTGGCTGTCGGGCGGGGCGCCTGTGCGGCTCGGGTCGCGTCCGGCGCTCGCGGCCGGGCTCGTCACCGGCGCGCTCGGGCTGCTGCTGGTCGGCACGAGCGGCGCGGTGGCGGCGCTCGGCGACACGCTCTTCCCGATCGGATCGCTGCGCGCGGGCATCGAGGCCGACCTGTCGGCGACGTCGCACTTCCTGATCCGCCTGCGCGTGCTGCACCCGGTGCTGGCCGTGGCCATCACGGCGCTGCTCGTGGGATGGCTGGCGCGGGTGCCGACGGCCGAGGGTTCGCGTGAGCGCGAGATGGTGCGCTGGCTGATTGGCGTCGCGGTGCTGCAGCTCGCCGCCGGCGCGGCAAACGTCCTCCTGCTCGCGCCGGTGTGGATGCAGATGGTGCACCTGCTGCTCGCCGACGTGCTGTGGATTCTGTACGTGCTCATCGCCGCGCGGATGCTGGCGGCGGCGGAGCCGGCGCGCGTGCGGGCGGCGGCTCCGCGCGCGGCGACGGTCTGAATTCCGACACGGGGTCGGGAGTATTTTCACTTTTTGCGCCCTCGGTCGCAGCGGCGGAAAATCCTGGGGTCGGGAGGGGCGGAATAATCGGGGTCGGGAGTTGTTTTCGTTACCGGCCAGAGCCCGAAAATGACTCCCGACCCCATCATTCCAGTCGCCCCTCCCGACCCCGATTTTCCGCCGTCGCAAAAAGTGAAAATACTCCCGACCCCCTGTCAGGTTTCCGTCCTCGTCCCCGCGCGGAACGCCGCCGCGACCCTCGACGCGTGCCTCGCCTCCCTCGCCCGCCAGACCCTCTCCGCCTGGCACTGCGTCGTCGTCGACGACGGGTCCACCGACGAGACGGCGGCCGTGGCGGCGCGCTGGGCGCGTGCGGACGCGCGCATCGGTCTCGTCCGCCAGCCGCACCGCGGTCTCGTCGCGGCGCTCAACACCGGCCTCGCGCACGGCCGCGCGCCCCTCGTCGCCCGCATGGACGCCGACGACCTCATGCGCCGGGATCGCCTCGAGCGCCAGGTCGCGGCGCTCGAGGCGAACCCGGCGTGGGCGGCTGTCACCTCCGGCGTCCGCCTCTTTCCGCGCGCGCAGTTGCGGCCGTACCGGCGCGAGTACGAGGCGTGGCTGAACGGGCTCACCACGCCCGACGCCATCCGGCGCGACGCCTTCATCGAGTGCCCCGTCGCGCACCCGGCGCTCATGGCCCGCCGCGAGGCGTTCGAGGCGTTCTCCTACCGCGACATGGGCTGGCCCGAGGACTACGACCTAGTGCTGCGCTGGCTCGCGGCGGGGCTCGTCGTGGGAACGGTGCCGCGGCGGCTCGTGGCATGGCGCGACTCGGCGGAGCGCCTCTCGCGCACGGACGTGCGCTACGGCCTCGACCGCTTCGTGGCGTGCAAGGCGCACTTCCTGGCCGAGGGCTTCCTCGCAGACCGCGACGACTACGTGTTGTGGGGATACGGCGCGACGGGCCGCGCCATGCGTCGTGCGTTGGCCGCGCACGGCAAGCGCGCGACGCACATCCTCGAGGTGAAGGCCGGCCGCATCGGCCGCCGCATCCACGGCGCCGAGGTGGTCGCCGTCGGAGAGTTACCGCGCTTCCGAGGACAGCCGATCCTGGCTTCGGTGGCCCGCCCGGGGCC
>JAHDVQ010000020.1:31726-35822 GCA_023384595.1 Vicinamibacteraceae bacterium | reverse complement strand
GCCGCGTCCGCCGTCATCCGCCAGAACACCAACCGGAAAGAGAAGCGGCTCTGGACCGAGAAGGAAGGCGGCTCGCCCATCGTCTACTTCCGGGCCGGCGACGAGCTGGAGGAAGCCGACTTCATCTCGCGCGTCGTGCGCGGCACCCTGGCCGACGACGTGGACGGGAAGGTGGGCGTGCTGTACCGCATCAACTCGCAGTCGCGCGCGATTGAAGACGCCCTCATGCGCGACGGCGTGGCCTACCGCATTGTCGGCGGCGTCCGGTTCTACGAGCGGAAGGAGATCAAGGACACGCTCGCCTACCTGAAGCTGGTGCTCAACCCGCACGACGATGTGAGCTTCAGGCGGGTGGTGAACGTGCCGCCGCGCGGAATCGGGAAGGGTGTGATGGAGGCGCTCGAGTCGGCCGACCCTTCGACCATCCCCGAGAACGCGCCGCCGCTGGTCGCCGCGGGCCTCCACAACGTCGTCTCGGCGAAGTCCATGTGGGCGAAGGCCGTGCACCTCGTCGAGGAGCGCCGGATTGCGCCGCGCGCGCAGCAGTCGCTCCGTGCCTTCCACGATCTCGTCCTGAAGCTGCAGGAGGCCGCGAAGACCGAGAGCGTGGCGACCACCATCGAGCGCGTGCTCGACTGGAGCGGCTACTGGAAGGACCTGCGCGACGAGCGCAGCGAGGAGGCCGAGGGACGGCTCGAGAACCTCGCCGAGCTCGTGTCGGCCGCCCGCGAGTACGAGCAGCGCGATCCCGAGGCGTCACTCGGCGGCTTCGTCGATCGGCTGTCGCTCCTGTCGGAGGCCGACGAGGAGGGCGGGCAGCAGAACGCGCGCGTCTGGCTCATGACGATGCACGCGGCCAAGGGGCTCGAGTTCCCCACTGTCGTCATCGCGGGACTCGAGGACGGCCTCTTCCCGCACTCGCGCTCCAACGAGGATCTGGCGGAACTCGAAGAGGAGCGCCGCCTGTGCTACGTCGGGATGACGCGGGCGCAGGAGCGCCTGATCCTCACGGGCGCGGCGCGGCGCCGGGTGTTCGGCGAGTATCAGGCCACGTCACCGTCGCGGTTCCTCGACGAGGTGCCGTCCGAGCTGATGGAGCGCCACGAGCCCTACTTCGCGCCGGCTCGCGTCTGGTCCGACGTGTCTCTGTACAGGAATGGCGGAGGCCGGGGCGGCGGGCGGCGTGGCCAGGGGGGCGCCGGCTACGGCGGTGGGCGCGGCCAGGGATGGGGAGCGGGGCGGCGGGGCGGCGCGGGACGCGTCTCCGAGACCGGCCAGCCGTCGTTTCCCGAGCAGGACGGGCCGGCCTACCTACCCGAGGACGAAGACCAGTCCCAGTCCGGCGAACTCCGCCTCGGCATGCGCGTCCGCCACGCGCAGTTCGGCGTGGGCACCGTCATCGCCCTCGAGCCTGGGTACGACGACACGAAGGTCACGGTGCGCTTCCCCGCCGGTGTGAAGAAGCTCCTCGCCCGCTTCGCGAGGCTGCAGCCGGCGTAGCAGTAGGGTCCGGCTTAAGCCGGACCTACACGGGCTCCTCGGGCTCGTCGGCGGCGACACCGTCGGGGGGCTCCACGCTGGGCAACCCTTCGTCGCCTCCCCCGCCCTCGCTGTCGTCGCCGTCGCCGTTCTCGTCCTTCTCGGCGAACCGCGCCACCGAGACGACCCGATCGCCTTCCTCGTTGCGCATGAGGCTCACGCCCTGCGTGTTGCGGCCGATGGCGCGCACGTCGCGAACCGCCATCCTGATGATCTGCCCCGCCTCGGTGACGAGCATGACCTCGTCATCGTCGTCCACGAAGGCGACGCCGACGACCTTGCCGTTGCGCTCCGAGGTCTGGATGTTGATGATGCCCGAGCCGCCGCGCGACTGGATGCGGTACTCCTCGAGCTCGGTGCGCTTGCCGAAGCCGTTCTCGGTGACCGTCAGCAGCGTCCCGCCGGGCCGCACCACCTCCATGGCGACCACCTCGTCGTTGTCGCGCAGCGTGATGCCGCGGACGCCGTAGGCCGGCCGGCCCATGGGACGCAGGTCGGTTTCGGGGAACCGGATGGACATGCCGTCGCGGGTGCCGAGGAAGACCTCGTGGGTCCCGTCCGAGAGCGTGGCGCCGATGAGCGCGTCGCCCTCGTCGATGCCGATGGCGATGATGCCCGCCGCGCGCGGGTTGCTGTAGGCCCGCAGGTCGGTCTTCTTCACGGTGCCCTTGCGCGTGGCCATCACGACGTAGTGCTGCTCGTCGGCCTCGGGCCAGTCGCGCACGGACTCGAGCGCGGCAATGCGCTCGCCCGGCTCCATCTGCACGAGGTTCACGATGGCCGTGCCGCGCCCGTCGCGCCCCACCATCGGGATGCCGTGCACCTTGAGCCAGTACACGCGTCCCTTGTCCGAGAAGATCAGGATGTAGGAGTGGGTCGTCGCGATGAAGAGCTTCGCGACGGCGTCCTCCTCGCGGACGGTCATCCCGCGCAGCCCCTTGCCGCCCCGGCGCTGGCTCCGGTACTCGTCGAGCGGGGTGCGCTTGATGTAGCCCGTGCTCGACACCGTGATGACCATGTCCTCGTCGGCGATGAGGTCCTCGATCGAGAGGTCGCCCGAGGCGTCCTGGATTTCGGTCCGGCGGGCGTCGCCAAATCGCGTGCGCACGTCCCTCAGCTCGCCGACGACGATCTCCATCAGCAGCGTCTCGCTGCCGAGAATCGCGCGCAGCCGCTCGATGGTCTTCAGCAGCTCCGCCAGCTCGTCGAGGATCTTCTGCCGCTCGAGCCCCGTCAGGCGCTGGAGCTGCATGTCGAGGATGGCCTGCGCCTGCAGCTGCGAGAGGCCGAAGTTCGCCATCAGGCCCTCGCGGGCTTCGAGCGGATTGCGCGAGGCGCGGATGAGCGCGATGACCGCGTCGAGGTGGTCGAGCGCGATGCGCAGGCCCTCGAGGATGTGCGCCCGGGCCTCGGCCTTCTTCAGCTCGAACTCGGTGCGGCGGCGGACGACGTCGCGCCGGAACTCGACGAAGAGCTCCAGCATGTCGACGAGCCCGAGGGTGCGCGGCCGCCCGCCGGCGATGGCGAGCATGTTGATGCCGAAGGTGGTCTGCAGCTGCGTGTGCTTGAACAGGTTGTTCAGCACGAGCTCGGGCTGCTCGCCGCGCTTCAGCTCGATGACGATGCGCATGCCCTGCCGGTCCGACTCGTCGCGCAGGTCCGAGATGCCCTCGATGACCTTCTCGCGCACCAGTTCGGCCGTCCGCTCGAGCAGGCGCGCCTTGTTCACCTGATAGGGAATCTCGGTGACGATGATGGCCTGGCGGTCGCCGCGGCCGATGTCTTCGATCTCGGTGCGCGCGCGCACGGTGATGCCGCCGCGGCCGGTGAGGTAGGCCTGCCTGATGCCGCTGCGCCCGACGATGATGCCGCCGGTCGGGAAATCCGGTCCCGGCACGAGGTTGAGCACCGCCTTGGTCTTCTCCTCGCGCGTGGGCGGCGCCTCGCCGTCGGCCCGCGTGTAGGCCGAGTGCTCCACGAGCCAGATGAGCGCGTCGGTGACCTCGGCGAGGTTGTGCGGCGGGATGTTGGTCGCCATCCCGACGGCGATGCCCGCCGACCCGTTCACGAGGAGGTTCGGGAACGGCGCCGGCAGGACCGCGGGCTCCTCGGTCGTCTCGTCGTAGTTCAGGACGAAGTCGACCGTCTCCTTGTCGAGGTCCTCCATGAGGACTTCGGCCAGCGCCTCGAGCCTCGCTTCGGTGTAGCGCATGGCCGCGGGCGAGTCGCCGTCGACCGATCCGAAGTTGCCCTGCCCGTCGACGAGCGGGTAGCGCATGTTGAAGTCCTGCGCCAGCCGCACGAGCGTGTCGTAGATGGACGCGTCGCCGTGGGGATGGAAGTTCCCCATCACCTCGCCGACGATCTTGGCGCACTTGCGGTAAGCGCGGTTCGACGCGAGGCCCATGGAGCGCATGCCGTACAGCACGCGCCGGTGGGCGGGCTTCAGACCATCGCGGACGTCCGGCAGCGCGCGCCCGATGATCACGCTCATGGCGTAATCCATGTACGAGCGCTTCATCTCGTCTTCGATGGCGACGGGAATCCGCGATTGGGC
>JAHDVQ010000020.1:21484-31626 GCA_023384595.1 Vicinamibacteraceae bacterium | reverse complement strand
TCGAGCGCGTTGTCCTCGATGAACTTGCGGCGCGGCTCGACCTGGTCGCCCATGAGCGTCGTGAACATCAGGTCGGCCTCCATGTGATCCTCGGCCTTCACCTGGAGCAGCGTCCGCGCCTCGGGCTTCATCGTGGTCTCCCACAACTGCTCGGGGTTCATCTCACCGAGGCCCTTGTACCGGTTGATGGCGACGCCCTTCTTGCCGGCGCTGACGAAGAACTCCACGAGATCGTCGTAGGTCTCGAGCGTCACGTCCTGCTCGCGGCGCACGCGGCGGACGTCCTCGACCGGCACATCGCCCCCGGTCTCGGCATCCGGGTCTTCGGTGGCCGGCGCGGCCGCCGCCACCGTCGAGACGACGATGGGCCCGGTGAGATGCTTGACGTCCTGCCAGACGGCGAGCAGCGAACGGTACTCGGTCGTCCCCACCAGGTCGGCCGTGGCCGTCGAGACCCGGCGGTAGCCATTGGTCAGATCGTCGAGCACGAGGCTGTAGGACGAGTGCTCCTCGTCCTGCTCGACGCGGACGTGGCGGCCGGGCGCGGCCAACTCCCCTGCCAGCGCCTCGAGCGCCTCGCGGTCCGCGAAGAACGCCCTGTCGGTGACGTTGCGCGCCAGCAGGGCCCTGATGAGGAGCCGATCGGCCACGCGACGCTGCACGAGCCGCTTGAAGCGTCCCAGCGCAATCAGCCGGTGCAGGAGTTTCTCGAGTTCCTCACCGGACACGACGTGGCCGCTGCCGGTGAAGGTCACCTGACGGGCCTCGGCGGCGCGCCGGATGAGCCACGTCTCCAGCTCGCGATCGTCCTTGATGTAGGTCTCGCTCTTGCCGCGCTTCGCGCGGTAGAGCGGAGGCTGCGCGATGTACACGTGACCGCCGTCGACCAGTTCGCGCATCTGGCGATAGAAGAAGGTGAGCAGCAGCGTGCGGATGTGCGAGCCGTCGACGTCGGCGTCGGTCATCACGATGATCCGGTGATACCGCAGCTTGCCCGCGTCGAAATCGTCCTCGCCGATGCCGGTGCCGAGCGCCGCGATCATGGTCTTGATCTCGTCGCTCGTGAGCATCTTGTCGAACCGCGCCTTCTCGACGTTCAGGATCTTGCCCTTGATCGGCAGGATCGCCTGGAAGCGTCGATCGCGCCCCTGCTTGGCCGATCCGCCGGCCGATTCGCCCTCCACGATGAACAGCTCGCACTGCGCGGGGTCACGCTCCTGGCAATCGGCGAGTTTCCCCGGCAGCGAGCTGTTGTCGAGCGCGCCCTTGCGGCGCACGAGATCGCGCGCCTTGCGGGCCGCCTCGCGCGCGCGGGCGGCGTCGACCGCCTTCTGCACGACGCGCTTCGCGATCGACGGATTCTCCTCGAGCACCTGCTCGAGCCGGTCGTTGACGATCTGCTCGACGATGCCCTTCACCTCGGTGTTGCCGAGCTTCGTCTTGGTCTGCCCCTCGAACTGCGGCTGGGGAATCTTGACGCTCACGACGGCCGTGAGGCCCTCGCGGATGTCATCGCCCGAGATCGTCGCGTCCTTCAGGTCCTTGGTGAGGTTGCTCTTCGCGGCGTAGGCGTTGATGGTGCGCGTGAGCGCCGCCTTGAACCCCGACAGGTGCGTGCCGCCCTCGTGCGTGTTGATGTTGTTGGCGAACGAGTAGACCAGCTCGGAGTAACTGTCGTTCCACTGCATCGCGATCTCGACCGAGATCTGATCGCGCTCGCCCTGCATGTAGATGGGCTCGTCCTGCAGGACCACCTTGTTGGTGTTCAGATACCGGACGAACTCGCGGATGCCGCCGCTGTAGTGGAACTCGTTGTGGCGCTCGCTCTCGCGCTCGTCGGTGAGGACGATGTGCACGCCGGCATTCAGGAACGCCAGCTCGCGCAGGCGCTGCGCCAGCACGTCGTAGCTGAACTCGATGGTCTCGAAGATCTCCGCGTCGGGCTTGAAGGTGACGCGCGTGCCGCGGCGCTGGGTCGTGCCCGTGATCTCGAGGTCGGCGCGCGGCGTGCCGCGGTCGTAGGCCTGGCGGTGCACCTGGCCGTTGCGCCAGATCTCGACCTCCATCCACTCGGAGAGCGCGTTGACGACCGACACGCCCACGCCGTGCAGGCCGCCCGACACCTTGTAGCTCGCGTTGTCGAACTTGCCTCCGGCATGCAGCACGGTGAGCGCGACTTCGACGGCAGGACGGCCCGTCGAGTGCAGCCCGGTCGGAATGCCACGGCCGTTGTCGGTGACCGTGACCGAGTTGTCGAGGTGAATGGTCACCTCGACGCGATCGCAATAGCCCGCGAGCGCCTCGTCGATGGAGTTGTCCACCACCTCCCACACCAGGTGGTGGAGGCCGACCGGTCCGGTGGACCCGATGTACATGGCCGGCCGCTTCCGCACCGCTTCGAGGCCTTCGAGGACCTTGATCTTGTCGGCGCCGTAATCGTCGGAAAGCGGAGGCCCTGGCGGCATCGAGGCCTCGGGCATCGGAGTGGATTGTGGGTCGAACTGGTTCATTCGGTCTTCCAGAAGGGACACTGCGGCACAAGCCGGCCCAGCCTGCGGGCCCGCCGGCTCCAGGGCCGCGCCTTGTCCGGCGCGCCGAGAGGCGGCCGCATCAGAGACGCATGGGCATGACCACGTAGAGGTAGTCGTAGCCCTGCGGCTCGATCGGCTTCATGACGGCCTGGCTCACCTCGTCCTTGAACTCGAGCACCACGCGCTCGGTCTCCACCGCGCCAAGGAACTCCTGCACGTACTGCACGTTGAAGCAGATCTGAACGTCGGGCCCGTCGTAGTCGACCGGCAGCACTTCTTCGGCCGAGCCCATGTCGGGGCTGTCCGAGGTGACCTTTACCGCATGGTCGCCGATGTGGAACTTCACCGCGCGCGAGCGCTCGCTCGAGAGCAGCGAGACGCGCCGGAGCACGCTCAGCAGCCGATCGCGGTCGAACTCGATCTTCTTGTCGTTCGACTTCGGGATGACGCGGTCGTAGGCCGGATACTGTCCGTCGACCAGACGCGAGATGAGCAGACGCCCGCCGACCTCGACGAAGAGATGGTTCTCACCCTTGCCGATGGTGACCGTCTCGGCGTCGCTCTCCCCTATCAGGCGCGACAACTCCTGGAGCGCCTTCTTGGGGATGATGTCCTTGGTCTCCTCGCCCTCGGCCTCGCCTTCCCTGGTCGCCTTGACGAGCGCGAGCCGGTGGCCGTCGGTCGCCACGAGGCTCATCTGGCTGCCCTTCAGCACGAGGAGGCCGCCATTCAGGAAGTAGCGCGTGTCTTCCGCGCTGCTCGCAAACAGCGTCTTCCCGATCATGTGCTTCAGTCCGGCGACTGGCAGCGTCGTGGTCGCCACGTCGGGCATCGCCTTGGGAAGCGCCGGGAAGTCGTCGGGCGGCAGCGTGCTCATGCGCGACTCGAAGCGCTCGGCCGCGATCTTCACGCCCGTCTTGTCCTCTTCGATCCGGACGTCCGTCTCGGGCAGGGCACGCACGATCTCGAAGAACTTCTTCGCAGGAATCGTGATGGTGCCCGGCTTCTCGACGCTCGCCTCGCACCGGGTGCGGAGCGCGAAGTCGAGATCCGTCGCCGAGAGCCGCATCTCGTTGCCGTCGGCCTCGACGAGCACGTTGGCCAGCACGGGAATGGTGATCTTGCGTTCGACTATCCCCTGCAGCAGCTGCAGTTCCCGCTGCAGATTCGCCTTCGAGACGACGAGTTCCATGCGCGTGGTGACCTCGGGCTAGGCAGACGTTCCGGTGAGCTGTTTCTTTAGGAATGAGAAAACAGCTGAAAGAGAACAAACGATTATAACAGGAAAAAGGCCCTGTTGAAAAGTGGCAAGGGCCGACTTACGGGCTTTCTTTTCAAGAATTTACGCCCATGCCGGGCTCCTGTGCGCTCTGTGGGTTTCCAGGCGGGTTCCAGGCCGCCGGAGGAGGCGCCACAGCGCGTCCACAGGGCCCGCGAGGAGACGCTGTGGAAATTCGCGGAACCTACCGGAAATTGTCGAGGAAGCTGTTGATGAGGCTGTTGAAGGTCGCGTCGCGCTTGCGCAGTTCCTCCACCTTCCGGATGGAGTGCAGCACCGTCGTGTGATGCTTTCCGCCGAAGCTCCGGCCAATCTCGGGCAGCGAGGAGTTCGTGAGCGTCTTGCACAGGTACATGGCCACCTGGCGGGGCATGGCGACCGACTTGGAGTTGTTTCGCGAGCGGAGTTCGGCCGGCTTCAACTGGTAGTAGTCGGCGACGAACTTCTGCACGCCCTCGATGGTCACCGCGCGCTCGTCGGTGTTGATGATGCCCTTGAGCACGTGCTGCGCGAGCGCGAGCGTGATCTCCTCGCCTTTCAGCGAGGCGTAGGCGACGAGCCTGATGAGCGAGCCTTCGAGCTCGCGGATGTTCGACTTGATCTTCGTGGCGATGAAGAGGGCGACGGGGTCGGGGAGCGGCACGCCCTCGGCCTCGGCCTTCTTCTTCAGAATCGCGACCTTCGTCTCGAGATCGGGCGGCTGGATGTCGGCGATGAGGCCCCACTCGAAGCGGGATCGCAGGCGCTCCTCGAGCTGCGGGATTTCGTGAGGAGGGCAGTCGCTGCTGATCACGATCTGCTTGGCGGCGTCGTGGAGCGCGTTGAAGGTGTGGAAGAACTCCGCCTGCGTGCCCTCCTTGCCCGCGATGAACTGGATGTCGTCCACGAGCAGCAGATCGAGCGAGCGATAGCGCTCGCGGAAGTCGAGGATCCGCTCGTAGCGCAGCGCGTTGATCATCTCGTTCATGAAGCGCTCGGCCGAGATGTACGTGAGCCGCGTCGCCGGATTCTGACGCAGGGCGTAGTGCGCGACAGCGTGCATCAGGTGCGTCTTGCCGAGACCGACCCCGCCGTAGATGAACAGCGGGTTGTAAGACCGCGACGGCGCCTCGGCCACGGCACGGCAGGCCGCGTGCGCGAAGTTGTTCGAGGCGCCCACGACGAAGGTGTCGAAGGTGTAGCGGGGACTCAGACCGGCCACGGCCTGCGCGGGCGCCGCCGGAAGACCATCAGGGCCGCCCCCCGGCTCTTCCGCAGGCTCCAGGTCGCCTGTGTCGGAGGCGAGGTCGCCGTCTTCCGAGCCCTGGGGAAGGGGAGTGTCGTCGATCGCAGCCGGCACCGGGGGTTCGGTGACGAACACCACGGGAAGACCAGAGCGTCCAATCTCGACCATGGCCTCGCCGATGGCGTGCGAGTAGTGCTTGATCAGCCAGTCCTTGAAGAGCTGATTGGGGACGAGAACGACGACCCCATCCGGCGAGTCCGAGAGGTAGGTGGTTGGCTTGAACCAGGTATAGAAGCCGTGCTTCCCGACCTTGGTTTCAATACGTCCCAACAGGTCGTGCCAAATATTTGACATCGCCATTCGCGACCAGAATTCCCACCGGCTCAGCCGAGTCCGTTGCCCTCACTTTCGCCTCCGGCGCCGTCCGGGCAACGCCGCTGTAACGAAGAATCGAGCGCAAAAAACTCGAAAAACACAGGCGAATTCGACTTTCGCCTCGCGAAACCCGCATCAAATCGCGGCCTGCCTCCGAACCTTGGCGAAAACCGCTCTCTTTTCCACATTTTTTTCCACAGGTGTGGAAAACTTCGGGGAGTCTCCCTTGTCAGGGATCCGGACTGTACCACGGATCACCCCCGGGAGGATCCTCGCCAGGCCCATCTCGAGGACCGGTTCAGGGACAGCCAGGCGGCCGGCCTCGGGGACGTTCGTTGACAAGAGGACACCCCGTGCATAGGATGAGAAGTTCTGGTTTTGCGATCGACTACAGGTATTGAGCCATGAAGCGCACTTTTCAGCCGAATACGCGTCGCCGCCGCCGGACCCACGGCTTCCTCGTCCGCATGAGCACGAAGAACGGTCGCCTGGTGTTGAAGCGCCGGCGGGCCAAGGGACGGAAGCGGCTGACGGTTTCCTCGTCGTAGCGCGATGACCGCGCCGACGGACGACCGGTCCGGACGCGCGGCGCCGAAGACCGGCGCGGCCGGGTTGACCCCGGCCGAGCGCATCCGACGCCGGTCGGAATACCTCCGCGTCTACGAGTCGGGCCGCAAGGTCCACGGCCGGTTCATGACGCTTTTCGTCCTGCCTCGCACGTCCGCCCCGAGCCGCCTCGGGATTGCCGCCACCCGCAAACTCGGTGGTGCCGTCTCGCGCAACCTCGCCAGGCGCCGTGTGCGGGAGATCTTCAGAAGCCACCGGCCCCTGACGCCCGTGGACCTTGTCGTGGTGCCCAAGCGCGAGTTCTTCGACGCGTCGTTCGAGTCGCTCGTCCACGACTTCACCAAGACCCTCGCGCGCACCTCGCGCGGCCGCATGCAGGACTCCTACGGTGACCGCACCTAGCCGGCTCGCCCGTCGGGTGGCCATCGCGTCCGTGCGAGGCTACCAGGTGCTGCTCTCCCCCCTCGTGGGCGGTCAGTGCCGCTTCACCCCGTCGTGCTCCGAGTACGCGATCGAAGCCCTCGAGGCGCACGGCGCGCGCCGCGGCACGTGGCTCGCCCTCCGCCGCATCGCGCGGTGCCATCCCTTTGGAGGCTGGGGGCACGACCCGGTGCCCGAGCCTCCCGCATCGCGACGTTCGAGCTAGCCGGCCAGATCGAAGTTCATGGAAAAGCGCGTTCTCCTCGCCATCACCCTCTCGTTCGTGGTGCTGTTCGCCTATCAGGCCCTCTTCGTCAAGCCGAAGCCTGCGCCGGCGCCCGCCTCGGCACCGTCAGCCGGACGCGCCGCGGACGCGCGACCCGGTCAGGCCGGGGCCGCTCCGGCAGGAACACCACCGGCCGCCGGAACCGCCGCATCTGTCGAGCCGTCGGAAGCGCCAACGCCGGCAGCGCCAGCACCCGCGGCGGGGGCCGAGCCTCTCGTGGCCGACACCGGCGAGCGCGACATCGTCGTCGACACTCCCGAGTTCACCGCGGTCTTCTCGAACCGCGGCGGCGTGCTCACGAGCTACCGGCTGAAGACCTTCCTCGACGATGCCGGCCGGCCCATCGATCTCGTGCCCTCAGTCGTCCCGTCCGGCGCCGCGCGGCCCTTCGACCTCGTGTTCGACGACGCCGGCCTCACGGCGCGGGTGGCCGAGGCCCTCTTCAAGCCGAGCGACGACCGCGTCGACGTCGGAGCCGGGGAGCGGACGCTCACCTTCGAGTATCAGGACGCGGGCGGCCTCGCCGTCGTCAAGCGATTCGATTTCCAGCAGGATGGACAGCCCTACCTGCTGCTCGTGAACGCGCAGGCGACGCAGGGCGGGCAGATGGTGCCGGCGGCGCTCGCGAGCGGGCCCGGCCTGGGCGACATCGCGCGCGCGGCTGGCGGCGGCAGCTTCTTCTCGCCGTCCTACTACCAGAAGACGCAGGGCATCTTCAATCAGGCCGGCGACGTGACGCGCCTCTCGTCGGACCAACTCGCCGAACAGCCCGTGCACGAGGGCACCTTCAGCTACATCGGCCACGACGACCACTACTTCCTCCGGGTCGCGTTGACCGGAGACCGGCACACGCGCGTCACCTACCAGCCCATGACGGTGCAGACCGAGGCCGGTCCGAGGACGCTCGTGAGCTTCGACACGCGCGTGCGCGGCGGGCTCTCCGACGTCAAGGTCTTCCTGGGGCCGAAGCAGTTCGACACCCTCGCCTCGGTCGACCGGGAGTTGACGCGCACCATCAACTTCGGGATCTTCGCGTTCCTCGCCGTGCCGCTGCTGCGCGCGCTCAACTGGGTGAACGACTACGTCGGCAACTACGGCTGGGCGATCATCGTGCTCACGGCCATCATCAACCTGCTCATGCTGCCGCTCCGCCACAAGAGCGTGGTGTCGATGCGCAAGATGCAGGAGATCCAGCCGCAGGTGCAGGCCATTCAGGCGCGCTACAAGCACCTCAAGACGACCGATCCGCAGCGGCAGAAGATGAACGTCGAGATGATGAACCTGTACCGGGAGAAGGGCGTCAACCCGGCCAGCGGCTGCCTGCCGATGCTCCTCACCTTTCCGGTGCTGTTCGCCTTCTACTCGCTGCTCTCGCAGGCCATCGAGATCAGGAACGCGCCGTTTGTCGGCTGGATCCACGACCTGTCGACCTTCGATCCGTACTACGTGACGCCGCTGCTCATGGGCGCCTCGATGGTGATTCAGCAGAGGATGACGCCCTCGACTGCCGATCCCGTGCAGCAGAAGGTGTTCATGTTCATGCCGATCCTCTTCACGTTCATGTTCCTCTGGGCGCCGAGCGGCCTGGTCATCTACTGGTTCACGAGCAACCTGTGGGCGATCGGGCAGCAGGTGCTCACGAACAAACTGATTGGCCCGCCGCCCGCGCGTCCCGCGGGAACGACGGCGAAGAAGGCCGGCGCCGCCGCGTAGGGGCGCGGCACCGAGGCGGGACGGCGATAGGGATTGATGGCGCGGCCGGTACGGCAGGGAAGACTATGGCGACAGCACCTGAAGCAATGCACGAGGATCTCGCCACCTTCGTCAGGGAGGTGGTCAGGGCCATGGGGTACAGCCTCGATGTGACCGTCGAGCAGGCCGAGGATCACGTGAGGATCGCCCTCACGGGAAGCGGCGGAGAAGAGCTGCTGCGCCGCAAGGGCGAGGGGCTCGACGCGTTGCAGCACCTGGTGAGCAGCGCGTTCCGCCGCGACGTGAAGCACGACCAGCGGGTGGTGGTCGACTACATGGACTTCCGCCTGAACAAGGACCGGGAACTGCGGCAGATGGCGCGCTTCCTCGTGCAGAAGGCGCGCGACACCGGCATTGCCCAGGAGATCGGCCCGCTCAACTCGTACGCGCGGCGCCTGGTGCACCTCGAGGTGGCGCAGCACCCCGACATGTCCTCGGAGAGCCAGGGCGACGGCGTCGTCAAGACGGTCATCATCTCGAAGCGGTGATCCATCAGGACACCATCGTCGCGATCTCGACGCCGCCCGGTCGCGGAGGCATTGGCGTGGTGCGCATCAGCGGCGACCGCGCCGAGGCCATCGCGCGCACCCTGATCGGCAAAGACGATCCGCTGGTGCCGCGTCACGCCATTCACGCGTTCGTGCGGACCGAACCGGATCCGGCTGACGCCGTGGGGGGCCATCCCGCCCGCGCGGCCGGCGTCGTCGACGAGGTCGTCTGCACGTCGTTCCCGGGGCCCCACTCGTATACCGGCGAGGACGTGGTGGAAGTGTCGGGACACGGCAACCCGGTGCTGCTCACGAGCATCGTGCGCGAGGCCATGCGTCACGGCGCCCGTCTGGCGAGGCCGGGTGAGTTCACGCTGCGGGCGTTCCTCAACGGGCGTCTCGATCTTGTCCAGGCCGAGGCCGTCGCCGACATCGTCGACGCCGACACGCCGGAGCAGGCGCGCCGGGCCCTCGACCAGCTTGGCGGGACGCTGAGCGGGGCCATCACGGAGGTGGAGCAGACGCTCTTCGCGCTGGTTGCGCGAATCGAGGCGTCGCTCGACTTTCCTGACGAGGGCTATCACTTCATCGAGCCCGCCGAGATCGTTTCGTCACTGGCAGAGCAGTCGCACAAAATAGGTCGATTAACCAAAACAGCACGGCGCGGCCGTATCCTGCGGGAGGGCCGCCACATCGGGATACTTGGCCGGCCCAATGTTGGTAAGTCCAGTATTTTCAATGCTTTGCTAGGCGCCGATCGTGCCATCGTCACGGCCATTGCCGGGACCACCCGGGACTTGTTGACGGAGCGATGCGACGTCCTTGGAATCCCTGTCACGTTGGTCGATACGGCGGGTCTGCGGGACAGCGACGAGGCGGTCGAACGGGAAGGCATCGCCCGGGCCGAGGGCGTGGCGCAGGCGGCCGATGCCGTGCTGGTGGTATTCGATGCGAGCCTCGGCCTTCGCCAGGACGAAGCCGGGCTTCTCACCCAGACCCGCGGCAGGCCCCGCATTGTCGTCGTCAACAAGTGCGATCTCGTGGACCAGGCGGCGCTGACGCCCGATGCGTGGCCAGATGGGGCGCTCTTCGTCTCGGCGAGGACGGGTGAAGGCATCGACACCCTTCGCCGTGCGCTCTACGAAGTGCTGGTGGGCTACGAGCCCGTTACCGATGAGGTCATGGTCACCAACGCCCGTCATGCGGACCTGCTCGCGCG
>JAHDVQ010000020.1:18864-21384 GCA_023384595.1 Vicinamibacteraceae bacterium | reverse complement strand
TGTGAAGCCGCCTGGGCCGCGGCCAGGCTGGGCTGCCGCGTCGGCCTTGCCACGCTGTCGGGTGCGACCGTGGCGCACATGCCCTGCAATCCGGCCATCGGCGGCACGGCCAAGGGGCACCTCGTCCGCGAGATCGACGCGCTCGGCGGGCTGATGGGCGAGGCCATCGACGCAACGGGACTGCAGTTCAAGCTGCTGAACCGGAGCCGCGGTCCGGCAGTCTGGTCGCCACGGGCACAGGCCGACAAGCGGATCTACAGCCGGTGGGTGCAGGAGCGGCTCGAGGCGACACCGGGCATCGAGTGGCTGTTCGGCAAGGTGGGCACGCTGCTCACCGAGGGCGATCGGGTGAGCGGCGTCGAGTTCGAGGACGGACGGCGCGCCGCCGGCCGCACGGTGGTCGTGACGACGGGGACGTTCCTGAACGGCCTGATTCACGTCGGCCCAGAGCGCATTCCCGCGGGACGGGCGGGGGAGCACGCCGCCCGGGATCTCTCCGAGTCGCTCAAGGGACTCGGGTTCCGATGGGGACGTCTCAAGACGGGCACGCCGCCGCGCCTTCACCGGGACACGATCGACTACTCGCGGCTTCGCGTCGAGCGAGGTGACACGCCGCCGGTCCCGTTCTCATTCCTGACGGACTCGATCGACCGGCGCCAGATCGACTGCCACCTCGTGCACACGAATGAGCGCATCCGCGACCTGGTGCGCGAGCACATCGGCCGGTCGCCGCTCTACAACGGGGCCATCGAGGGAGTCGGACCCCGTTACTGTCCCTCGCTCGAGGACAAGATCATGCGGTTCCCCGACAAGGAGTCACACCAGATCTTCCTCGAGCCGGAAGGTCTCGACGTCGTCGAGATGTACGTCAACGGCTTCTCGATGAGCCTCCCGCGCGAGATTCAGGTGCTCGTCGTCCGGGAGCTCGAGGGGTGCGAGGGTGCCGAGATGCTCCGGCCAGGCTACGCGGTCGAGTACGACTTCATCCAGCCCACCGAACTGAAGCTCACGCTCGAGACGAAGAACGTCGCCGGCCTCTTCACGGCTGGCCAGATCAACGGGACGTCGGGATACGAGGAAGCCGCCGCCCAGGGATTGATGGCCGGTGTGAACGCGGCGCTCCAGGCGCGCGGCCGGCCCCATTTCACGCTCGGAAGGGAAGAGGCCTACATTGGCATTCTGATCGACGACCTCACGACCACGGGCTGCCTCGAGCCCTATCGCATGTTCACGTCGCGCGCCGAGTATCGGCTGCTCCTGCGGGCTGACAACGCGGACATGCGCCTGACGCCGCGGGGCCGCGAGGCGGGCACGGTGGATGACCGCCGTTGGCGCCGGTTCGAGGCGCGGCGGGACCGGCTCGCCCGCGATCGCGAGGCCCTGAGCCGCACGCTGCTTCCCGCGCCCGACGGCAACCGGGTGCCGGCGGCGGCGCTCCTCAGACGGCCAGAGGTTCGCCTCAGCGACCTCATCCACGCGCACGGTCTCGATCTGGCCACCCACGGCAACGGAGACTCGCTGGACCTGCTCAGCCTGGAAACAGACTTCAAGTACGAGGGGTACTTGCGCCGCCAGCAGGCTCAGGTCGAGCGCGGACGACAGCAGGAGCATCGGCTCATCCCCCCCGATCTGGCCATCGACGAGATTCCTGGACTGTCAAGGGAGGTCCGTCACCGGCTCACCGAAGTGCGGCCGGAGACCCTGGGCCAAGCCTCGCGGATTCCGGGCATGACGCCGGCGGCAATCGCGATCCTGGCCGGGCATCTCGAGGGCACGACGGCGGGTCGGCGGATCAGCGCATCGGGAGATCAGGGCGCTGCTGGGGCGGAACCGGCGACGCGCGCATCCAAGGCTGAGCCTGACTTCTCATGAGTCAAGGCTGCTATGATGCGCCCCATGCGGGGGCGTCAGACGATGGCCACGCCGGAGGCGGAGTTGCAGAAGCGTATCCGCAGGCGCGCCGCCAGGCTCCATCTGGAATTGCACCCTGACCTTCTCCAGCATTTGGCGGAATACTACGCTTTACTGCAGCGCTGGAACACCCGCATCAACCTCACGGCACTCACCGTTACCGAAGAGGCCATCGACCGCCTGCTTCTCGAACCGGTGATCGCGTCGCGATTTCTCCCGCCAGGAACCAGGAGGGTGATGGACCTCGGCTCGGGAGGCGGATCCCCCGCCATTCCGCTCAAGCTGGCCGCCCCGGACATCGCGCTCTGGATGGTCGAGTCCAAGACCAGGAAATCGGCGTTCCTGCGCGAGGCCGTTCGGCAGATTCCGCTCACCAACACGTTCGTCGAGACGGCGAGGTTCGAAAGCCTGCTGGCGGATTCCTCCTTCCTGGGTCGATTCGACGTGCTGACGATGCGCGCGGTGAAGTGTGATGCGGGCACGATGGCTCAGGTCGCACCGCTGGTGCATCCTTCCGGGCACTTCCTGTTCTTCACCACGGAGACCGAGGTCACCAGGTTGTTCGACACCGGCGGCTGGCACATGCTTGGATCCGAGCCTCTTGTTCCT
>JAHDVQ010000020.1:0-18764 GCA_023384595.1 Vicinamibacteraceae bacterium | reverse complement strand
ACCGCCCACGACCACCTCTCCCCGTTGCCCATCGTCGACACCTCGGTGGCCGGACTGCGTCTCGTCCCGGCCAATCGACATCTGACCGGTGCCGAGATCGAGATGGTGGGTTTGGCAGACAGGGAGACCAGACTGCGGACGCTCCTCGACCCCATCCGCGGGAATTACGACTACATCTTCATCGATACGCCGCCGTCGCTGGGCCTGCTGACACTGAACGCCCTCGTCGCAGCCGACGCGGTGATCATCCCGTTGCACTGCGAGTACTTCGCCCTCGAGGGTCTGGCCGACCTGGTCGCCACTCTCCAGCGCGTTCGCGCGTCGCTCAACCCCGACCTCGACATCGCCGGCGTGCTGCTCACGATGCACGACGAGCGTACGCACCTGGGCCAGCAGGTTGCCAAAGAAGTGCGGTCGTTCTTTGGCGACCGTGTCTTCTCCACGGCCATCCCGCGGAACATCAGGCTCGGTGAGGCTCCCAGCCACGGCGTCCCCGCGATACTTTACGATGTAAAGTCCAAGGGGGCAGAGGCGTATCTTGCTCTAGCAAAAGAACTTATCGGGCGAAACCACGCGTCCGCCCCCCAAGTGACCCACTGAGAACCCGCGATCATGGCTGAGAAACGACCCGCACTCGGTCGGGGCCTCAGTGCCCTCATCCCGGAGCGTCCCAGGGAAGTTCGGGACGCCGCGCTCGAGGTCGACCTCGATCTGCTCGAGCCCAACCCCTACCAGCCGCGTCTGAGCTTCGACGACGAGCGCATCGAGGAGTTGACGCGCTCGATCAAGGCGAACGGCGTCATCCAGCCGATCCTCGTCCGCCGCAAGGGCACGCGCTACGAGATCGTCGCCGGTGAGCGGCGATGGCGTGCCGCCCAGCGCGCGGGCCTCCTCAAGGTGCCGATCGTGGTACGCGAGGTGAGCGACGACCGGTTGCTGCAGGTCGCCCTCATCGAGAACATCCAGCGCGAGAACCTGAACCCGATCGACGAAGCCCAGGCCTACCAGCGGCTCATCGACGAGTTCTCGCTGACGCAGGAGCAGATCGCCGAGGCCGTCGGCAAGGATCGCTCGTCGGTGGCCAACTACCTCCGGCTGCTGAAGCTCGACCCGCGCGTGAAGACCCTCGTCGCGTCGGGCGCGCTCTCGATGGGGCACGCACGCGCCCTGCTCGCGCTCGACAAGGTGGACGTCCAGGCGCACGCCGCCGAGCACGTGGTGGCACACGGGCTCTCGGTGCGCGGCACCGAAGCGCTCGTGAAAAGGCTCGCGAGCCCTGCACCGCCCGCCTCGCGGCGCGAGGACGAGACGGCCGACGTGCATACCCGCCAGGCCGAGGAGAAGCTGAAGCTCTCGCTCGGCACGCGCGTGCACATCGTGAACAAAGGAGGAAAGGGAACGATCGAGATCGAGTTCGTGTCGGAGCAGGAACTGCAGCGGCTCTACGAGCGGCTCACGGCACAATGGTGACCGATCCGCCGATCCGCTGATCCCCCGAGAGGATTCATGAAGCGTCTGACCGAATACGCCGCCTGCGCGGGTTGAGCGAGCAAACTCGCCGCCGGCGAGCTCGCTCAGGTCCTGAGCGGAATGCCAGTGCCCGTCGATGACCGCGTCCTCGTCGACTACCGGACCGCGGACGATGCCGGTGTGTACCGCCTCGACGAGGAGCGCGCGCTGGTGCAGACCGTGGACTTCTTCACGCCGATTGTCGACGACGCCTCGACCTACGGCCGGATTGCGGCCGCCAACTCGCTCTCCGACGTCTATGCCATGGGCGGCCGGCCGCTCACCGCGCTGGCCATCGCGGCGTTCCCCGCGCGCGACTTCGACCCCGTGCTCGTCCGCGACGTCTTCCGCGGGGGCTCGGACGCGCTTCGCGAAGCGGGCGTCGTGCTCCTCGGCGGGCACACGGTGCAGGACCAGGAAGTCAAATTCGGCTACGCCGTGACCGGCCTCGTGCACCCGGACCGCGTGCTGCGGAACGGCGGCGTGCGGCCAGGGGACGCCCTGATCCTCACCAAGCCGATTGGCACCGGGGTCATCACGACGGCCCTGAAGCACGACCGGGCCCCGGCCGACGCGGTCGCCGAAGCCGTGCGCGTGATGTCGGCGCTCAACCGCGCCGCCTCGGAAGTGCTCGTCGCGGCCGGTCCCGCCGTGCACGCGTGCACCGACATCACCGGGTTCGGCCTGGTCGGGCACGCGTCGGAGATGGCCGAGAACAGCGAGGCGACGCTCGAGATCGAGACCGGAGCGGTGCCGCTGCTTCCCGGCGCGCTGGCGCTCGCGGCCCGGAACCGCCCGGGGGGCGCGGCGACGAACCAGGCCCACTTCAGCCTCGTCGTCGTCGAGCGGGGTCCACTCGACGATGACCTCCGGGCCCTGATGTACGACCCGCAGACGTCGGGCGGGCTGCTGGCGGCGGTGGCCCCCGACCTGGCGGAATCCGTCCTCGACGCCCTCGCCCGGGCCGGAGTCGACGCTTGCCTGGTCGGGCGGGCGACCCCGCCAGCGCGGCACGCCGTCGCGCTCGTGTAGGGCCCGTCCGGCGTGGGCCGCGCGGTTGCCCGTGCCAGACCGCTGATGGTATAAATTGAGGGTTTGTCCGGCCGCCTGGCATGCGGCCGTGCCACCCTGTCCCTCGCGTTCCCGTCCACGGCCGGAAACGCTCATCGGAGGTCTCGCGTGAGCCTGGACCTGTCGGTCCTGTGGATCATCGTTTCGGTGCTGCTCAGCGTGGCGGCGCTCAACTGGCTCGTCTTCAAGCCGTTGACGCGCATCATGTCGGCGCGCGAACAAGCGATTCGATCCGCACAGGAGCTGGCCGCCCGGTCGGCCGCCGAGGCCGCCGCGGCGACCGCCGAGTTCGAGGCGCGCACGCGCGCCGCCCGCACCGAGATCGCGCGCGAGTTCGAGGACACGCGGAAGGCCGGTGAGGCGTTGCGCCACGAGCTGGTCGAGCAGACGCGCGCCGAGGTCGATGCGCACCTCGCGCGAGCCTCAGAGGAGCTGGCGCGCGACACGGCTGAGGCGCGGGCCGGACTCGAAGCCGACGCGCGTCGTCTCGGCGACGAGATGGCCGAGCGCGTGCTCGGGCGCCGCGTGTCATGAGAGGCGCCACCCCCATGAGATTCCGGACCCTCCTGGCGCTCGCCGCGCTCGTCCTGACGTTCCTCTGGATCCTCACTCCGCTGGCCACGGCGGCCCCGCAGGAGGCGCAGCCGGACGCCGCTCACGGTGACGCCGGAGACACGGCGCATGCGCCGGACGCCGCTCACGGCGAGGACGAGCACCACGGCGAGAGCCCGCTGGCGTTCGCCTCGCGCATCGCGAACTTCGTCATCCTCTTCGGCGGTCTCTACTACGTCCTGCGCTCGCCCATGGCAAAGCACCTCGCGTCGCGGGCCGACGGGATCCGCCAGGGCCTGGTGAACGCCGAGCGCACGCGCGCCGAGGCGGCCGAGCAACTTGCGGCCATCGAGGCGCGCATGACGCAGCTGCCCGCCGAAGTCGAGCGGCTGCGCGAGCAGGGACGCGCCGACGTCGCGGCCGAGGAGGCGCGGCTTCGCGCCGCGGCCGAGCACGAGCGGACGCGCATGCTGGATCTCGCGCGCCGCGAGGTCGAGGCGCACCTCAGGCAGGCGCGCCGCGAGCTGACGGCGCACGCCGCGTCGCTGGCCGTCGGGCTCGCGCGCGACCGCATCGTGCGCGACGCGGGGCCGGCGGATCACCAGCGGCTCCTCGAGCGCTACATCTCCCAGGTGCAGACGGCCCATGAGTAAGCATCCGTCGGGCGCGCACTACGCGCGCGCGCTCTTCGAGTCGGTGACGGCGGGCGACCCCGTGAAGGTCGGCGAGGAGCTCTCGGCGGCGGTGGACCTGCTGCGGGCGCATCCCGATCTCGACCGCGTGCTGCGCGATCCGGTCGTCGAGGCGCACAGGAAACAGGCCGTCATCGGCGAGGTCGCGCAGCTGGCCCGCTGGTCGGCTCCCATCGCGCGCACGCTCGACATCCTCGCCTCGGCGCACGAGCTGCACGCGCTCGGGGCGATGTCGGCCCACTATCAGCGGCTCCTGCGGCAGCAGCAGCGCGTGCTCGACGCCGAAGTGACGACGGCGGTGCCGCTCGACCAGGCGCAGTCGCAGGCCCTCGTCGAGGCGCTCTCGCGGCAGACCGGGCAGCGGGTGCAGGTCACCTTCGCGGTGGATCCGTCGCTGGTCGGCGGGGTCGTCACGCGGGTGGGGAGCACGATCTACGACGGCAGCGTGGCACGGCAGCTCGAACGGATGCGGGAACAGATCGTCGAACGGGCGTAGAAGGACATCCATGACCATCAAGGCTGAGGACATCTCGAGGATCATCCGGGAGCAGATCGGCGGGTTCAACACCGACATCGACGTCGCCGAAGTGGGGCGCGTGGTCTCCATCGGCGACGGCATCGCGCGGGTCGAGGGTGTCGAGCGCGCGATGGCGGGCGAGATGCTGGAGTTCCCCGGCGGCGTGGTGGGGCTCGCGCTGAACCTCGAAGAGGAGACGGTGGGCGTGGTGCTCCTCGGCGACTACCTCGAGGTGCGCGAGGGCGATCTCGTGAAGCGCACCGGCCGGATCGTGTCGGTGCCCGTGGGCGACGAGATGGTGGGCCGCGTGGTGAACGCGCTCGGGCAGCCCATCGACGGCAAGGGGCCCATCGCCTCCACCCGCTTCGATCCCGTGGAGCGTCTCGCCCCCGGCGTCGTCGATCGGCAGCCCGTGAAGGAGCCGCTGCAGACGGGGTTGAAGGCCATCGACTCGATGGTGCCCATCGGCCGCGGCCAGCGCGAGCTGATCATCGGCGACCGGCAGACGGGCAAGACGGCCGTCGCGCTCGACACGATCATCAACCAGAAGGGCAAGGACGTCATCTGCATCTACAACGCCATCGGCCAGAAGCAGTCGACGGTGGCGCAAGTGGTGCGGACGCTCGAGGAGTACGGCGCGATGGAATACACCATCGTCGTCTCGGCCTCGGCGTCGGACGCCGCGTCCATGCTCTACCTGAGCCCGTATGCGGCCTGCACGATCGGCGAGTACTTCCGCGACACGGGCCGTCACGCGCTGTGCGTCTACGACGACCTCTCGAAGCACGCGCAGGCGTACCGTGAGATCTCGCTCCTGCTGCGGCGCCCGCCGGGGCGCGAGGCGTATCCCGGCGACGTCTTCTACCTGCACTCGCGCCTGCTGGAGCGGGCGGCGAAGCTGAAGAACGACCTTGGCGGCGGCTCCCTCACGGCGCTTCCCATCATCGAGACGCAGGCGGGCGACCTCTCGGCCTACATCCCGACCAACGTCATCTCGATCACCGACGGGCAGATCTTCCTCGAGACCGACCTCTTCAACCAGGGCGTCCGGCCGGCCATCAACGTGGGCAACTCCGTGTCGCGCGTGGGCGGCTCGGCGCAGGTGAAGGCGATGCGCCAGGTGGCGGGCTCGCTGCGACTCGACCTGGCGCAGTACCGCGAGCTGGCGGCCTTCGCGCAGTTCGGCTCCGATCTCGACAAGGCGACGCAGGCGCAGCTCAATCGCGGCGCGCGGCTGGTGGAGGTGCTCAAGCAGCTCCAGTACCAGCCGCTGCCCGTCGAGAAGCAGGTGCTCATCATCTTCGCAGGCGGCAACGGGTTCCTCGATCCGATTCCCGCCTCCGAGGTGGGCCGCTTCGAGCAGGAGCTCTATCGCTACGTCGAGACGCGCCACCCCCGCCTGCTGCAGACGCTGGCCGAGAAGAAGGCCATCGACGACGAGCTGAGGGGACAGATCCTGGCGACGCTCAAGGAGTTCGCCGGCGAATTCGCGGCGGCGGCGGCGGCGCCGGCGGCGTAAGGGAACGCGGGGCACGACATGCCGTCGCTCATCGACCTCAGGCGCCGCATCCGGGCGGTCAAGAACACGCAGCAGATCACGAAGGCGATGAAGATGATCGCCGCCTCGCGGCTGCGCAAGGCGCAGGACCGCATGCTGCACGCCCGCCCGATGGCGCTGCAGATGCGCCGGGTGCTCGGCAGCCTGGCGGCGCGTGTCGATCCGACGGTGCATCCGCTGCTGGCCGATCGCGATCTCTCGCGGCCCGACGCGAAGACGCTGCTCATCGTGGTGACGGCCGACAAGGGGCTGTGCGGGGCGTTCAACACGAACGTGCTGAAGGAGGCCTCGCGCGTCGTCGGCGAGGCGCGCCAGCCGCTCGTGCTCGGCCTGGTCGGGAGCAAGGGCCGCGACTTCTTCCGGCGCCGCGGCTTCCAGGCGGTGTTCGAGAAGGTACACCTCGCCTCGGACTTCGACTTCGCCGATGCCGCCGCCATCGCGGTCATCGCGATGGAGGAGTTCACGAGCGGGCGCGTCGATCGGGTGCAGATTCTCTACAACGAGTTCAAGTCGGTGCTGCAGCAGCGCATCGTTGTCGAGCAACTGCTGCCGATCACGACGGAGACCGGGGTCCTCGCCGAGGCGGAGCCGGGCGCGCCGACCATCGAGTACCTGTACGAGCCGGATCCGCAGCGCATCTTCGACGAGCTGCTTCCATGGCACGTGCGGTTCCAGGTGTACCACGCGCTGCTCGAGTCGCTCGCGGCCGAACAGGCGGCGCGCATGACGGCGATGGACTCGGCCACGCGCAACTCGGCCGAGGTCATCGACAGCCTGACGCTCTACATGAACAAGGTGCGGCAGGCCAACATCACGCGGGAGATCATCGAGGTCGTGTCGGGCGCGCAGGCGCTCTAGCGGCACACAGCGACGCGGGCGCGGCCCGCGCGACGAGAGGTTCGAGGACCAGCATGGCACAGGCAGTCGCGGCGGATCAGAAGGTGGGCCGCATCGTCCAGGTGATCGGACCCGTCATCGACGTCGAGTTCGAGGGCGGCCACCTCCCCGAGATCTACAACGCGGTGCGCGTGGTCGGCGAGCACGCCGACGGCACGGGCATCGACATCGTGGCGGAGGTCGAACAGCACCTCGGCGACAACCGCGTGCGGACCGTGGCGATGAAGCCGACCGACGGCCTGCAGCGCGGGATGCAGGCCATCGACACCGGCCGTCCCATCGCGGTGCCCGTCGGCCCGGCGACGCTCGGCCGCGTGCTGAACGTGCTCGGCGAACCCGTCGACTTCGCCGACCGTCCCGTCGAGGCCGCCGAGCGCTGGCCCATCCACCGGCAGGCGCCGAAGCTCGAGGACCAGTCCACCGAGCTGAAGATGTTCGAGACGGGCATCAAGGTCATCGACCTGCTCGAGCCCTACCTGCAGGGCGGGAAGATCGGGCTGTTCGGCGGCGCGGGCGTCGGCAAGACCGTCATCATCCAGGAGCTGATCCACAACATCGCCATGAAGCACGGCGGCGTGTCGGTGTTCGCGGGCGTCGGGGAGCGGACGCGCGAGGGCAACGACCTGTGGCTCGAGTTCCAGGAGAGCGGCGTCATCAACATCGAGGACGCGTCGAAGTCGCGCGCGGCGCTCGTCTACGGACAGATGACCGAGCCGCCCGGTGCGCGCCTGCGCGTGGCGCTCACGGGCCTCACGGTCGCCGAGTACTTCCGCGACGCGGAAGGCAAAGACGTGCTGCTGTTCATCGACAACATCTTCCGCTTCACGCAGGCGGGCTCCGAGGTGTCGGCGCTGCTCGGCCGCATGCCGTCGGCCGTGGGCTACCAGCCGACGCTCGCCACCGAGATGGGCGAGCTCCAGGAGCGCATCACCTCGACGAAGAAGGGGTCGATCACTTCCGTGCAGGCCATCTACGTGCCGGCCGACGACTACACCGACCCGGCGCCGGCGACGACCTTCGCGCACCTCGACGCGACGACGAACCTGTCGCGCGCGATCGTGGAGCTCGGCATCTACCCGGCGGTCGATCCGCTGGCGTCCACCTCGCGCATCCTCGACCCGCTCATCATCGGGCAGGAGCACTACCAGGTGGCGCGCTCGGTGAAGCAGGTGCTGCAGCGCTACAAGGACTTGACCGACATCATCGCGATTCTCGGCATCGACGAGCTGTCGGAGGACGACAAGCTCACGGTGGCGCGGGCGCGCAAGATCCAGCGGTTCCTGTCGCAGCCCTTCTTCGTGGCCGAGCAGTTCACGGGCACGGCCGGCAAGTACGTGACGATTGCCGACACCATCCGCGGCTTCAAGGAGATTCTCGAGGGCAAGCACGACGAGATTCCCGAGCAGGCGTTCTACATGTGCGGCGGCATCGAGGAGGTCCTCGAGAAGCACGAGCGCATGAAGTCACAGGGCGCGTAACACCATGGCGCTGCCGTCCAAGCTGTCACTCGAGCTCGTCACGCCGGACCGTGCGCTCGCCCACGAGGCGGTCGACGAGGTCCAGTTGCCTGGCGTCGACGGCTACATCGGCGTCCTGCCAGGGCACACCCCGCTGCTGGCGCTGCTCGGGGTCGGACAGATGTGGTACCGGCGCGGCACCGAGAAGACGTTCCTCTCGGTGGCGGGGGGAACGGTCGAGGTGCTGCCCGATCGCGTGATCGTGCTGTCGCTCACGGCCGAGCGCGCCGAGGACATCGACATCATGCGGGCGGAAGCCGCCCGCAAGCGTGCCGAGCAGGCGCTGGTGAAGAGCGCGCGGATTGAAGACGTCGAGCTCGCCCGCATCGCGCTGCTGCGGGCCATCAGCCGTCTGAACACCGCGTCGAAGGCCCGGACGCGCGGGTGACCGCGCGCGGGTGAGCACGTCAGCCCCGCGCCCGGCAGACCATGCGCCGGGCGCCGGCCGTCCAGGACCCCCCGCCATGCCTCGTCCCGAGTTCTCGTGGGCCGCCCTCTCGCACCCCGGGCGCAAGCGCGCCGTCAACGAAGACAGCTACTGCGCGCGGCCCGACCTCGGGCTGTTCGTGGTGGCCGACGGCATGGGCGGGCACGTCGCGGGCGAGGTGGCGTCGAGGCTCGCCGTCACCACCATCGAGCGGCTCATGGAGGAGGCCGGCGAGGCGGTGCCCAACGGCGCGGGTGACCTGGCGCCGCCGGCGGGCGAAGAAGAGACCGCCCGGATCGGCTCGCGGCTCGCGGCGGCCTTCGTGCAGGCGAACGCGCGAATCGCCGACGAGATGGAGGGCTCCGCCGCGCTGCGGGGCATGGCGACGACGGCCTCCGCGCTCGTGGTGGGCGAAGGCGGCACGGCGATGCTCGCGCACGTCGGCGACAGCCGGATCTACCGGCTGCGCGGCGGGCGATTCGAGCGGCTCACGACGGACCACTCCTGGGTCGAGGAACAGGTGCGCGCGGGCCTGCTCGACGCCTCGAGCGCGCAGCAGCATCCGTGGCGCAACGTCGTGACGCGCGCCATCTCGGGGGCGGCCGACCTGCAGGTGGACCTCGGCACGGCGCCGCTCGAGGCCGGCGACCTGTTCGTGCTGTGCTCCGACGGGCTCACCAGCGTCGTCTCCGACGATCGCCTGGCGCGCGCCGTGGCGATGGCACCCGACCTGGGCAGCCTGTGCCAGGGCCTCGTCGACCTGGCCAACGACGAGGGCGGGCCCGATAACATCACGGTGGTGGCCGTCAGAATCGATGTGGCATAACCTCCGGCACCTCGTACGCTATCGCGGGCTCGTCCAGAGCCTGGTCGTGCGCGAGCTGAAGGCGCGCTACCGCGGGTCGGTGCTGGGCTTCTTCTGGTCGTTCATCAACCCGCTGCTGCTGCTGCTGGTCTACACGTTCGTCTTCAGCGTGGTGCTGCCCGGCACCCACGCGCCCGAGATCGAGCCGTACGCGTTGTTCCTCTTCTGCGGCCTGCTGCCGTGGACGTGGTTCTCCTCGTCGCTCAACGAGTCGGCGGGCGTGCTCATCTCGGGCGGCAACCTGATCAAGAAGGTGCTCTTCCCGGCCGAGGTCCTCCCGATCGTGACGGTCCTCGCCAACATGGTGCACTTCTTCTTCGGGCTGCCGATCCTGGCGCTGTTCCTCGTCTACTACGACGCGCCGCTGCAGCTCTCGGAGCTCGTCTGGTTCCCCGTGGTGGTGCTCGTGCAGCTGCTGCTCACGCTGGGGTTCGGCCTCTTCCTGTCGGCGCTCACGGTGCACTTCCGCGACATCCGCGACATCCTGTCGAACCTGCTCACGTTCTGGTTCTTCGCGACGCCCATCATCTACCCGATGACGATGGCGCCGGGGATGGGGAAGACGCTGCTCAACCTGAACCCGTTCACGCACCTGGCCGTGTCGTACCAGGAGATCCTCTTCTACGACGGGAACTTCGGGCACTGGAAGTGGCTGCTGGCGCTCGGCGCCGCCTCGGTCGTGCTCTTCCTGGCCGGCTACTTCATCTTCGATCGGCTGCGCGACTCCTTCGCGGAGGAGGTCTGACGTGGCCGTGCCCACCGCCATCGACGCGCGCGAGGTCACCAAGGTCTACCGCCGGTACAGCCACCGCCGGCAGTTCGCGACGCTCAAGAGCGCGCTGCTCTCGGGCACGATGATCCGCGACCTGCGGCCCGACGAGACCTTCGCCGCGCTCCGCAACGTCTCGTTCCAGGTGCCCAAGGGGTCGACCTACGGCATCATCGGACGCAACGGCTCGGGCAAGAGCACCGCGCTCAAGCTCGTGGCGGGCATCAGCAAGCCGACCTCGGGCACCATCGACGTGCAGGGCCGCATCTCGGCCCTCATCGAGCTCGGTGCGGGCTTCCATCCCGAGATCTCGGGCCGCGAGAACGTCTTCATCAACGGCATCATGCTGGGGCTCTCCAAGAAAGAGGTGCAGCGGCGCTTCTCGGAGATCGTCGAGTTCGCGGAGCTGGAGGACTTCATCGACGCGCCGGTGAAGACCTACTCGTCGGGCATGTACATGCGCCTCGGTTTCGCCGTCGCCATCCACGTCGACCCCGACGTGCTGCTGGTCGACGAAGTCCTCGCGGTGGGCGACGAGGGGTTCACCCACAAGTGCCTCGACAAGTTCGCCGAGTTCCGCCGACGCGGCAAGACGATCCTGCTCGTGACGCACTCGCTCGGCCTCGTCGAGCGCTTCTGCGACGAGGTGCTGTGGCTCGACGCCGGCGAGGCGCGGGCGCACGGCGACCCGCGGCGCGTGGTCGGCGCCTACATCACGTCGGTCGAGAAGGCCGAGGAGCGGCAGCTCGCCGCCGCCGACGCCCGCGTGCGCGAGGCCGTGCTGCAGGCGCCCCCGACGGCGGCCCCGCCAGACGGGGCGGCCGCCTCCGCGCCAGACGAGGACGTCGCGTCGGACGCTCCGGCGGACATGTTCCAGGCCGACCCTGGCCGCTGGGGCTCGCGCGAGATCGAGATCCTCGGCGTGGATCTCATCGGCGAGGACGACCGGCCCTCGCAGGTGTTCCACACCGGCGAGCGGGTGACCGTGAAGATGCAGGTCCGCGCCAACCGGCCGGCCACCGACTTCGTCTTCGGATTCGGACTCTTCAACGCCGACGGCCTGTGCTGCTACGGGACCAACACGGCCATCGAGGAGCTGGCCGGCGAACACATCGAGGGCGACGGCGAGGTGACGCTGCACATCGACTCGCTCGACCTCACCGAGGGCACCTACAAGCTCGACGTCGCGGTGCACAGGCTCGATGGCTACCCGTACGACTACCACCGGCTCCTCTACACGTTCCGCGTGAAGTCGCGCGTGAAGGACGTGGGACTCTACCGGCCGCCGCACCGCTGGAGCTTCACGCCCAACATCCGGCTCCGCACCACCGCCATCTGACCGTGCGCCGCGAACCGAACGCTCCCATCCTCTCGCTCGAACAGGCGGCGGCCTTCGCCGCGTCGCTCCGTGCGGAGGGCCGCACGGTCGTCTTCACCAACGGCGTCTTCGACCTCGTGCACCCGGGCCACGTCCGCTACCTGCAGGCGGCCCGCGCCGAGGGCGACGCGCTGGTCGTCGCGGTGAACTCCGACCGCTCGGTGCAGGCCATCAAGGGCCCCGAGCGCCCCCTCATGCCCGAGCGTGAGCGGGCCGAGCTGCTGGCGGCGCTCACTTGCGTCGATGCGATCCTCGTGTTCGACGACGAGACGCCGGCCCGCGTGATCGAGGCCATCGCGCCGGACGTGCTCGTGAAGGGCGAGGACTGGGCCGCCGATCGCATCGTCGGCCGCGACACGGTCGAAGCCCGGGGAGGACGTGTCGTGCGCGCCACGCTCGCGGAGGGGTACTCGACGACGGACCTCGTCGCGCGAATGAGGAAGACGGCGCCGGGCCGGTCCTGACGTGTCCACGACCCAATCGCTCTCGTTCCGCGCGCTGCTGAAGAACGCCGCCGGCCGGATCGGGGTGCCGGCCGGGTACGGTCCTGCCGCGCAGCGCGGGCCGCGTGCCGCGCGCATCACCGGTCTGACGTGGCCGGCGCAGGCCTTCTACGCCGCCGCGGCGGCGACACAGGGGCCCGTGCTGCTCGTGGTCGCCTCGGACCGCCTCGTCGAGCGCATGGTGGCCGACGCGCGGTTCTTCCTGGCTGCGCTCGAGGGATATGCGGACGTCGAGGTCGAGCGGCGGGTGCTGCCGTTTCCGTCGCACGAGATCGATCCCTATCGCGGGTTGCCCCTGCACTTCGACGTCGCCACGGCCCGCGCGCGGGCGCTCTACGGGCTCGCCTCGCACACCGCCTCGCTCGTCGTCGCCTCGGTGCGCGCGCTGATGCCGCGCGTGAGCCCGCCGGAGCGTCTGCTGGCGGCGGGCCGCGACCTCGACCCCGGCGACGAGATGGATCCCACCGCGCTCGGCTCGCTCCTTGCCATGGCGGGGTTCACCCGCGAGGATCCCGTCGACGAGCACGGGGAGTTCTGCGTGCGCGGCGGCGTCGTCGACTTCTTCCCGCCGGGCGACGCCTCGCCGCTGCGCATCGAGTTCCTCGGCGACACGATCGAGTCCGTTCGCCGCTTCGACCCTGCGACGCAGCGCTCGGTCGATGCCGTCGACCGCGCGCGCATTCATCCGCTCCGCGAGCTGTTCGAGACGGACGACGACCCCGCGACGGGCCTTCCCCGCCTCGATCGGTCGGCCAGCGTGTTCGACTTCCTCGCCGCGCGCGGGGCCGTCCGCCTCGTCGTGTCCGAGGAAGACGCGGTGCAGGAACAGGCGACCCGCTTCGAGCAGCAGCTCGCGGCCGGCTACGACGAGGCGCTCGCCCGCGATGCTGCGGCGCTCTCTCCGGAGGCGCTCGTCGTCGGATGGGAGTCGATCGCGGGGCGCCTGCAGGACGCCACGCGGCTCGACGAGCTGGGAATCGACCCGGTGGCGGAAGGCGATGGCGCAACGCGGGATCAGGATGCGTCGCACCATGTGGCCTGTCAGCCCGTGCCGTCGTACCGCGGCCGGCTCACCGACTGGATCGCCGACATGCGGCGCGCGCGCGAGCGCGGCGAGACGGCGGTGTTCGTCGTCGGGTCGTCGGGACGCGCCGAGCGGTCGGTGGAGCTGCTCCGCGAGCACGACGTGACGGCCGTGGAGCTCGGGCGCGCCGAGTCGACCGAGGGCGCCGCGGTCCTGGTGGCGCAGGGGCGCCTGTCGCAGGGCTTCCGCCTCGTCGACGGCGGGCTGCTCCTCGTCGCCGACACGGATGTCTTCGAGGAGGAGCGGCAGGTCCAGGACCGGCGACGCGCCGCCACGCGGACGTTTCTCTCGGACTTCCGCGATCTCAAGATCGGCGATCACGTCGTGCACGTCGATCACGGGATCGGCCGCTTCGTGGGCCTCCGGCGCATCGAGGTGAACGCCGACGTCCAGGAGTTCATGGAGCTGCGCTACGCGGGCGAGGACAAGCTGTTCGTGCCCGTCGAGCGGCTCGACCTCGTGCAGAAGTACTCCGGCGCGGTGAGCCCGTCGCTCGACAGGCTGGGCGGCACCTCGTGGGAGAAGGCCAAGACGCGCGTGAAGAAGGCCATGCGCGACATGGCCGGCGAGCTGCTCAAGCTCTACGCCGCGCGCAAGGCGGTGGCGGGCCACGCGTTCCCTCCCGACACGCATTGGCAGGAGGAGTTCGAGGGCGCCTTCGAGTACGACCTCACCTCGGATCAGCAGACGGCCATCGAGGACATCAAGCGCGACATGGAGGCGCCCACGCCCATGGATCGCCTGCTGTGCGGCGATGTCGGCTACGGCAAGACCGAGGTCGCCATGCGGGGGGCGTTCAAGGCCGTGATGGACGGCAAGCAGGTGGCCGTGCTCGCGCCGACCACCGTGCTGGCGATGCAGCACTACAAGACGCTGCGCAACCGGTTCTCGGCGTTCCCCGTCGCCATCGACATGGTGAGCCGGTTCCGCTCGAAGCCGGAGCAGCAGACGACGCTGAACTCGGTGCGCGACGGGAAGATCGACATCCTGGTCGGCACCCACCGGCTACTCTCGAAGGACGTCGCCTTCTCGGACCTCGGGCTCCTCGTCGTCGACGAAGAGCAGCGCTTCGGGGTCGCGCACAAGGAGCGGCTGAAGCAGATGCGGAAGAAGGTGGACGTGCTGACGCTCTCGGCGACGCCCATTCCGCGCACGCTGAACATGTCGCTGGCCGGCATCCGCGACATGTCGGTCATCGAAACCCCGCCACGCGACCGCCTGGCCATCCAGACGAGCGTGGTGAAGTTCGACCAGAAAATCATCCAGACCGCGATCCGGCGCGAGCTGGAACGCGGCGGGCAGGTGTACTTCGTCCACAACCGCGTCGAGTCGATCGACTCAGTGGCGGCGCTGCTCGGGCGGCTGGTGCCCGAGGCGCGCCTCGGCGTCGGCCACGGCCAGATGAGCGAGAGCGCGCTCGAGCAGGTCATGGTCGACTTCGTCGCCCACCGCTACGACGTGCTGCTGGCGACGACCATCATCGAGAACGGCCTCGACATCCCGAACGCCAACACGATGATCATCAACCGCGCCGATCGCTACGGCCTCGCGCAGCTCTACCAGCTGCGCGGCCGCGTCGGCCGGTCCGATCGGCGTGCGTACGCCTACCTGCTCATCCCTCCGGAAGACGCGCTGTCGGACGTGGCGCGCAAGCGGCTGGCGGCCATCAAGGAGTTCAGCGACCTCGGGTCGGGGTTCCGCGTCGCGATGCTGGACCTCGAGATTCGCGGCGCCGGCAATCTGCTCGGCGGCGAGCAGAGCGGCCACATCGAGGCCATCGGCTTCGAGATGTACATGAAGCTGCTCGAGGAGGCCGTGCGCGAGCTGAAGGGCGAGCCGGTCGACGAGGGCGCCCGCGCCACGGTGAACCTGAAGATCGAGCTGCGCATCGAGGAGCAGTACATCCCCGACATGAACCAGCGGCTCAGCGTCTACCGCCGCATCGCCTCGGCGCGCACGCTCGAGGAGGTCGATCGGCTGCTCGACGAGGTGCGCGACCGCTACGGACCGTTGCCGCACTCGCTGCTGGTCCTCGCCGGGTACGGACGGCTGCGCGTGCTCGCCGACCGCCTGCGCATCGAGGCCATCGAGCGCGACGGCCAGTTCGTGACGCTGCGGTTCCGCCAGGACGCGCCCATCGATCCGGCCCGGCTCATGGCCCTCCTCCAGCGCCGCCACGACGTACGGCTGCTGCCGCCGGCCGTGCTCCGGCTCGACCTGAAGCCGCCGCTCGTGGCCCCGCGGCTCGGCCGAGGCCGGGCCGCGACAGGACCCTCGCGGCCGCAGTCGGTGTCGTGGTGGACGGCGCGGGCCCGGGAGGGAGCCGTCACGCCCGGTTTCACGAGGGAAAACCTGCTCCGGCAGGCTCCTGAGGATCCCCTGGCCGAGCACGGGCTGTTCGATCGGGTTGGCGGGCTGCTGGAAGAGCTGGCCGCCGCCATCTGACGGAAACCCCGGGGCCCGTCCGGCGGGCGCGGATTTGAGTCTGAACACAGAGGCTGGTACGCTCAGAAGTTCGGAGTGATCGACGATGAGGCACATCTTGAGGACGGCCGCCCTCGCGGCCTGCGCGCTCGCCGCGGCCACCGCCGCGCCCCGGGCGGAGATCATCGAGCAGATCATCGTGAAGGTGAACGGCGAGATCTTCACGAAGACCGAGCTCGAACAGCGGCAGATTCAGGCCCTGCGCGCGCGCAACCGCAACCTCACCGAAGAGGACCTGCGGAACGACGCCACGCTCAGGAAGGCCCTCGACGAGGTCACCCCGCAGATCCTCATCGACGTCGTCGACGAGATGATCATCATGCAGCAGGGCCGCGACCGGGGCTGGCGTCTCGGGGACGATCAGTTCAACAGCATCCTCGAGCGGATTCGCAAGGAGAACAAGCTCGAGAGCGAAGAGGCGTTCAAGGCCGCCCTCGCCCAGGAGGGCATGTCGCTCGCGGACCTGCGGCGCAACCTCGAACGGCAGATGATCGTCAGCCGCGTGCAGAGCGACGCCGTCGGCCGCCTGCAGGTCACCGAGGAGGAGGCGCGCCAGTACTACACGGCGCACCAGGACGAGTTCGCCTCGCCCGCCCAGGTCACGATGCGCGAAATCCTCGTCCAGGTGCCGTCGCAGGGCGAGGGCGCGCAGCAGACCTTCAACGCCGCGGCCGACGACGCAGCCAAAGAGAAGGCCGAACAATTGCGGGTGCGCGTGACGACGGGCGGCGAGGATTTCGCGGCGGTGGCCGGAGCCGAGTCGGCGTCGGCCTCACGGGCCAACGGCGGGCTGATCGGTCCCATCAACGTCGAGGACCTGGAGCCCTCGCTGCGGTCGCAGGTCGAGAAGATGAGCCCGGGCGACGTGACGCCCCCCGTGCGCACGCAGAGCGGGTACCGCCTCTTCAAGATCGAGACGCTGTCGCCGAAGGCCGTCCGGCCGTTTGCCGAGGTGCGCGAGCAGATCTCGAACCGGGTCTACCAGCAGAAGGCCGGCGTCGAGCTGCGGAAGCACATCGCGAAGCTGCGCTCGCAGGCGCTCATCGAGTGGAAGAACCCCGAGCTGCAAAAGCTCTACGAGCAGGCGCTGGCGAAGGAGACCCTGCCGCCGGCCGAGTCGCCGGCTCCGGCCCCGCCGAAGACCGGCGCGTGAGTCCACCCGCCCCCATGGACGAAGTCTCCATCGGCCGTGTCGTCGTCGACCCGCCCACGGGCGTGGCGCCGATGGCCGGCATGACCGACACGGCGTTCCGGCGGCTCGTGAAGCGCCACGGCGGCTGCGGTCTGGTCGTGACCGAGATGGTCAGCTCCGAGGGACTCGTGCGCGGCATCGACCGCACGCTCGAGTACGCGGAGTACACGGAAGCCGAGCGCCCGGTGTCGATCCAGATCTTCGGCGGCGACCCGGCGCGGATGGCGGAGGCCGCGGCCATCGTCGAGGGCATGGGCGCCGATGTCGTCGACATCAACATGGGCTGCCCCGTCCCGAAGATCGCGAAGCACCACGCGGGCTGCAGCCTCATGCGCGAGCCCGCGCACGCGGCCGACATCGTGCGGCGCATGGCCGATGCGGTGAAGATCCCGGTCACCGTGAAGATGCGGGCGGGATGGAACGAGGCCGAGGTCAATGCGCCGGAGCTCGCGCGCCGCGTTGCCGATGCCGGCGCGGCGGCCATCACCGTGCACGGCCGCACGGCCGCGCAGTCCTACAGCGGGCGCGCCGACTGGAACCTCGTCGCGGAGATCGCGCACGACGTGCCGATCCCCGTCATCGGCAGCGGCGACTGCGTGGAAGCGGCCGATGTCGTGGAGCGCCTCCGCATGGGCGTCGACGGCGTCCTGGTCGGGCGCGGCGTGCTGCGCAATCCGTGGATCCTCGCGCAGGCGGCCGACCTTCTCGCGGGCCGCGAGCCGCGCGAGGTCACCGCGGAGATGCGGGGCCGGTTCCTGCTCGACTACATCGACCTGCTGCTCGACGAGCGCGCGAACGAGGCCCAGGGCTTCCGTCACCACGCGCCCACGTCGGGTGGGCGGTCCGATTCGCGCCCGGCGCAGGGCCGCGAGCGCTGGGTCATCAACAAGATCCGCGCGCTCGGCTCGTGGTACACGAAGGGGCTCGACGGGGGATCGCACCTGCGAACGGCGATCAACAGCACCGAGTCCATCGGTGAGCTGCGCGACCTGGTGCGCGCGTTCTTCCTGAGCGGCGACGGCGTTCCCGCGCTCGTCGCCGGCGGCGGCGCCGGCAAGGCCTGAGGCGGGCGCCGGGCGTCAGCCCGTGCGCCACGCGGCCGCGTCGGCGGCCTCCTGCATGTCGAAGTCGTAGATGAGGGCCGCTTCGAGCGTCTCGTTGAAGAGGCGCCCGAGGTCTCCGTGCAGCGGATGCTGCAGGTAGGCGAGCAGCCCCTCGCGCGAGTCGAACTCCACGAGGCCGCAGTACGGGAACGGGGGGAATCCTTGCTGGACGTAGGTGGGGGCGCCGTCGAGCGTGCGGCCGACCCGGAACCGCCGGACCGACGGGATGCCCGAGGCGGCGCGCGCGAGCACGTCGAGCAGCGCGCGTTCGGCCGCCACCTCGAGGCCTGCCTTCGGACGGAAGAGCACGACGTGCACCACCACGTCAGCGTCCCCGCTTTGGCCCGCGCGGACCCTTGTGCGGCGTCCGTGTGCTGCGGGGCCCCTGATTGCGCGGGCGCCTGTCGCCGTTCCGCGGCGCCTTCGCCTCCCACGGCTTTCGCGGCCCGCCGGGGCCGGCGGGGCCGCGCTGCCCCCCTTCGCGGCCGCGGTCGTCGCGCCACGGACCCTTGGGCTTCGCGTCTCGACTGCGGTCGTCGCGCCACGGCCCCTTCGGCTTGTCGTCGCGGCCACGGTCGTCGCGCCACGGCCCCTTCGGCTTCGACTCGCGACGGCGTTCGTCACCGCGATCGTCCCGCCGCCAGGG